>NZ_CP043627.1:230000-550000 GCF_016804325.1 Methylobacterium aquaticum
CGGAGGTCACGAGGGGCTGCGACGGGGAGGCACCATCCTGGCTGTGGTCGAGCGTGGTCGAACTCGCTGGTCGGCACGAGGTGGGGTACCTCCAGCATTGCCGCCGTTACGCCTGCGATGCGCCGGCACCCGCCATCCGCCTGGTGGCGTGAGGCTCCGGACGCGAGGGCTGTCCTGAAGCCGGAAGTCCGGGCGTCGAGGGGAGGATCCGCGGGCGTCGCAGCGAGCCAACGGAATGTCGCTGGCACGGCAGCGGAGAGCCGGTCCGGCGGGGATAGTCGTCCTCGCTCGATATGCCTTGCGAGGCCCCATGCTCGACGTGACGCCGACCCCGCTGCAGCGCCTCCTGCGTGAGCGCCGCCCTGGCTACACCCTGCCGGCCCCGTTCTATCTCAGCCCCGAGATCTTCGAGGCCGACATGGAGGTCATCTTCGGGCGCCACTGGATCTATGTCGGCGTGGAGCCCGACGTGCCGGAGGCCGGCGACGTGATGGTCGTCGACATCGGCAAGACCTCCGTCGCGATCGTGCGCGACGACGACAACGAGATCCGCGCCTTCCACAACGTCTGCCGCCACCGCGGCGCGCGCCTGGTCCACGACGAGAAGTCGACGGTCGGCAACCTGGTCTGCCGCTACCATTCCTGGACCTACGACCTCACCGGCAACCTGATCCATGCCGAGCACATGGGTCCGGATTTTAAGAAGGGCTGCCACGGCCTCAAGCCCGTGCATCTCCGCTCGCTCGAAGGCCTGCTCTTCATCTGCCTGTCCCAGGAAGCCCCGTCCGATTTCGACGAGATGGCGGCGCGTCTCGGCCCCTACATCGCGCCGCACAACGTGCGCGACACGAAGGTGGCGTTCCAGAAGGACATCATCGAGCCGGGCAACTGGAAGCTCACGATGGAGAACAACCGCGAGTGCTATCACTGCGGGGCCAACCATCCCGAGCTGACCGTGCCGCTCTTCGCCTACGGCTTCGGCTTCGCGCCGGAGGAGATGGACGAGCACGACCGCGCTCAAGCCGAGCGCTACGGCTGCCTGCTCAAGACCCGCCACGGCGAGTGGGAGGCGGACGGCCTGCCGTCGCGGGAGATCGACGAGCTCGACACGATGGTGACGGCGTTCCGCACCGAGCGCCTGCCCCTCGACGGCGAGGGCGAATCCCACACCCTCGACACCAAGGCCGCCTGCAGGAAGCTGCTCGGCGACTTCACCAACGCCAAGCTCGGCGGTCTCTCGGTCTGGACGCAGCCGAATTCCTGGCACCACTTCCTCGGCGACCACATCGTCACCTTCTCGGTGCTGCCGCTCGATGCCGAGCGCTCGCTGCTGCGCACCAAGTGGCTCGTCCACAAGGACGCGGTCGAGGGCGTCGATTACGACCTCGCCAACCTGATCGGCGTCTGGGAAGCCACCAACGACCAGGACAGCGAGCTCGTCGGCATCTGCCAGCAGGGCGTCGCGAGCCCGGCCTACGAGCCCGGCCCCTACTCGCCGAACACCGAAATGCTCGTGGAGAAGTTCTGCAACTGGTATGTCGGCCGCATGGCCGCGCATCTGGGGCGCTAGCACCATGATTTCGGCCCCCGCCTCCACCGAACCGGCCGCCGCGCGTCTCGCGGCCTCAGCCTCCTGGGATGCGGAGGCCGACGACGCCCTGGTCTGCCTCGCCGTGCGCCAGGAGACGCACGACGTGAAGACCTTCGTCCTGGCCCCGGCCGAGCCCCGGCGCTTCGCCTACGCGCCGGGCCAGTTCCTGACCTTCGCCTTCGAGATCGGGGGCGAGACGATCAACCGCTGCTACACGATCTCCTCGGCGCCGACGCGGCCGCACGCCCTGTCGATCACCGTCAAGCGGGTGCCCGGCGGCCCGGTCTCGAACTGGCTCCACGACACCTTGAAGGCCGGCGATACCGTTCGGGCGCTGGGCCCGATGGGCGATTTCTCCTGCTTCACCCATCCGGCGCAAAAATACCTGCTTCTGTCCGGCGGCAGCGGCGTCACGCCGATGATGGCGATGGCGCGCACCTTCCACGATCTCGGCGAGCCCCGCGACGTCGCCTTCGTCCATTCCGCCCGCAGCCCGGCCGACATCGTGTTCCGGGGCGAGCTCGAGACGATGGCCCGGCTCGATCCGGGGTTCCGCTTCCATGCGATCTGCGAGGCGGATGCGCCGGACGAGGCGTGGGCGGGGCCGAAGGGCCGCCTCTCCCTCGGCATCCTCAGCGAAGCGGTGCCGGATTTCCGCGAGCGCGAGGTCTTCGTCTGCGGGCCGAAGCCCTACATGGATGCCGTGCGCGCGATGCTGCGCGACGCGGGCTTCGACATGGCCCGGCACCACGAGGAGAGCTTCGACTTCGGCGCCCTGCCCGAGGCCGAGCAGCAGGCGGCGGCGGATGCCGCCCGGACGCTCGATGCTGAATCTTTGGCCGAAGCCGAGACCGCTCCGGCGGTCAGGACCTTCCGGGTCGAGTTCGCCAAGACCCGCCGGGTGCTCGACTGCCCGGAGGATTCGACGATCCTCGACGCCGCCCGCAAGGCCGGCATCCGCCTGCCCTCCTCCTGCGCCAAGGGCCTGTGCGGCACCTGCAAGTCGAAGGTCGCCAAGGGCACCGTCGCGATGACCCATGCCGGCGGCATCCGCCAGCGCGAGATCGATGCCGGCATGGCCCTGCTGTGCTGCTCCAAGCCGACGAGCGACCTCGTCGTGGAGCGCTGACGGCTCGTCCAACCTTCGAAAATCTTGGCCCAATTCCCCCGGTCCCTTGCCTTCGGGAGTCGTCCCGTGATCGCCAATGCCGACGCGCTGCTGAAGCCGCTGACCATCAAGGGCCTGACCATCCGCAACCGGGTGATGTCGACGAGCCACGCGCCGGGCTACGGCCGCGACGGCAAGCCCCAGGAGCGCTACCAGCTCTACCACGCCGAAAAGGCGAAGGGCGGCATCGGGCTCACCATGTTCGGCGGCTCCTCCTCGGTCGCCCCCGACAGCCCGGCCGCGCCCTGGAACCAGATCTCGGTCGCCGACGATTCGGTGATCCCGTATTTCCGGGAGTTCTCGGACCGGGTCCACGCCCATGGCGGGAAGCTGATGATCCAGCTCACCCATATGGGCCGGCGCACCAAGTGGGACACCGAGCATTGGCTTCCCACCCTCTCGCCCTCGCCCCGGCGTGAGCCCGCCTCACGCACCATCCCGAAGGAGATGGAGGAAGAGGACATCGCCCGGGTGGTGAAGAGCTTCGCCGAGGCCGCGCGCCGCTGCCGCGAGGGTGGGCTCGACGGCTGCGAGGTCTCGGCCGCCCACGGCCACCTGATCGACCAGTTCTGGTCGCCGTCGGTCAACCAGCGCACCGACAAGTATGGCGGCAGCCTGGAGAACCGGATGCGCTTCGGCATCGAGGTGCTGGAGGCGATGCGGGCGGCGGCCGGCGACGACTACGTCATCGGCATCCGCATGTCCGGCGACGAGATGATCGCCGACGGACTCTCCCACGAGGAATGCCTGACGATCGCGACCGAATACGCCAAGCGCGGCCTCGTCGACTTCCTCAACGTGCTCGGCGGGCAGGCGCGCGACCACATCGCCCACGCGATCTCGCTGCCGAACATGTCGTTCCCGGTGGCCCCGTTCCTGTTCCTGCCGAGCGCGATCAAGCGCGAGGTGGACGTTCCGGTCTTCCACGCCCAGCGCGTCACCGACCTGGCGACGGCGGCGCGCGCCGTCGCTGAAGGCCATGTCGACATGGTGGCGATGACCCGCGCCCACATCGCCGACCCGCATCTGGTGAAAAAGCTCTCCGAGGGACGGGCCGACGACATCCGCCAATGCGTCGGGGCCGGCTACTGCATCGACCGGATCTATGTCGGCGGCGACGCGCTCTGCATCCAGAACGCCGCCACCGGCCGCGAGGCGACGATGCCGCACGAGATCCGCAAGGCGGATGTCCGCCGGCGCGTCGTGGTGATCGGCGCCGGGCCCGGCGGGCTCGAGGCGGCCCGGGTCTGCGCCGAGCGTGGTCACGCGGTCGTCGTGTTCGAGAAGAGCGGGCAGGCCGGCGGCCAGATCGGGCTCGCGGCCAAGGCCGGCTGGCGCGAGGCGATGTCGGGCATCCCGCGCTGGCTCGTGGCGCAGGTGACGAAGCTCGGGGTGGACCTGCGGCTCAACACCGAGGCGACGCAAGCCGCGGTTCTAGCCGAGACGCCGGACGTCGTCATCGTGGCGACCGGCGGCACGCCGTCCCGCGGCCATGCCAAGGGCGCGGCGCAGCACGCGGTGACGACGGCCGAGGTGCTGTCGGGGGCGGTCGAGCCGACCGGCTCGGTCCTGCTCTACGACGAGATGGGCCAGCACAACGCCTCGTCCGTCGCCGAGTTGCTCGCCAAGCGCGGCTGCCTCGTCGAGGTCGCCACTCACGACCGCATGGTGGCGGAGGAGGTCGGCACCACCAACCAGCCGATCCACCTGCGCGAGCTTTACAAGCTCGGCGTCGTGATGACGCCGAACATGGAGCTGATCGAGATCTATCCGGAGGGCAACCGGTTCGTGGCGGCGCTCCGCAACACCATGACCGATGCCGAGGAGGAGCGGGTCGTCGACCGCATCGTGGTCGATCACGGCACCCTGCCGGTCGACGCGCTCTATCACGGGCTCAAAGGCGCGTCGGTCAATCGCGGCCAGACCGACCAGGAGGCGATGCTGCGCGGCGAGCCGCAGCCCTTCGACCTGTCCAAGGGCTACGCGCTGTATCGCATCGGTGATGCGGTGGCCGGCCGCAACATCCATGCGGCGATCTACGATGCGCTGCGGTTGTGCAAGGACATCTGAGTCCTGTGGACCGATAGAACGCGGGCAGCGCGACGCCAACCCTCCCCCTCTGCGGGGGAGGGTCGCCCCCGAAGGGGGCCGGGAGAGAGGCAGCGCGACGGCGCCGGGTGTGGCGCTCTTCATGCAGCGCGCGACCTCTCTGGAAGCGGCGTCCCCTCTCCCGGCCCCTGCTGACGCAGGGACCACCCTCCCCCGCAGAGGGGGGAGGGTCAGGCGGCGGTGCCGCCCGCAGGCATGAATTCCATCGTACCGCCAAGCCCCTAGGCCCGCCGTCATGCACAGCCTCATGCCCCTGACCACGGTGTTTCCTGGCCTCGTCTGGGCCATGGCGGCCCTGGCCCTCGTCCAGACCGCCCGGCGCGCGGCGCTCTGGCGGGTCGGGTCGGCCGCGCCGGTGGCCTGGCTCCACGGCCTCGCGCAAGTGCCGCGCCGCTACCTCGTCGATGTCCACCACGTCGTGGCGCGGGATTCGTATGCCTCGCGGATGCATGCCGTCGTGGCGGGCGGGCTGCTCGCCGCCTCGCTCCTGACGGCGCTGGCGATCCTGCCGCCGCTCGCCGGCTCCCGGGCCTACTGGCTTCTCGTGGCGCTCGCCTTCGCGGTCACCGCCGCCGGCTCGATCCTCGTCGGCGCCCGCCGCTATCCTGCAAAGCAGAAGCGCCTCTCGGCCGGGCGCTTCCAGATCCTGCCCCTCCTGCTCCTCGCCTACGCGGTCGGCGGCACGCTCACCGCCCTGCTGCTGGCGCTCGGTGCCGGCGGGATCGCCCTGCCCTTCACCCTCGCGCTCGCGGCGGCAGGCGGCTTGGGCCTCGCCTTCGAGGTGCGCCAGGGTCCGATGCGCCACGCGGTCGCCGGGGCGCTGCATCTCGCCGCCCATCCCCGGCCCGGCCGGTTCGAGGGCCGGCCCGACACCGCGCTCCAGCCCCTCGACCTCGAGGCCCCGCGGCTCGGCGCCGAGATGCCGGCGGACTTCACCTGGAACCGGCTGCTCTCCTACGATGCCTGCGTGTCCTGCGGCCGCTGCGAGACCGCCTGCCCGGCCTTCGCCGCCGGCCAGCCGCTCAACCCCAAGCGCCTGATCCAGGACCTCGTCGCCGGCCTCAATCCGGCTGAGCCGCCTTATGCCGGCAATCCCTATCCGGGCGGCCGCGAGGGGCAAGGCGAGCGCGGCCCCCTCGCCGGGCTGATCGGGCCCGAGGCCCGCATCCATCCCGACACTTTGTGGTCCTGCACCACCTGCCGGGCCTGCGTCGAGGAATGCCCGATGATGATCGAGCATGTCGACGCGGTGGTCTCCTTGCGCCGCTACCAGACGCTTGAGCGTGCGGCTCTACCCGAGAAGGCGATCGGCCCGGTGACCGAGCTGCGCCAGGCCGGCGACCCCGGCGGCCGCCCGCTCGCCGCCCGCACCGACTTCGCCGCAGGCCTCGACCTGCCGCTGATGGCCGACCGCCATGAGGCCGACGTGCTGCTCTGGCTCGGCGAGGGCGCCTACGACCTGCGCTACGGCCGGACGCTCCGGGCGCTGGTGCGGCTCCTGCGCCGCGCGAACGTCGATTTCGCGGTGCTGGGGGCGGAAGAGCGCGATACCGGCGACCTCGCCCGCCGGCTCGGCGACGAGGCGACCTTCCAGGGGCTCGCGCGGGAGAACATCGCGATGCTCGCGAAGTACCGGTTCACCCGCATCGTCACCGCCGACCCGCATGCGCTGCACGCGCTCCGCAACGAGTACCCGGCCTTCGGCGGGCACTACACGGTGATGCACCACACCGCCCTGCTGCTGGAGCTGATCCGGGCCGGCACGCTCGCACCCCGGAGGCTGCCCGACCTCTCGGTGACCTACCACGACCCCTGCTACCTCGCGCGCTACAACGGCGAGACCGAGGCGCCCCGCGCAATCCTCGACGCGATCGGCCTGTCGCGGGTCGAGATGGCCCGCTCGGGCAAGCGGGCGATGTGCTGCGGCGGCGGCGGCGGCGCGCCGGTGAGCGACATCCCGGGCGAGCGGCGCATCCCCGACCTGCGCATGGCCCAGGCCGCGGAGACGGGGGCGGGCATCGTGGCGGTGGCCTGCCCGTCCTGCACCGCGATGCTGGAGGGCGTGACCGACCGCGAGGCCGAGATTCGCGACATCGCCGAATTGCTGCTCCAGGCCGTGGAGGCGGAACGATGACCCGGCCCCGTCGCGATCCCCGCGCCGAGCGGGCGGCGATCCAGATCGCCGGCGGCAACCGTCCGCGCTACGACCGGACCGCGAAAGCCGCGGGCGGTCGCCCTCGCCGCGATCCCCGCACGGAGCGCGCCGGCCAGCAGATCCCCGGGGCGAATCGCCCACGCTACGATCTGAGCCAGATCGTCGGCAGCGCGATGCCGGTCGTCGCCGAGGCCCGGCCGCGTCCGCTCCCGGAGGCGGGCCGAAGATCCTGGTGATCGAGGATCCCGCCTTCCTGGTGGCGGTGGTGCCCGACGCCGCCGGGGGCCGCCTCTCGGCCCATGACCGCCAGGTTCTCGGTGCCGCCCGGGCCCTGGCCGGGCGCGAGGGCGGTGTGGTCGTCGTCTCGCTCGGGCCCTGCGAGGCCTGCGGGCCGGCCGGTGCCGACCGCTATCTCGCCCTGGAGGAAGCCGGGGCCGATCCCGACCAGCGCGCCGCCTGGGTCGCGGCGGCGCTCTCGATCGTCTCCCCGCGTCACGTCCTGTTCCCCGAATCCCTCGACGGCGGCGATCTCGCCCGCCGGGTCGCGGTGCGGATGGGAGCGTCGCTCTTCGACAATGCCGAGGTCGTCGCCGCCAATGGCCTGGTGCGCCCGGCCCGCGGGCGCCGGGTCGAGCAGCGGGCCGCGCCCGGCCTCCTCGCCAGCGTGGCGCCGGACGCGGTCGCCGATTATGCCGGCGCACCCAGGGAGGCACGGCCGCTCCCGGTCGAGCTCGCCCCGGCCTCCGCACCGCCCTCGGCGATCCTGTCCGCCGAGCGCATCCCGGCCGATCCGGCGACGGTACCGCTCGGCCTCGCCGAGTTCGTGACCTCGGCCGGCAACGGCATCCACGACCTCGACGCGTTCCGGCAGCTCGTCGCGGCGCTCCACGCCACCCCGGGCGCCAGCCGCGTCCTGTGCGATGCCGGGCTGATGCCGCGCCAGTCCCAGGTCGGCGCCTCGGGCACGGTGCTCGCCGCGACCTGCTATTTCGCCCTCGGCATCTCCGGCGCGCCGCAGCACCTCCAGGGCGTCGCCGGCTGCGAGCACGTGGTCGCGGTCAACACCGACCTGCACGCGGCGATGATCGAGCGGGCCGGGCTCGCGGTCGTGAAGGACGCGCAGGAGGTCATGCCGGCTTTGCTGCGGCTGCTGGCCCGGGAAGCGCAGGAATCGCAAGCGCAGGAGGCGGGGGACCGCTCGTGAAGATCGCCGTGCTTCTCTCCGCCGGCCGCCATCCGGTCTCCGGCGCGGCCGTGCTGCCCCGGCTCGAGGCGCAGGCGATCCGGATCGCCGCCGGACTCGGGCGGGCCTACGGCCTCCATGCCGGACCGGACGTTGCGGCGGTGGCCGACGCCCTCGGGCAGGGCCTCGGGTGCATCGAGCACGTGGCGCTCAGCGAGGGCGCCGATCCGGTGCCGGCTCTCGCCGCACGGCTCGCCGCGACGGCACCCGACCTCGTCGTGGCCGGCCGGCGCAGCCAGGGCGGCGACGAGAGCGGGATCGTTCCCTATGCGCTGGCCGCGGCGCTCGGCCGGCCGCTGATCCCCGACGTGGTCTCGGTCGCGCCCGGCGCGGAGGCCGGCACCCTGTGCCTCGACCAGAGCCTCGGCCGCGGCGCCCTGCGACGCGTCGTGGTGCGCGGGCCCGTCGTGGCGACCGTGCATCCCGACGCTCCGGCCCCCTCGCCTATGCCTTCGGCCTGGCGCGGCGCGGATCCATCGAGTCGCTCGGCCCGATCGACCCGGCCGCCACCGATCCCGCTCCGGCCATCCCCGTCGAGGAACGGCCCTACCGGCGTCGTCCGAAGCTCGTGAAGGGCGCCCCGACGGGAGGTTCGGCCGCCAAGCGCCTGAAGGCGGCGACGGGGGAGTCCGGCGCGGCCGCGAGCGGCCGCCTCCTCGTCGACCCCGATCCGGACGAGGCGGCGCGGGAGATTCTGGCCTATCTGCGCGGGATCGGCGTCGTGGCGCCCGCCCGCCGCTGAGCTTCATCCCGTCATCCCGAGGAAACCATGCCCCTGACTCCCGACGACCTCCTGGCCCGGCTGCGCGAGCGCGGCATCGCCTACAAGCTGTTCGAACACCCGCCGGTCCTGACGGTCGAGGCGATGATGGCGGTCTGCGGCGACATCGCCGGCGCCCACACCAAGAACCTCTTCCTGCGCGACAACAAGAAGACCTACTTCCTGGTGACGCTCCACCACGACGCGGCCGTCGACCTCAAGGCGTTCCGATCGGTGCTCGGCGCGAAGGGCGGGCTGTCCTTCGCCAGCGCCGACGCGCTGCGCGAGCAGCTCGGCGTCGAGAGTGGCGCCGTCTCGCCGCTCGCCGCCCTCAACGCCGCGCCGGGCAGCGTCAAGGTCTTACTCCAGGACAGCCTGCTCGACGAGGCGCGGATCAACGTCCACCCGCTGGTGAGCACCCGGACCCTCAACCTGGTCCCGGGCGACCTCGTCGCGGCCCTGCGGGACGAGGGGCACGAGGTGACGCCGTTCGCCCTGCCGGAGGTGCGCGCCGACGGCGCGTGAGTGCTTGTTTCGGGTGGTCTTTGAAAGACCACGGTCGCCGCGCTGCAACCGTCCCCCTCTGTGCAGGTCTGTCCGGGGAAAATTGTGGCGCGTCTCCCCTCTCCCGAGTGGGAGAGGGGCCGGGGGTGAGGGTGGCTCGGTTTCCGCAGTGACCCTGAACCATTGAGCTGCGCAGCTCGACGCTCTCCGCTTTACACGGAAGTCGAGCCACCCTCACCCCCGACCCCTCTCCCACACGGGAGAGGGGAGGCGCGCTACACCTTTCCCGAATAGCCCTGCGCGGAGGTGGAGGGTTCAGGCGCGGTGACCGTTCCGGTTCTCTGCACGATTGCGCCGAGGAAATACTATAACTTCACAGAATACCCGTCAGCACGCCGCCACGTTCACTGCGAGCCCTCCGAGCGAGGTCTCCTTGTACTTGTCCTGCATGTCGTGCCCGGTCTGGCGCATCGTCTCGATGACCTGGTCCAGGCTGACGAAATGCACGCCGTCGCCGTGGAGCGCGAGGGACGCCGCCGCGACCGCCTTGTTGGCCCCGAAGGCGTTGCGCTCGATGCAGGGCACCTGGACCAGCCCGCCGACCGGATCGCAGGTCATGCCGAGATGGTGCTCCATCGCGATCTCGGCGGCGTTGGCGACCTGGCGCGGGCAGCCGCCGAGCACCGTCGCGAGCCCCGCCGCCGCCATCGCCGCCGCCGAGCCGACCTCGCCCTGGCACCCGACCTCGGCGCCGGAGATCGAGGCGCGGCGCTTGATCAGGCCGCCGATCGCCGCTGCCGCCAGGAGATAGTCCCGGCCGCGCTCCTCGGTCCAGCCGGGACAGAAATCGACGATGTAGCGCAGGACCGCCGGCACGATGCCCGCCGCCCCGTTGGTCGGCGCCGTCACGACCCGGCCGCCCGATGCGTTCTCCTCGTTGACCGCCAGGGCGAACAGGCTGATCCAGTCCATCACCTCGTGGGCCGGCCGGCTGTTGGAGAGC
Organism: Methylobacterium aquaticum; assembly: GCF_016804325.1. NCBI lineage: Bacteria > Pseudomonadati > Pseudomonadota > Alphaproteobacteria > Hyphomicrobiales > Methylobacteriaceae > Methylobacterium > Methylobacterium aquaticum. The sequence goes on from NZ_CP043627.1 coordinate 240,534, forward strand.
CGGTTCGCGTCGAGCGTCGCATGCAGGCGCCGGGCACGGCGGCGGACCTTGAGGCCGCCGGGCAGAACCCCGTCCATCCACAGGCCGCGGGCGATGCAGGCGAGCATCGCGTCGCGGATGGCGTCGAGCCCGGCATCGATCGCCGCGTCGGAGCGGAGCGCGCGCTCGTTCTCGCGCTGCACCTGCGGGATGGTGAGGCCGGTCGCCGCGCAGATCGCCAGGAGGTCGGCGCCGCTGTCGAACGGGTGCGGCACCGCCACCGCTTCAATGCCGGCATCGACCGCCTCGCCCTCGCTCTCGACGAAGCCGCCACCGACCGAGTAGCACACCACCTCGTCGAGGATCGCGCCGTCGGCAGCGTGGGCGCGGAACCGCATGCCGTTGGTATGGCGCGGCAGCAGGTCCTTGAAGTTGAAGATCAGATCCGTATCCGGCGCGAAGGCGACGCCCGGAAGGCCGGTCTCGCCGGTCTCGGCCAGCGCTTGCGTGTAGCCGGCGACCCGGTCGGGGTCGATGGTCGCCGGGTCGTGCCCGAGGAGACCGAGCGCGATCGCCCCATCGGTGCCGTGGCCCCGCCCGGTCCAGGCGAGCGAGCCGAAGATCTCGGCCGTCACCCGCGCCACGTCGGTGCGCGGGGCGATGCGGTCGCGGAAGCGGCGCGCCGCCACCATCGGCCCGATCGTGTGCGAACTCGACGGGCCGATGCCGATCTTGAACAGATCGAAGGCGCTGATCATCGCCGGGCCGTTTCGCCGACCCCGAGGGAGGCCTCGGCGAGGAGGCCGTGGACGTAAACGGCGAACGAGCGCCAGCACTCGACCCGGTAGCGCGGCGTCGCGCCGTCATGACGGATCAGCACGATCTCCGCCTTGCCGAACAGGGTGCGGGTCGCAGAGCCCGGCGGGAAGGCCGCGTCGCCGAGATCGAGCGGGCAGCCGGCATTGAGGACGGCCGCGGCGAGCGGGCCGCTCACGTCGATGCCGACGTTGCGGTGCGAGACGTCGACGATCGCGTGCGCCCTCTCGCCGAGATCCGCCGCGATGGCGGCAGGCAGGTGGTCGGCCTCCGACTCGTCGCAGCCGACCAGCCACTCGTCGGGCCCGAGACGGGCGATCCAGCGCCGGTCATTGCCCCGCAGCGAGTTGATCGGCCCGTCGAGCGAAAGACCGGCGGCCGAGGCGCCGGCATCGCGGACCCGGAGCGCGAAGCGCGCCTCGGCGCCGGCGGGCTGGATCTGGACGCCGGAGTGGGCCGGGTCGGCGGCTTTGCTGCGGCCGAGGGGCAGCGCGCGGGCGGTGCGGTACAGAGCCTCAAGCATTGATGCGCTCGCCTTTGGGATCGAAGAAGACCGGATCGACGACGGTGACTTGGGCAAAACCCTCGGGCGTGGTGACGTGGAGGGGGCGGCCCTGGAGCGCGCGCCCGTCGGCCACCAGGGCCATGGCGATGGAGCGGCCGCAATTCGGGCTCCAGTAGCTCGACGTGACGTGGCCGAGCATCCGCATCGGGATCGGCTGGCCCGGATCGTCGACGATCTGCGCGCCCTCGTCGAGGACGAGCTTGGGATCGTCGGTGACGAGGCCGACGAGCTGCTTGCGGCCGCTCGCCACCACGTCGGGCCGGGCGAGCGAGCGCTTGCCGACGAAGTCCTTCTTGGCCTTGGCGATCATGCCGGCCAAGCCGACATCGTCCGGGGTGACCGTGCCGTCGGTCTCCTGGCCGATGATGATGTAGCCCTTCTCGGCCCGCAGGACGTGCATCGTCTCGGTGCCGTAGGGGTGATGCCGTGGGGCTGCCCGGCCTCCCAGATCGCCTCCCACACCGCACGCGCATGGTCGGACGGCACGTTGATCTCGAAGCCCAGTTCACCGGTGAATGAGACCCGGAATAGCCGGGTCGGCACGCCGCAGATCGTGCCCGAGCGCATCGCCATGTGGGGGAAGGCCTCCGGCGACAGGTCGATCCCGTCGACGAGGGGGGCGATGACCTCGCGGGCCTTCGGCCCCTGGAGGGCGATCACCGCCCATTGCTCGGTGGTCGAGGTCAGGAAGACCTTCAGGTCCGGCCACTCGGTCTGGAGGTAATCCTCCATGTGAGCCAGCACCCGCGGCGCGCCGCCGGTCGTGGTGGTGACGTGGAAGCAATCCGGCGCGATCCGGGCGACGACGCCGTCGTCGAGGATGTAGCCGTCCTCCTTCAGCATCAGCCCGTAGCGGCAGCGCCCGACTTCGAGCTTCAGCCAGGGGTTGATGTAGATGCGGTTCATGAACTCGGCCGCGTCGGGGCCGACCACCTCGATCTTGCCCAGCGTCGAGGCGTCGAAGATGCCGACCCCCTTGCGCACCGCCTCGCATTCGCGGGCGACCGCCGCGTGGATGCCCTCGCCGGCCTTGGGGAAATACCAGGCGCGGCGCCACAGGGCGACGTTCTCGAACTTTGCGCCGTGCTCCTCGGCCCAGTCGTGGATCGGCGTGGTGCGGATCGGATCGAACAGGGCGTGGCGGGCCGGGCCGACCAGGGTGCCGAAGGTCACCGGGGTGTAGGGCGGCCGGAAGGTCGTGGTGCCGACGCCCGGCAGCGTCTTGTCGAGCTGCCCGGCGACGATGCCGAGCGCGTTCATGTTCGAGGTCTTGCCCTGGTCGGTCGCCATGCCGGTCGTGGTGTACCGCTTGACGTGCTCGATCGAGTGGAAGCCCTCGCGCACCGCGAGCTTGATGTCCTTGGCGGTGACGTCGTTCTGGAAGTCGACGAAGGCCCGAACCTTGGTCGGGTCGGCATCGGTCGGCATGGCGCGCACCGGCTTGAAGCCGGTGAGCGTCGGGCTCGCGGTGAAGCTCTTGCGCTCGTCCGAACCGGCCGCCGCCGCACCGGCGGCGAAGCCTTCGGTGAGCACAGCCGCGAGGTCGTAGGTGCCCTTCGACGCGCCCGCCGAGCGCTCGGCTTGCGCCGAGGTGCCGGGCAGGAAGGCGTCGAGGCGCTCGTCATAGGCGAGCTTGCCGCGGGATTGCGAGAACAGGTGGACGGCCGGTGTCCAGCCGCCGGACATGCCGACGCAGTCGCACTCGAGGACACGGTGGGCGCCGCAGCGCCCGGCCCGGTCGACCGGGGCCACGACCAGGCCGGTGACCCGCTTGGTCCCCTTCGCGGCGATCACGGTGTGGCCGGTCAGGACCTCGACACCGGCGGCCTTGAGGCGTGCCAGCTCGGGCCCGCACTCGGACTCGCTGCGCAGGTCGACGAGCGTCACGGCGAGGCCCGCCGCCTTGGCGTCGAGGGCCGCCGCATAGGCCGAGGCGCCGCTCGTCGCGAACACGATCCGCCGGCCCGGCGCGACGCCGTAGCGGTTGATGAACACCCGCGCGCTCTCGGCGAGCAGGATGCCGGGGCGGTCGTTGTCGGCAAAGACCAGCGGACGCTCGTGCGAGCCGCCGGCCAGCACCACCTCGCCGGCCCGGACCTGCCACAGCCGCTCGCGCGGCGCCGTGCCGGGATTGGGCAGATGGTCGGTGATCCGCTCGGCGAGCGCGACGTGGTTGTGGTTGTAGTAGCCGAACGCCGTGGTCCGCGGCAGCAGGATGACGTTCTCGCGGGAATCGAGTTCGGAGAGCGTCGCGCTCAGCCACTCGGCGGCGGGGCGGCCGTCGATCTCGGCATTCACGTCGTGCAGCAGCGTGCCGCCGGGCTCCGGGCCCTCGTCGGCGAGGATCACCCGCTTGCCGGTGCGGGCGGCGGCGAGCGCCGCGGCGAGGCCCGCGGGACCGGCGCCGACCACCAGCACGTCGCAATGGGCATGGCGGTTGGCGTAGCGGTCGGGATCGGGCACGGCCGGGGCCTTGCCGAGGCCCGCGGCGGCACGGATGAACGGCTCGTAGACCTTGTCCCAGAACTTCCGGGGCCACATGAAGGTCTTGTAGTAGAAGCCGGCGACGAAGACCGGCGAGAGCAGGTCGTTGACCGCCCCGATATCGTGCTCCAGCGACGGCCAGTGGTTCTGCGACAGGGTCTTGAGCCCGTCTCTCGCCTCGACCACCGAGGCGCGGTTGTTCGGGTCGATCCGGCCGGGGCCGCGATCGACCGAGAGCAGCGCGCTCGGCTCGTCGGGGCCGTGGCTCAGGATGCCGCGCGGGCGGTGATACTTGAACGAGCGCCCGACGAGGTGGATGCCGTTGGCGAGCAGCGCCGAGGCGACGCTGTCGCCGTGGAAGCCCTCGACGGTGCGGCCGTTGAAGGTGAAGCGGACCGGGCGCGTGCGGTCGATGCGACCGCCGCGGGACAATCTGAACGGCTGTGCCATCACGCCCTCGCGTCTGCCTGAGTGGGGGTCGACTGTGTGGAGGTGGATTCTTGCGATTTGGGCGTCTCGCCCATCTTGTAGGTCTCGATGAAGCGGTCGCTCACGGTGTCGCGCCGCGCGTTGAACCAGCGGCCGCAGCCATGGACGTGGTTCCAGCGCTCGGCATGCACCCCGCGCGGATTGTCCCGCACGAACAGGAACTCGGCCCATTGCGCGTCGGAGAGCGCCGCCGGCTCGATGGGCCGGGCGATATGGGCCTGTCCGCCGCAGCGGAACTCGGTCTCCGGGCGGTTGCCGCAATAAGGGCAGGCGATCAGCAGCATCGGGAGCCTCGTCGCGTCGGTGTGATCGAAAATCAGTGCGCGACGGCGGCGGCGGCCGCTTCGTCGATGAGGCGACCGGTGCGGAACCGGTCGAGGGTGAACGGTGCGTTGATCGCGTGCGGCGTGCCGGTGGCCAGCGTGTGGGCGAAGACGTGGCCCGAGCCGGGCGTCGCCTTGAAGCCGCCGGTGCCCCAGCCGCAATTGACGAACAGGTTCTCGACCGGGGTCTTGCCGATGATCGGCGAGCGGTCGGGCGTCACGTCGACGATGCCGCCCCAGGAGCGCAGCATCCGCATCCGGGTGAATTGCGGGAAGACCTCGCAGATCGCATCCAGCGTGTGGGTGGTGATGTGGAGGCCGCCCTGCTGGCTGTAGGAGGTGTACTGGTCGGTGCCCGCCCCGATCACCAGCTCGCCCTTGTCCGATTGCGAGATGTAGGCGTGGACGGCGTTCGACATCACCACGCAGGGGAAGATCGGCTTGACCGGCTCCGACACCAGCGCCTGGAGCGGGTAGCTCTCGAGCGGCATCTGCACGTCGGCCATCGCCATCACGGTCGAGGTGTGGCCGGCCGCCACCACGCCGATGCGCTTGGCGCCGATATAGCCGCGCGTGGTCTCGACGCCGATCGCGGCGCCGGAGGCGTCGCGGCGGATGCCCTTCACCTCGCAGTTCTGGATGATGTCGACGCCGCGGGCATCGGCGCCGCGGGCATAGCCCCAGGCCACCGCGTCGTGGCGGGCGGTACCGGCCCGGCGCTGGAGCGCGCCGCCGAGGACCGGGTAGCGAAGGCTGCCCGAGATGTCGATCGGCGGACAGAATTCCTTGCACTCTTCCTTCGTCAGCCACTCGTTGTCGATGCCGTTGAGGCGGTTGGCATAGACGTGGCGCTTGAACGATTGCACGTCGTGCAGGTTGTGGGCGAGCATCAGCACGCCGCGCTGCGAGAACATGACGTTGTAGTTCAGCTCCTGGGACAGGCCTTCCCAGAGCTTGAGCGCATGCTCGTAGAGCGCGGCGCTCTCGTCGTAGAGGTAGTTCGAGCGGATGATCGTGGTGTTGCGGCCGGTATTGCCGCCGCCGATCCAGCCCTTCTCGAGCACCGCGACGTTGGTGATGCCGTGCACGGTGGCGAGGTAATAGGCGGTCGCGAGGCCGTGGCCGCCGCCGCCGACGATGACGACGTCGTAGGCGGGTTTCGGCTGCGGGTCCCGCCACTGGCGGCCCCAACCCCGGTGCCCCTTCAGGGATTCCGTGAGCAGCGACGAGAGGGAAAATCGGCGCATCGGTCGGCCTCGCTGTGATGAGGGATCATCGGGCCGCCGGCGGCTGGGGGCTTGCGCGCTGGCGACCGCGAGTTTGGGATTTGCGACTTGAACGGAATTTGCGGCCGGACGGGGGTGACCGCCGTCGCGGCTGCCCTAGGGACACGAAGGCGCTTGCCACCAGACCTTCCTTGGAGTCATTCTCGCATGTCGAGACGGTGACGATCTGACGGAGGATCGGACGATGACGGCCGGGACGGTGGGCATTGTCGGGACGGTCGGTCCCACGGCGACGGCCAGCGCCGCCGTCACCGACGACATGACGTCCGTCGGTTTCCTGCTCGTCGACAACTTCTCGATGATCGCGTTCTCGTCGGCGATCGAGCCGCTGCGCCTGGCCAACCGGGCGGCGCGGCGCGACCTCTACCGCTACTCGCTGTGGTCGGAGAACGGCACGCGATGCACCGCCTCCAACGGCGTCGAGGTTCAGGTCGCGGGCAGCTTCGGCGAAGCGCAGGCCCTCGAGCCCGCCCTCGACATGGCCATCGTCTGCGGCGGCATCGACATCCAGCGCCGGGATCACCGGACGCTGCAGACGCTGCTGCGCCGGACCTGCATCCGCGGCGGCGCGATCGGCGCGGTCTGTACCGGCACCTACGTGCTGGCGAAGGCCGGCCTCCTCGACGGCTACCGGGCGACGATCCACTGGGAGAACCAGGCGAGCCTCGCCTCCGAGCATGACGGGCTCGAGATCGGCTCCGACCTGTTCGAGATCGACCGCAACCGCTTCACCTGCGCCGGCGGCACCGCGGCGGCCGACATGATGCTGTCCCTGATCGTGCGCGACCACGGGGCGGACATCGCGGCGGACGTCGCCGACCAGCTCATCCACCACCGCATCCGCGAATCGGGCGAGCGCCAGCGCATGGACCTGCGGATGCGCCTAGGCGTGGCGCATCCCAAGCTCCTGCACGTCGTCGGCCTGATGGAGAAGACCTTCGCCGAGCCGCTCGGCAGCCAGGACCTGGCCGAGTCGGTCCATCTCTCGAAGCGGCAGCTGGAGCGCCTGTTCCTGAAATATCTCGGGCGCTCACCGGCCAAGCACTACCTGCGTATTCGCCTGGAACACGCCCGCCACCTGATCCGCCAGACTGCGATGCCGCTCCTGTCGATCGCGATCGAATGCGGCTTCACCTCGGCCTCGCATTTCTCGAAATCCTACGTCGACCATTTCGGCCGGCCGCCGAGCAGCGAGCGGAAGGTGTGAGCCCCTGTTTGAGGAGGATTTCCACACAAGAATCGAGGCAGGCGGGATGCCTGTTTGAGCAAGTTGATTTAACAAAAACTGAGAAAAATCAGGAAATATCCTACCCTTCTACCTCATCCTGAGGTGTTGGCGATCAGAGATCGCACGCGATCGCAGATCGACTTACCTCGAAGGAGGGCTCCAGGGATCGCATAGGCTTGTGGAGTCCTCCTTCGAGGCTCACGTCGTTCGCACCTCAGGATGAGGTTAGAGGGTAGGATGATCCCGCCCGCCTCAAGTCTTGGGTAGAAGTCCTGCTCAAACAGGCTCTGAGCGCAAGGCTGGCTCGACGGGCCGAGTTCGACCGTTCTCCCGCTCGATCACGGCACGATCGCGCCGCAATCGCGACGCTCCTCCAGTCTTCGATTTTTTTCGCATTTTCTGCGACGAGCCGGCATCCCCGTCGTCGTCAAGACGCTCCAGTCTCGCTTGCAGCGAAACTCGGGCGCCGGCGAGAGGCCGGCAATGATCGACTTTTCCGTCGTGTCGGAGCTTGCTCGATTGGCATCGTCGGAGATCGGGCCCGCCGCATCGTTCGGGGGCCGCACAGCGGAGCTCGACGCGACGAGGTCGGCTCGAGATGGCCGATCGGCAGGGTTGCCCGCTGCCGGCTGTCGGGATCGAATCCGGTCGGGGAGCGACTCAGGTGATCCGCCCGATGATCGCCTCCCGGGCCGCCCGCGAGCCGGACAGCCGCTTCTTCGCCCGCTCCACCACCGCGTCCGGCGCCTCGGCCGGGGTGCCGGATCCGAAGGGCGGGGCCGGCGCGTATTCGAGGGTGAGCTGAACCGTCTCGGCCTCCTCGCGCCCGAGGAGTTCCGCCACCACCGCGAGGCCGAAATCGATGCCCGAGGTCACGCCGCCGGCGGTGATCAGGGTGCCGTCGCGCACCACGCGGTCCTGCACCGGCACCGCGCCGAAGCGGCAGAGGAAATCGTGCGCGTACCAGTGCGTGGTGGCCCGCTTGCCCGTCAGCAGCCCGGCCGCGCCGAGCACCAGCGCCCCGGTGCAGACCGAGGTGAGGTAGCGGACCTCCGCCGCCCGCGCCCGCACGAAATCCAGCACCGCCTCGTCCTCGAGGAGAGCGTTCACCCCGCTGCCGCCCGGGATGCAGAGCACGTCGAGGGGCGGGCAGGTCTCGAAGGTCGCGGTCGGCACGAAGGGCAGCCCGGTGGCCGAAGGGACCGATTCTCCGGTCTTCCAGATCAGGTGGACCGCGCTGTCCGGCACCGAGGCGAAGACCTCGTAGGGTCCGGTGAGGTCGAGTTGCTGGACCTGCGGGAAGACGAGGATTCCGAAGCTGAGCGACAAGGGCGTTCCTCCCGGTAGGGCGGCAGGATCGTATGGGCGGGGATGGGTTGCAAGGGCGCAGGAGACGGGCCGCGAGAGGTGGCGTCTCGGGTCCTGCGTCAGAGCGTGAACCGGCCGCCTCTCCCCGCCCGCACGTAGCCTTGCGAGATCAGCCGGTCCTGCTGGCGGGTGCGCCGCTCGGCCTCGCCGAGGTCGGCGAGTGCGTCGGCGATCGCCCGGCGCAGGGCGAGAGCGGCATCGCCTCCCGCGGCCGCGAGATATGCGGTCGCGATCGTCTCGACGCCGGGCGCCCGTCCGTCCCGTCGTTCCGCCGGCTCGTAGCTCATGATTCATCCCCGCACGGCGCCGGCCGAGGCCGACTCACGTTAGAACATAAAGTGAACAAGCCACGACGGGATCGGTTCGGTCAAGCTGTCTTGAGCGCGGTGGGAGCCGGCGGCCGGCGGGGTGTGGAGAACGGGGACGGCACCCGCTCAGGGCGTGCGGGTCGCGTCCGGGTCGCCGGCACGAACCGGCGAGCCGACGTAGCGCCCCTCTTCGGGCACCGCCACCGCGGCAAAGTCGCGGGCGAGCGCGTGCAGGGCCTGGCGGAGCCCTGGGCCGTTCAGCGGCCGTCCGTGGCCGGTGAGCGCCAGTTCGGGCTCGAGCCGCGCCAGGGTTTCGACCGAGCGGCCGGCCGCATCCCAGTCGGTGGTGAGGTAGCGCGGCGGGCCGTGCATCTCCGGCGCCTGGGTGGCGACGGCGTAGACCGATTCCTGCGCGGTCGCGACGAAGGCGTCGCCGGCGATCAAGGTCCGGTCGGCGGCGCGCCAGAGCGAGACATGGCCGGGGGAATGGCCCGGCGTGGGGATCCAGCGCCAGCCCGGCAGGGGCGGCACGCTGCCGTCGTCCGGCAGGAGGCGCAGACGGGCGCCGACATCGACGGGACGGGTCGGGAACAGCGGCGACAGCCGGGCGACGAGGCCGCCGCCGACGCTCGGATCCGGGGCCGGATAGGCGGCGCTGCCGTCGAGATAGGGCCGCTCGAGCGGGTGCGCCCAGACCGGCACGTCCCAGGCCTCCGCCAGCTCCTCCAGCACGCCGACATGGTCGAAATGGCCGTGGGTGAGCACGATCGCGGCCGGACGGGCGCCTGCCCCGAAACGGGCCGCCGCCGCTGATTCGATCGCGCCGCGCGAGCCCACGATCCCAGCATCGACCAGCACCCAGCCCCGGTCGCCCGCCCCTGGCGGGCCGAGATAGGCGACGTTGACGAGGACGTGGCGCTGGTAGGCGAGATCAGGGCGGATCGCATGGGTACCGTCCGGGCCGGCAGGGGCGTCGGCGACGCAGTCGGGGTCGATCGGGATCTGCTGGGTCATGCCGGCACCTCGCGGTGAATCCCCCGGCCAATGCTCCACCAGAGTATCTGTTCCATCCGATACGGGGACGGATGCAGTGTTTCGTGATGTTTCCGCCACGGCCATCCGGAAAGGCACGGTTATGAGCCGACGATGGCATCAATCCGGCTTTCTCGGGGCTAGCATCGTCCCCAGCGCTCGCGCGAAAACCCGGAAAAGAAGAAGACTGCAAAGCCCGCAGCCGGAATGAGGCGTCTTGATGAAAGTGCTAACACTATCGAGGGGGAAGACCGTGGCGGCCCGCGGCCTGCTCTCGCTCCTCTGCTCGACGATCTCCTACGCCGCGCTGGCGCAATCGTCCGGGTACCAGGATCCGGGACGCATCGGCAACGCGGCGAGCTGGCGTACGCCGGAATTTCTGGGTGACTGGGGTCTCACCTCGATGCGGGCCGACCAAGCCTATGCCCGCGGCATCACCGGCCGGGGCGTCGTGGTCGGCTCGGTCGATTCGGGCTTCCTCGCCACCCATCCGGAATTCACCGGACAGGTGACGCCGCTCACGGTCCAGGGCACCTACCTGGCGAACGGCTACCGCTACGAGACCGCCGCGGGCGTGCGCAGCGACCTGTTCTCTGCGGGCGCGCCGTTCTCGGTGCCGGGCACCTGGATCCGCGGCGTCAACGACGATCACGGCACCCATGTCGACGGCACGATCGTGGCACGGCGCGACGGCACCGGCATGCACGGCGTCGCCTTCGGCGCCACCCTGCTCGCCACCAACACCAACGCCACCGACTCGTCGATCTACGGCGCCAACCAGGATTACAACTACTTCAAGGCCGCCTACGGCAACCTGGCGGCATCCGGTGCGCGGGTGATCAACTCGTCGTGGGGCAGCCCGCCGCCGGGCGAGAGCTACAGCACCCTCGCCGGGGTCGCCGCCGGCTACGCCAAGTTCCAGGGCCGGCTCGACTGGCTCGACGCGGTGGCCGAGACCGCGCGGCAGAGCGGCACGATCATGGTCTTCGCCGCCGGCAATGCCGGGGTGAACAACCCGACCGTGCGCGCCGCCCTGCCCTATTTCGAGCCCGACCTCGAATCGCGCTGGATCGCGGCGTCGGGCCTCACCATCGACGACGGCACGGCGTTCAACCGCTGCGGGCTCGCCAAGTACTGGTGCATCGCCGCACCCGGCCGCGGCATCCTGAGCACCGTGACCTCGACGACGGGGGTGGCCGGCTACGGCACCAAGAGCGGCACCTCGATGGCGGCGCCGCACGTCACCGGCGCGCTGGCGCTGGTGATGGAGCGCTTCCCCTACATGACCAACGAGCAGACGCGCGACGTGCTGCTCACCACCGCGACCCATCTCGGCGATCTCCGGCCGGAACTGCCGAACGAGACGTATGGCTGGGGCAAGATCGATCTCGGCCGGGCGATGAACGGTCCGGGCCAGTTCCTCGGCCGCTTCGTCGCCACCTTGCCGGGCGGCACGGTCGATACCTGGTCGAACAACATCTCCGACGTAGCGCTCGCTCGGCGCTGGGAGGAGGACAATGCCGAGCATCGGATCTGGCTGCGGGACAAGGCCTCCCGCGGCTGGAGCAACGGCCTGCCGGCCGGCGCCACCGCCGACCAGCGGGTCGAATACACCTACCGGGAGGCACGAGACCAAGCCTTCCTCGGCCGTACCTACCAGGGCGGCCTGACCAAGGCCGGCGATGGCACCCTGATCCTCAGCGGCTTCAACTCCTATACCGGCAGCACGGAGGTGAATGGCGGCCTTCTGGCGGTCGACGGGTCGGTTAGATCGGTCACGAACGTCAATGCCGGCGGCACGCTCGGCGGCAGCGGCTTCTTCCTCGCTTCGGTCAATGTCGGTTCCGGCGGCACGCTCTCCCCCGGGAGGGGCGGACTCGCCACGCTCCTCGTCGATCGCGATCTCAGTTTCGCTCCGGGCTCGCGCTACGCCGTCGAGGTCGCAGCGGGACGCAGCGACCGTGCCTTCGTCTTCGGAGCGGTCCGGATCGAGGGCGGCACGGTCACGGTCGCGTCCGAGGGGTCGGACGGCCTCACTCCGAGCGCCCTGCGGAGCCTGCTCGGCCAGCGCACCGTCATCCTGCGGTCGAACAACGAGATCACCGGCCGCTTCGACGCCGTGACGCCGGGCTACACCTTCATCGGAGCGAACCTCGACTACGACGCGCGCGACGTCGGCCTGACGCTGGGGCGCAACGCCACCACCTTCGCGTCGGTCGGCGCCACCCGTAACCAGGCGGTGACGGGCGGGGCGATCGAAGCCCTGGGCGCCGGCAACCCGCTCTACGAGACCGTGCTGGTCAACACCGATCCGGGCGCGGCGCGCACCGCCTTCGCCTCCCTGTCGGGCGAGATCCATGCCAGCGCGGCGACGGCGCAGTTCGAGACCGCATTCTTCGTCCGTGAGGCGATCCTCGACCGCCTGCGCCGCGGCGAGCCGTCCGACGCACCGGTGTTCCCGGGCGTCTCGGCGCCCAGCCTGCCGGCGGCCTACTCGGCCGACCTGCCGGGCCGGGCCGCGCCGCCGGTCCAGGTGCCGGCGCAGCTCGTCGAACCGCGCGCCTACGCACTCTGGGGCCAGGGCTTCGGTGCCTTCGGCCGCACCCGGGCGACGGCAACGCCGCCTCGCTGTCGCGCCAGATCAGCGGCTTCGTGCTCGGCGCCGACACCCGGATCGATCTCGGCGGGTTCCCCGGCGGCTGGCGCCTCGGCCTCGCCGGCGGCTACACCAATACCAGCCTCGACGTGACCGGCCGCGCCTCCTCGGGGGTGATCGAGAGCGGCTTCGGCGGCCTCTATGCCGGCACGACGCTCGGACCGGTCGCCTTGCGCTTCGGCGGCGTGGCCGGCGGCAACAGCCTGTCGCTCCGGCGCAGCATCCTGGCGCCGGGCTTCAACCAGAGCCTCGGGGCCCGCTACGGCGGGATCACCGCGCAGGTCTTCGGCGAGATCGGCTACCGGGTGGCGTTCGGGGCGGCGGTCATCGAGCCCTTCGTCGGCGCCGCCGCGATCCGCATCGGCCAGGACGCCTTCACCGAGCGCGGCGGCCCGGCGGCCTTGTCCGGTCTCGGCCGCGACAACGACCTCGCCGCCACCACGGTCGGGTTACGCGGCTCGACCCGGCTCTTCGCCGACCTGCCCGTGACCCTGACCGGTCTCGTCGGCTGGCGCCGGGCCTATGGCGACGTGGTGCCGAAGGCTCTCCTTGCCTTCGGGGCCGGCCAGACCGGCTTCCTGGTCGCCGGCGTGCCGATCAACCGCGACGCCCTCGTGGCGCAAGCCGGCCTCGACTGGGCCTTCTCCCCGGCGGCGACGCTCGGCGTGTCCTATACGGGACAGGCCGGCGAGCGGGCGCAGGACCACGCGGTGAAGGGGAACTTCACCTACCGGTTCTGATCGGGCGATGACGAGACAGGCCCGCCGCCTCGGTAGAGGTGGCGGGCCCTGCTCTTTAACTTAATCACGCGATGCCGCTGCCGCCTCTCGGGGTCGTCCCGGGCTCCTCTGTCGCGGCCCCGGAATGACCCGGTGGTTTCAGGATCGGTCGAGGAGGATCGACCTTGGGCGTCAGCGCTTGCCCAAGCTCTCCATCGGCGTCCGGTAGGTCTCCCGGGCGGTGAAGATCGAGACCGCGGCGATCGCCGCCGTGGCGGTGACGAAGACCGCGACCGGGACCCAGCCGGTCGGGCCGGTGCCGAGCAGCGCGGCGCTGATCACCGGGGCGAAGCCGCCCAGTGCGAAGCCGATCTGGGTGCCGATCGCCATGCCCGACAGGCGGACCCTGGTGTCGAACATCTCACCGTAGAGCGACGGCCACACCCCGTTGGCGGCACTGTAGACCACGCCCGAGAGCAGGATGCCGAAGGTGAAGATCAGCGGGATGTTGCCCTGGCTGATCGCCCACATGTAGGGCCAGATCAAAGCCGCGGAGCCCAGCGCGCCGAAGATGAAGACCGGGCGGCGGCCGATCCGGTCGGCGAGCGCCGCGAAGGCGGGGATCGCGCCGAGCGCCACCACGTTGGCGAGGATCAAGACCGTCAGCATGGTCGAGCGGTCGATCTGCATCGTGTTGACCGCGTAGGACAGGGTGAAGACGCTGAAGATCGTGCTCACCACCGAGACGAGCGCGGCGAAGATCACCCGCAGCACGTCGGCCCATTGGGTGCGGAACAGCACCGCGACCGGAAGCTCCGCCTTCGCGTGGCTCTGCTCCTCCTGCTCCTTCTCGAAGACCGGGGTCTCCGGCAGGGTGCGGCGGACCCAGAAGCCGACCGCGACCACGAGGGCGCTGAGGAAGAACGGGATGCGCCAACCCCAGGACAGCATCTGCGCCTCGGGCATCTGGGTGATCGGCAGGAAGACCAGCGTCGCGAGGATCAGCCCGGCCTGCGTCCCGCTCAAGGTGAAGCTGGTGAAGAAGGCGCGCTTGTGGGCGGGGGCATGTTCGAGGGTCATCGAGTTGGCGCCGGCCTGCTCGCCGGCGGCCGAGATGCCTTGCAGCAGGCGGGCGATCACCAGCAGGATCGGCGACAGGATGCCGAGCTGGTCGTAGGTCGGCAGGCAGCCGATCATGAAGGTCGACAGGCCCATCAGGAGCAGCGTGAAGGTGAGCACCTTCTTGCGGCCGAAGCGGTCGCCGATATGGCCGAGCGCCACCGCGCCGAGGGGCCGGGTGATGTAGGCGACGCCGAAGGTCGCGAACGAGGCGATCGCCGCCGCCTGCGGATTGTTCGGGGCGAAGAACAGCTTCGGGAAGATCAGCGCCGCGGCGGTGCCGTAGATGAAGAAGTCGTAGTATTCGACCGCGCTGCCGATCCAGCTCGCGAGCGCGGCCTTTTTGGGAGTTTTCACGGCATCGGGTTCGGCGGCCGCGGCGGCGGTCGCCGGGAAGACGGTGGAGGTCATCGGGCGTTTCCTGTGGGGGAGAGAGGGGGTCGGGCCCGTTGGCTCGGACCGCATAGTTCGCATGGGACAGGTCTCAGGCCGTCCGGCCGAGCTCGGCGAAGTGGCGGAGCATCCGCTCCGGGTCCGGGATCAGGCCGGTGATGAGGCGGAAGGCCTCGACCGCCTGGAACACCGCCATGCCGCCGCCGTCGAGGGTGCGGCAGCCGATCCGCCGGGCCTCGCGCAGGAGCGCGGTCTCGATCGGGAAATATACGATCTCGGCGACGAACAGCGTCGGGTGAAGGTATTCCGCCGGCAGCGGCAGGCCCGGATACTTGTCCATTCCGGTCGGCGTGCAGTGGACGAGGCCGTCGGCGGCAGCGACGTCCGCCGCGAGGTCGGTGCAGCCCCGCGCCCGGCCGGCGCCGAAGCGCTCGCAGAGCGAGGCCGCGACCGCGGCGGCACGGGCGGGATCGATGTCGTTAAGGACGAGGTCGCGCACCCCCAGCGTCAGGAGCGCGTGGGCCACCGCCGCGCCGGCCCCGCCCGCGCCGAGCTGCACGACGCGGTCGAGCGCCACGTCCGGCAGGCCGCGCCGGAACGCCTCGGCGAAGCCCCACCAGTCGGTGTTGTGGCCGACCCGCTTGCCGTCGCGCAGGACCACGGTGTTGACCGCGCCGAGCGCCGCCGCATCGGGCGACAAGTCGTCGAGATGGACGAGCACCGCCTGCTTGCACGGATGGGTGATGTTGAGGCCCGAGAAGCCCATCCGCTCTGCGGCGGTCAGAAGCTCCGGCAGGGCGTCGGCACCGAGGCCGAGCTTTTCCAGGTCGATCTTTTGGTAGAGAAGCCGCAGGCCCTGCGCGTCGCCCTCGTGCTCGTGCATCGCGGGGGTGCGTGAGGCCTGGATCCCGTTGCCGATCAGGCCGGCCAGGATGGCGGTGGGGGCAGCGCCCATCGCGGGGCTCCTCTCTCGAACGTTCCTCGGATGGCGCGATTACGACGCGCTTGAAGCCAAATGTACTAACCGGTACGTTCACGTCAAGCGTGAATGACGGCGGCTCGGCCGGCGCCGCTTCGGGCTCGACGGAGCCGGCCCCGTTTGCGATGGAGGGCCGGCGGACAAGCGGACGGGAGAACGCGATGAGGAAGGCGATCGCCACGGTGTCGTTGAGCGGCACGCTGATCGAGAAGCTGGAGGCGATCGCGGCGGCCCGCTTCGACGGGGTCGAGATCTTCGAGAACGACCTCCTGTTCCATACCGGCCCGGCCCGCGACGTGCGCCGCTACGCCTCCGACCTCGGCCTGTCGATCGACCTGTTCCAGCCCTTCCGCGATTTCGAGGGCGTGTCGGACGAGCAGCTGAAGCGCAACCTCGACCGGGCCGAGCGCAAGTTCGACCTGATGGAGGAACTCGGCGCGCCGCTGATCCTGGTCTGCTCCAACGTCGGCACCGAGGTGTCCGACGACGACGCCCGGATGGCTGACCAGCTCTACCAGCTCGCCGAGCGGGCGGCGAAACGAGGCCTGAAGATCGGCTTCGAGGCCCTGTCCTGGGGCACCAAGGTGCGCACCTTCGACCGGGCCTGGGGCATCGTCGAGCGGGCGAACCACCCGCATCTCGGCCTGATCCTCGACAGCTTCCACACCCTGGCGCTCCCCGACGACTGGTCGGGCATCGCCACCCTGCCGGGCCAGCGGGTATTCTTCGTCCAGCTGGCGGATGCGCCGCGCATCGGCATGAACCCGCTCACCCTGAGCCGCCACTTCCGCTGCCTGCCGGGCCAGGGCGACCTCGACGTGCCGGGCTTCCTTCAGGCGGTGCTCGCCTGCGGCTATACCGGCACGATCTCGCTCGAGATCTTCAACGACGACATGCGCGCCGCGCCGCCGCGCCAGACCGCCGCCGACGGCCACCGCTCGCTGCTCTTCCTGGAAGAAAAGGTGCGCCGCACCGACGAGGCGGCGGCTCTCTCGCCCTCCCCGGCCAAGCGGCCCCGCCGCCGGGTCGAGCTGTTCGATCCGCCGCTGCCGCCCGCGATCGCCGGCCACCGCTTCATCGAGGTGGCGGTGGACGAGCGCTGCGAGGGCGCGCTCGCGCATCTCCTCGGCCAGCTCGGCTTCACGCGGCTGGGCCGCCACCGCAGCAAGGCGGTGACGCTGTACGGCCAGGGCGAGATCCGCATCGTGCTCAACCGCGAGCCGGATTCCTTCGCCTCGTCCTACTTCCTGATGCACGGCCCCTCGGTCTGCGCGCAAGCCATCGCCACCGACGACGCGCTCGCCGCCTTGGGCCGGGCCGAATCCTACGGCGCCGCCCGGTTCGGCGGCCGGATCGGGCCGGACGAGAATGCGTTCCCGTCGATCCGCGCCCCCGACGGCAGCCTGATCATCCTCACCGACCCGACGACCGGGGCCGATTTCGAGCGCGACTTCGTGATGGACGAGGGCGCGGAGCCGGCGGGCCTGCTCACCCGGGTCGATCACGTCGCGCAGGCCCTGCCCGAGGGCCATCTCGATTCCTGGGTGCTGTTCTACCGCGCGGTGCTCGGCCTCGAGCCGGAGGACGTCGTGGTACTGCCCGACCCCTACGGCCTGGTGCGCAGCAAGGCGATGTCGAATGCCGAGCGCACCATGCGGCTGCCGCTCAACATCTCGGAGAGCCGCAACACCGCCACCGCCCGCCTGGTCTCGAGCTTCGCGGGCGCGGGCGTCCACCACATCGCGCTCGCCACCGACGACATCTTCGCGGCGGCCGAGCGCCTGAAGGCGGCGGGCGCGACCCTGCTGCCGATCCCGGCCAACTACTACGACGACGTCGCCGCCCGCTTCGGCCTCGACGACGCGACCATCGCCCGCATGCAGGCCTTAAGCATCCTCTACGACCGCGTCGGCGAGGGCGAGTTCCTGCAATTCTATACGACGCCGTTCGAGGAGCGCTTCTACTTCGAGATCGTGCAGCGGAAGGGCGGGTACGACCTGTACGGCGCGCCGAACGCGCCGGTGCGGATGGCGGCTTTGGCGGCGTTGCGCGGGCCGAACCTGTCGCAGGTGCTGCGGTAGGTTTTTTGGGGGGCGGAGACTTCCGCCCCTAATGGACGGATCACACGGATAGAAACCTGCTCGATCCGCTCGACGCAATTGATATCCACTACGTCATCCCGGGGCCGCGCAAGCGGAACCCGGGATCCATAACCGCTGACGCGTCAGGATGAAGCGGGACGTTTTCAGTTCTTTTCTTTCACGCCAGCGGTTATGGATCCCGGGTTCTCGTCTTCGACGAGCCCCGGGATGACGTGGAGGATGAGAAATCCGTCGCTCGATTATCGTCAGCAGGGTGAGCCCAATAGAAAAGCCCCCGGACGCTGCGCGCTCGGGGGCTTTCTTTCAACCGAGATCGAATCTCTTACTTCTTCTCGTCCGCCTTCGGCGCCGTCGCCGGAGCCGCCGGGGCCGCCGCGGTCTTTTCGATCTTGGCGCCCTCGCGCAGCTTGGTGATCAGATCCTGCTGCGTCTTGCGGGTCAGGTAGGCCTCGACCTGCTCCTTCATCTCGTCGAAGCTCGGCACCGGCTTGGTGCGCTTCTCCTCGACCTTGATGACGTGCCAGCCGAACTGGGTCTTGACCGGATCGGAGATCTTGCCGGCCTCCATCTTGAACGCCGCATCGGCGAAGGGCGCGACCATCCGCTCCTTGGTGAACCAGCCGAGATCGCCGCCCTCGGCCTTCGAGCCCGGGTCCTTCGAGGTCTCGGCCGCCACCTTGGCGAAGTCCTCGCCGGCCTTCAGGCGCGCGGCGATCTTCTTGGCCTCGGCCTCGTTCTCGACGAGGATGTGGCGGGCGTGAACCTCCTCCTCGGGCTTCATCGCCTTGACGGTCTCGTCATAGAGCGCCCGCTCGGCCTGCGGCGTCACCGCCTTCTTGGCCTCGCGCTCCAGGTACTCGTCGAGGAGGAGCTTGTCGCGGAAGTAGGCGAGCTTGCGGACGAAGTCCGGGTTGTCGGCGATCTTGGCCTTCTCGGCTGCTTGGGCGCCGATCTTCAGGTCGACCATGTAGTCGACGAGGAGGCCCTTCTTCTGGGCCTCGTCGACGCCGGGCAGGGACAGGGCCGGGTCGTCCGCGGCCACCGCGAGGTCGCCGGCGGTGATGGGGGCGCCGTTGACCTTGGCGACGACCGTGTCGGGCGACTGGGCGGGGGCCGGGGTGGCCGCGGGCGCCGCGGCCGGCGCCTGGGCGAGCGCGGTGCCGGGCAGCATGAGCCCGAGGGCGAGCGCGCCGTTGCGCCAGAAGGGGGAGAGGGTCGGCATGGCGTGATCCTTGGGGCCCGTGCGCGAAGTCGGTCTGAAAGACCGGCGGACAGGTGGCAAAGATCGGCGGACAAGACAAGCGGCGCGCGCGCCGCAGCGGCAGGGGCGCTCCCCGCGGATCCGACGGTCCGCGGGGATGCCGATCGGGCTCAGTAGCCGGTCGAGGCGACCTCGACCCGGTTGCCGCGGCGCGCGAAGGCCACCGAGGCGGCGGCGCCGTCCTGGGTGCCGGGCACCGAGAAGCTGACGACCTGGTCGGAGGCCAGCGTGGTGATGACCCGCAGCGGGGTCGCGGCACCGGCCTCCGCCGGCGCCAGGGTGGCGACGACCCGCAGGCCGTCCTTCTCGACGGTGTAGTAGGCCGAGCCGCGCACCGGGCCGAGATCGAGGCTGTGGGACTGGCGCGGGTTCAGCTCGGAGGCGCCGGCCGCCGTCGCGAGAACGAGACCGAGCGCGGTGAAGGTGAGGAATCGCATCGGTGGTCCAGGTTTTCTGTCCGGCGCGGGAAGCGCATCCGGAAAGCCGGGATCTGCCGGGAGACCGCAGTAGAACACCCGTTATGATGCGGCGCAATAGAAACATATTGCATTGCACCATAGTCCATGCACGCCCTCGCGCCCGCCCTCATGCCCGTCATGGGCGACCTCGTACGGGGGGGTCGTGGCCCTCCCCGGACAACCCTGCGACGGGAGCCTCCCGTGACCTGCGGACCGCCCCGCCCTACCTGTGACGGGCCACTGGCCGATCCGCGCCGCCCGCCGTCGCCGACCCGGAACCTGGACGTTCATGAGCACCTATCGCTTCGACAGGCTCCTCAGCCCCCGCTCCGTGGCGCTCGTCGGCGCGAGCGCGCGGCCGAACGCGTTCGGCGCCGCGATCCTGCGCAACCTGCGCGAGGCGGGCTTTGCCGGCCCGATCTGGCCGGTGAACCCGCGCCACGACAGCGTCGACGGCGTGCAGGCCTTCGCCGACCTCGCCGATCTGCCCGAGCCCGCCGACCTCGTGGTGATCGTCACGCCGCCCGAGACCGTGCCGGAGGTGGTGGAGGCGGCAGGCCGCCGGGGCTGCGGCGCGGCCGTCATCATCACCACCGGCCTCGGCAGCGGGCCGGATTCACTGGCGGAGGCCGCGCGGGCGGCGGCGCGGCGGCATTCCCTTCGCCTCGTCGGGCCCGACAGCATGGGGCTCGCGGTGCCGCATGCGGCCCTCAATGCCAGCCTGCTCGCCCGGGCGCCGCTTCCCGGCGACCTCGCGCTGATCTCGCAGTCGCGCACGGTGGCGGCGGGCATCGTCGCCTGGGCGCAAGCGCGCGGCACCGGCTTCTCGGGCATCGTGTCGCTCGGTAACGCGATCGACGTCGACATCGCCGATTGCCTCGACCACTTCGCCACCTGCATCCGCACCCGGGCGATCCTGCTCTCGATCGACAGCGTGGCCGACGCGCCGAAATTCATGTCGGCGGCGCGGGCCGCGGCGCGGGCGAAGCCCGTGGTGGTCCTGCGCTCCGGCCGGCACGACACGGCGCGATCGATCGACGGCCGGGCCGCCACCCATACGGGCATCCTCGCCCGCAAGGATGCGGTCTACGACGCCGCCTTCCGGCGGGCGGGCCTCCTGCGGGTGCAGGACCTCGACGAGATGTTCTCGGCGGTCGAGACGCTGGGGCGCCAGCGCCCCTTCCCGGGCCGGCGCCTCGCCATCCTGGCCAATGGCCGCGGCGTCGGCGCGATCGCGGTCGACCGGCTGATGGATCTCGGCGGCACCCTGGCGGGCCTGTCGGACGAGACCCGGACGCGGCTCGCCGCAGGAGTGCCGGGGACGCGCCCGGAGGCTTGGCGCAACCCGGTCGATATCGGCGCCGATGCCGACGGGCCGCGCTACGCCGCCGCCCTGGAGGCGCTGATCGCCGATCGCGACAACGACGCCGTGCTCGTCATCAACGTGCCCACGGCCCTGTCGGGCGGCGCCGCGGTGGCGGAGGCGATCGTCGAGGCGGTGAAGCACGGCCGCAAGGAGAGCTTTCGCGCCCGCCCGGTCTTTGCCGTCACCGTCGGCGACGAGGCGGCCGGCGAGATCCTGAGCCAGGCCGGCATCCCGCGCTTCGCCACCGATGCCGACGCGGTCGAGGGCTTCACCCACCTGGTGCGCTACCGCGAGGCGCAGGACGACCTCACCACCACCCCGGCGATGCTTCCCGCCGACCTGGTGCCGGATGCCGGCGCGGCCCGGATGATCGTCGATGGCGTGCTGGCCGAGGGGCGGACCTGGCTCGACCCGCGCGAGATGACGGACCTTCTCGCCGCCTACGGTATCCCGGCCCAGCCGGTGACCCTCGCCGCCGACGCGGACGCGGCCGCCGAGGCCGCCTGGCCGATCATCGCGGCGGGCGGCACGGTGGCGCTCAAGCTCGCCTCGCCGGACGTGCTGCACAAATCCGATGTCGGCGGCGTGCGGCTGGGGCTGACAAGCGAGGCGGCGGTGCGGGAGGCGGCGGCCGAGATCCTGGCGCGGGTGGCGCAGGAGCGGCCCGGAACCCGGGTCACCGGCTTCGTCGTCCAGGCGATGCTGCGCCGGACGCAAGGCCGCGAACTGATCGCCGGCCTCGTCGACGACCCGGTCTTCGGCCCCGTGGTGGTGTTCGGCCGCGGCGGCACCGCCGTCGAGGTGATCGACGACCGGGCGCTGGCGCTCCCGCCCCTCGACCGGCGGCTCGCCGCCGACCTCATCGGCCGGACCCGGGTGGCGCGCCGGCTCAAGGCCTATCGCGACGTGGCGGCGGCGGATGAGGCCGCGGTCGCCCTGGTGCTGGTCAAGCTCGGCCAGCTCGCCGCCGACCTGCCGGAACTGCGCGAGCTCGACATCAACCCGCTGCTGGCCGACCGCGACGGCGTCATCGCGCTCGATGCCCGCGCGGCGGTCGCCCCCCTGCCGCCGGAGCGGCGGCGGGATGCGGGAGCCGGCCCGAGCCATGCGCGCTTCGCCGTGCGGCCCTATCCGGGCGCCTGGGAGCGCCGCATCACCCTCGACGACCAGAACATCCTGGTGCGGCCGGTGCGCGCCGAGGACGAGGGGCTGTTCGAGGCCTTCTTCCGCCAAGTCAGCGCCGAGGACCTGCGCCTGCGCTTCTTCGCGCCGGTGCGCGACTTCAGCCACGCCTTCCTCGCGCGCCTGACCCAGCTCGACTACGCCCGCGCCATCGCCTTCGTGGCGATCGAGGAGGCGACCGGCACGATGATGGGGGCGGTGCGCCTGCACGCCGATGCCAACCACGAGACCGGGGAATACGCGATCCTGGTCCGCTCCGACCTCAAGGGCCTCGGCCTCGGCTGGTCGCTGATGGGGCTGATGCTCGACTGGGCCCGGGCCGAGGGCCTTCGCCACGTCGAGGGCCAGGTCTTGCGCGAGAACACCACCATGCTGGCGATGTGCCGCAAGCTCGGCTTTACGGTAAGGACGGACCCCTCCGACCCCGACCTGATGCTGGTGCGGCGCGCCCTGACGGAGGAGAGTGCCGGCCCCGCAACCTGACACCCCCCTCCCGATGCGCGACACCCCTCCCCTCGACATCGCCGGCGGCCTGCTGCTCACCGCCGCCGCCGGCTACGTCGATGCCGTCGGCTTCCTGCGGCTCGACGGGCTCTACACCTCGTTCATGAGCGGCAACTCGACCCAGTTCGCGGTCTCGCTGTCCCAGGCCGGCCACCCGGTCGCCTGGGAGATCGCTCTCCTCTTCGCGTGCTTCCTCATCGGGGGCTTCTGCGGCAGCCTGGTCTCGCTGCGGATGCCCGGGCGCTGGGGGCCGGCGGCCGTGCTCGGCGTCGAGGCCGCGCTCCTGGTCGTCGCGCTGTCCCTCGCCTTCGGCCCGGCGCAGGGTCCGGTGGCGCCGCTGCTCGCCGCCGCCATGGGGGCGCAGAACGCGGCCTTGCGCCGGAGCGCGGGCTTCCGCCCCGGCGTCACCTTCGTGACCGGCACCTTGTTCAGCCTCAGCCACACCCTGGCCCAGGCCGCGACGCGGATCGGCCCGGCCCTCGGCTGGGTGCCGGATGCCTGCACCTGGCTGGCGCTGGTCGGCGGCGCCGTCGTCGGGGGCTTCGTTTATCGCGGCTACGGGCTCGAGGCGCTGGTGATCCCGGTGATCGGGGTCGGGCTGGTGCTGGCGCTCGCGGTCGGGCGGGCGGTGCGGATGGAGGCGGCGTGAGCGAGGGTGCGAAGGGTGCGCCGCCCCGCGACTTTCTCCATCTCCGGCGCGACGCGGCGAGCGGCATCGAGGCGGTGACGGCGCGGTTCCTCGGCCATGCCTACGACATGCACCACCACGACGAGTGGCTGGTCGGGGTGACGCATGAGGGCATCCAGGATTTCTACTGCCGCGGCGCGCGCCGGCAGAGCGTCGCCGGGCGGGTGATTCTGATCGAGCCCGGCGAGCGCCATGACGGCCAGGCGTTGCGGGAGCCGGGCTTCCGCTACAGCATGCTGTACCTGCCGCAAGACTGGCTGCGCGGCCGGATGGGCGGCAGCGACGCCGGAATCGGCTTTCGTCGCACGCTCGCCGACGACCGGCATCTCGGCGGCGCCATCGCCCGGGCCTGCCGCGCGGTCTTCGGCACCGACTCTCCGCTGGCGACCGATGCCGTCCTGGACGATCTCGCCGGGCACCTGCGCCGCCATCTCGGTGCCGGGGCCGCCCCGCCCCCGCCCGACGGCGATCCGGTGATCGCCGAGCGGGCGATGGACTTCATCCGCGCGCATGCCGCGGCGACCTTCGGCCTCGACGCCCTCGCGCAGGCCGCCGGCGCCGCGGACCGGTTCCAGCTCGCCCGCGCCTTCCGGCGGCGCTTCGGCACCTCGCCGCATGCCTGCCTGGTCGAGATCCGCCTCGCCCGGGCCCGGGCGCTCCTGCGCGCCGGAACGCCGCCGGCCGAGGCCGCGGCCGCCGCCGGCTTCTCCGACCAGAGTCATCTCGGCCGCTGGTTTCGCCGTGCCTACGGCCTCACGCCGTCGGTCTACCGGAGCGGGCGCACGAACGTTCCAGACGCCGTCCCCACCCTCGGCTAGCCCTGCCCGCCATCACCCGCAGGGAGAGCCCGATGTTCGACACCAAGGTGGCCATCCTGGTCCGCGACGACCTGGCCGTGTGGCAGAAGCTCAACGTGACCGCCTTCCTGGCGACCGGGATCGCCGGCGCCGTGCCCGAGGCGATGGGCGAGCCATACAGGGACGCCGCGGGCCGCTGCCACGCTCGCCTGCTCGGCCAGCCGATCCTCGTCTTCGCCGCCGACGCCGAGATGCTCCGGCGGGCTTGGCAGCAGGCGATCCAGCGCGACCTCATCCGCAGCGCCTATGTCCGGGCAATGTTCGAGACCGGGCACGACGCCGCCAACCGCGAGGTGTTCGCCCGTGAGCCCGCCGACGCGCCGGACCTCGTCGGCCTCGCCCTCCACGGTCCGAAGAAGGATGTCGACAAGGCGACGAAGGGGGCGGTGTTGCATCCGTGACGGTTCGGGCTGCCCGGTCCGAGGAGCGGCGTCTCCCTTGTCCCTTTTCCTTGTCCCGTGCGGGCAGGGAATCTCGGAACGCCCGTCCCCGCCCCCGGGCGGCGGCGATCGCTAAAATGCGAGAGAATTTCCGAACGGGGCGGCCAGTCCTCTCCGGCTAACGTCCCGGCCTGTCATCCGGGAGGAGCTGACGACATGGCACCCCAAGGACATCGCCAAGGCACACTTCTCACCCGCGCGGAGGCCGTGGTCGCCCGCGCGTTCCGCGTCGCCGCGGAGCACCAGGCGACCCTGGCCGAGGCCCGCTCCGCCGCGCAGCCCCTGCGCGAGGCGGCGGCGCGGCAGAGCGGGGGCGTGCCGCACGCCCCCGAGGCGGACAGGGCGCGCAAGGGCCAGCCTGAGCCGATTTGACCCGCTGGCCCCTCGTCGCCGGCATGCTAGCCTGCCCCCTTCGCCCGTCCCCGACGGGACCAGCGGGAAGCAGGGCATGATGAAGGCCGAGCCGGACAGCGCGCAACGCAGCCCCGCCCCGGAGGGCCGGGCCGATCCGGTGCGCGCCGGGCTCGATCGGCTGGTGGTGCGGGCCGGGCGGGTCACCCTGTGGGAGCAGGCCTGGCCGATCCTGTGGCGCGGCCTCGCCGTCCTGCTGGTGTTCCTCGCCGTCTCGTGGCTCGGGCTGTGGCTCGATGCCGGGCCGGCCTGGCGCATGGCCGGGGTGGCCCTCTTCGGCCTCGCCCTCCTCGCCGCGCTGCTGCCGCTCGTGCGGCTGCGCCGGATCGCCCGGAATCAGGCGCTGGCCCGGATCGACCGCGATGCGGGCCTCAGCCACCGCCCGGCCCGGACGCTCGAGGACAATCTGGCGCTCGGCCAGGACGATCCCGGCACCCGCGCGCTCTGGGCCCTGCACCGGAGCCGCGCCGCCGCGACCCTGGCGCGGCTGAAGGTCTCCGGC
This sequence comes from Methylobacterium aquaticum, assembly GCF_016804325.1. Taxonomy (NCBI): domain Bacteria; kingdom Pseudomonadati; phylum Pseudomonadota; class Alphaproteobacteria; order Hyphomicrobiales; family Methylobacteriaceae; genus Methylobacterium; species Methylobacterium aquaticum. The sequence goes on from NZ_CP043627.1 coordinate 266,049, forward strand.
CCGCGGCCCGGGATGGCCCGGCGCGATCCCTTCGCGCTGCGTGCCGGCGCGATCTTGGCCGCCGCCGCCGCCGCCTTCGTGGCGGGGCCGGAGGCCGGCGAGCGCCTGCGCGCGGCCTTCGACTGGCGCGGGCCGGTCGCGGCCGCGCCGTCGTTCCGGGTCGACGGCTGGATCGACCCGCCGCTCTACACCCGGACGCCGCCGCTCATCGTCACCCTGGCGGAGGCGGGCCAGCGCCTGCGGGCGCCGGTGAACTCGACGCTGGTGGTGCGCATCGCCGGGGCCGGCGACGCGACGGTGACGCCGGGCGCCGGCCTCAAGGCCCTGCCCGCCTCCGCTCCGGCCCGGCCCGACCTGCGCGAGGAGCGCTTCACCCTCACCGGCGGCACTGCCGAGGTGGCGGTGCAGACGGGCTTTGCCAGCACCCACCGCCTGACCATCGAGACCATCCCCGACCGGCCGCCGGAGATCGCCTTCGCGGGCCAGCCGGAAACCAACGGGCGCGGCACCTTCACCCTCGCCTACCGGGCCAAGGACGATTACGGCATCGCCTCGGCGGAAGGGCTCGTCGAGCCGCAGACGAAGGGGCGCAGCCTGGTGCCGCCGCCGCGCCTCGCCTTGAGCCTGCCGGCCGACGCGCAGGGGACCAGCGACACCCGCACGCTGATCGACCTCACCGACAACCCGTGGGCCGGCGCCAAGGTGCTGCTGACCCTGGTGGCGAAGGACGAGGCCGGCCAGGAGGGGCGCTCCGCCCCCCTCGCCATGACCCTGCCGGGGCGGTTCTTCACCAAGCCGCTGGCACGCTCCCTCGCCGAGGAGCGCCGCCGCCTCGTCCTCGATCCGGACGGCAGCCGGGCCCGGGTCGAGACCTCCCTCGACGCGCTCCTGATCGCGCCCGAGCGGTTCACGCCGCAATGGGGCGTCTTCCTCGGCCTCCGGGAGGCGGTGCAGCGCCTGCGCGCGGCGAAGACCGACGAGGCGCTGACGGAGGTCGCCGACCTCCTCTGGACCATGGCTTTGCAGATCGAGGAGGGCGACCTCTCGGATGCCGAGAAGGCCCTCCGCGCCGCCCAGGAGCGGCTCAAGGACGCGATGGAGCGCGGCGCCTCCGACCAGGAGATCGCCAAGCTCACCGAGGATCTGCGCCAGGCGATGGACCGCTTCCTGAAGGAATTCGCCCAGCGCCAGCAGCAGAACCCGCAGAATCCCGGACAGCCGAACCAGCAGGCCGACCGCACGGTGACGCCGGACGACCTCTCCAAGATGCTCGACCAGATGCAGGAGGCGATGAAGCGCGGCGACGTGGCGGAGGCCCAGCGCCTGCTCGACCAGCTCCGCGGCATCCTGGAGAACCTGCAGACCGCCCAGCCCAACTCGCGCATGAGCGATCCTGCCGCCCGCGAGATGAACCGCCAGATGCAGGACCTGGAGGCGATGGCGCGCGAGCAGCAGGGCCTGCGCGACGAGACCTTCCGCCAGGGCCAGGAGCGCCGCTTCGGCAATCGCGGCCAGCCGCAGCAGCCCGGCCAGCAGGGACAGCGCCAGCAGGGCCAGCGCGGGCAGCAGGGCCCGCGCGGGGGCGAGCCCCAGGGCCAGGATGGCCAGCAGCCCGGCCAGCAGGGCCAGAAGCCGGGAGGCGAGAAGCAGGGGGGGCTCGGCGACCGCCAGCAGGCCCTGCGACAGCGTCTCGAGGACCTGCAGAAGCGGATGAAGGAACTCGGCATGCAGGGCGAGCAGGGCCTGTCCGATGCCGAGCAGGCGATGCGCGAGGCCGAGAACTCCCTCGGCCAGGGCCAGGACGGGTCCGCCGTCGACGCGCAGGGCCGCGCCCTCGAAGGCCTGCAGCGCGGCGCGCAGGGCATGGCCCAGCAGATGCAGCAGATGGGCCAGGACGGCGAGGGCCAGCAGGCCGACGGGCAGCAGCAGGGCCAGGGCAACCCCAACCAGCCCGGCCGGCAGGGCGCCCGCGACAACGACCCCCTCGGCCGCCCGACCCGCAACCGCGACTTCTCCGACGGCCGCGTGCGCGTGCCGACCGCCGAGGAATCCGGCGTCGAGCGGGCCCGGCGCATCCTCGAGGAGCTGCGCCGCAAGCTCGGCGACCCGAGCCGCCCGGCGGAAGAGCTCGATTACTTCGAGCGCCTGCTGCGGCGGAACTGAACGAGGAGCCGGAACGAGGAAGCGGCTCGGTCCTCCCGGGACCGCGCCGCTTCTTCGTGTGATCGTTCCAGGAAGCGAAAGGGAGCCGCCGCGGCGGCCCCGTAGGCTCAGTTGAACAGGTTGAAGTGGTAGTTGATGCCGACCTTCAGGAGGTGGGTGTCGAGGCCGGTGCGGGCGCCGAACTGGGTGCCGAAGGCACGGAAGCGGACGTCGCGCCCGAGATCGGCGTAGAGGTATTCGCCCTTCACCGAGAGGTTCGGGCTGATCATGTATTCGAGGCCGGCGCCGACGGTGTAGCCGTCGACCGGGACCGACGCGTTGATGGAGGCCGGCAGCACGAGGCCCGGTCCCGTGGCGATGCCGCGCAGGCCGATCTCGGTGAAGGCCCAGCCGCCGGTGGCGTAGGCCAGCAGCGGCCCCCAGGCGTAGCCGACGCGACCGCGGACGGTGACGAAGTAGGTGTCGGTCTTCAGGCCGCCGCTGGCGCTCGCGCCACCGGCCGAGGCGCGGAACTCGTTGTGGATGTCGGCGTAGTTGGCATCGACCTCGACGCCGACCACGAAGCCGTTGTTGGGCGTGAACTGGTAGTTGTAGCCCACGGTGCCGCCCGCCACGAAGCCGGCGGCCGAGGCCTCGGCGCGGGAGGCCGGAAGGGCGGCCGGACGCGGCGAGGTCGTCGAGGCGCTGAAGTCGCCGCCGACGGCGCCGCCCGCATTCACGCCGGCATAGAACCCGGTCCAGGTGAAGGCCGGCGGGGCCACCGGGTAGACCGGCGGCGGCGCGACGCGGCGCGGCAGGTCGGCGGCCTGGGCGGCACCCGCGAGCGCGACGACGCCCGTGGCGGCGAGCAGGTAGGACTTCACGTGGACAACCCCCATGGATCGTCGGGCCGGCCCGATCATGCGGTCGCCGCCCGGTTAGGATGTCGTGCCGGTCGGACGCAGGGTCGCGCCGGATCGGCTCAGTGGCGGCACACAAACATGATGGCTTGTTCGAGGCTATCGCATTTGCGCAACACCAAAGCCCGCGATCGACGAACAGGAGATGCAGCATCGCTCGCCACAATTGTGACGATGACTTTTGGACGAAGCGCCAGGCCGGCTCGGGAGCCTGGACAGATCATTGCACCGATGGCCGGACCGGGGCCCGGCGGACGCGTCCCGGCGCCGTCTCGCGCTCCTGCGTCGCGGAGCCGCCTCCCCGGACGGCCCCGATCCGCCCTATCAGGCCGTTCCACCTCGCGAGCCTCACCCGAATGTCCGGCAACACCCTCGTTCTCATCCCCTGCCTCGCGGTCGCCGTGGTGCTGCTGTTGGGGCTCGCCAACATGCTGCGCGGCGGCAGCGCCAATCTCTCGCAGCGCCTCATGCGCCTGCGGGTGGTGCTCCAGCTCGTCGCCATCCTGGTCATCATGGGGGTGCTGTGGTGGCGCGGCGGCTGACCCTGGGACACTGTGGCGGGGTGGTCGCACGGGGTGGAAAACCACGGTGAGACGGATTGTGCGGCGAGACGAGACACAGCCCCCTGGTTAAGGTGACCGTCGCCCCAGCAACGGGGCGGTGGACCCGTTCGACAGATGCGCGTAACCCTTCCGAGCCTCGCCGCGGCGGTCGCCACGACGGTCGTCCTCGCGGCTCCGGCCGCCCAGGCCGCAGACCCGTCTGCCCTGGTGCCCGTCTACCGCCCCCCGGTCCAGCCCCTCAGCATCGTCTCGGAGTTCCGCATCGGCGGCGCCGCCCAGGATCCGGGCAGCAACGAGAAGAACACCAGCAACATTAACGGCGAGTTGCTGTTCGCCAAGCCGGTCACCGGGCTCGACCGGTTCTGGGCCGCCTTCGTGCCGCGCCCGACCGTCGGCGGCAGCTACAACGTCGATGGCCGCACCAGCTACGCCTATCTCGGCGCGACCTGGACCTTCGACATCACCGACCGGATCTTCGTCGAGGGCTTCTTCGGCGCCGGCTTCCATGACGGCTATACCGGCCCGAAGGCCGACGTGCCGAAGACCTACAACGCGCTCGGCTGCAACCCGCTGTTCCGCGAGGCGGCAGGCGTCGGCTTCCGGCTCACCGAGCACTGGAGCATCATGGCGACGATCGAGCACATGTCGAATGCGGGCTTGTGCGTCACGAATCGCGGCCTGACCAATTTCGGCGGCAAGATCGCCTATACCTTCTAGAGCGCCTCACGATCGCGTCGCCATCGCGAAGCTCTCTAGGTCTTTGAGTTTGCCGCATTTTCCGTGGCGAACCGGTATCCGCTTCGTCGGAAGATGCTCTGAGCGCCCATACCTTCTGGCGACTGTCCTCCACAGGGACGGGGCTGGCGCTCCGACGGGAGAGCGCTAGAAATCGCTGCCTGAGAGCGGGTACGCCCGCCGAAGGGAGCCTGTCGTGGTCGTCCTCAACCGCATCTACACCCGCACCGGCGATTCCGGCACCACCGCGCTCGCCAGCGGCGAGCGCCGCTCGAAGGCGGACCTGCGCGTCGAGACCTACGGCACCGTCGACGAGACCAATGCCTGCTTAGGGTTGGCTCGCCTGCACACGACCGGCGACCTCGATGCGATGCTCGGCCGGATGCAGAACGACCTGTTCGATCTCGGTGCCGACCTCGCGACGCCGGAAACCGGCGAGCCCCTCGCCTACGAGCCGCTGCGGATCGTCGCCGCCCAGGTCGAGCGGGTGGAGCGCGAGATCGATGCGCTGAATGCCGGCCTCACCCCCTTGCGCTCCTTCGTGCTGCCCGGCGGCTCGCCCGCCGCGGCGGCGCTCCACCTCGCCCGCACGGTCTGCCGCCGGGCCGAGCGCCTGGCGGTGGCCCTGGCGGGAACGCCGGGCGAGACCGTCTCGCCGGTGGCGATCCAGTACCTGAACCGGCTGTCGGATTTCCTGTTCGTTGCCGCCCGGGTCGCCAACGATGGCGGTGCTGCCGACGTGCTGTGGGTCCCGGGAAAAACCCGCGCGTAAGACCTGCACTTAACGGTGGGGCGGCGGGCCTCCAGGGCGCGTTGACAATTCGGAAAATCGGCCGCTACGGTCCGCGCCACCTTGCTCCATCGGGGATGATCGCGGGCCGGCCAGAGGGAGGGCCCGACCACGATCGCCCCTTCATCCTGAAGGATGCGACGATCATGAAGGTCCTGGTGCCCGTCAAGCGGGTGGTCGACTACAACGTGAAGATCCGGGTCAAGCCGGACGGCTCGGGCGTCGAACTCGCCAACGTCAAGATGTCGATGAACCCCTTCGACGAGATCGCCGTCGAGGAGGCGATCCGCCTCAAGGAGAAGGGCAAGGTCACCGAGATCGTCGCCGTCTCGATCGGTCCGCAGCAGGCGCAGGAAACGATCCGCACCGCGCTCGCCATGGGCGCCGACCGCGGCATCCTGGTCAAGACCGACGCCGCCGTCGAGCCGCTCGCCGTGGCCAAGCTCCTCAAGGCGCTGGTCGAGAAGGAGAGCCCGGATCTCGTCATCCTCGGCAAGCAGGCGATCGACGACGATTCGAACCAGACCGGCCAGATGCTCGCGGCGCTTCTCGGCTGGCCGCAGGGCACCTTCGCGTTCAAGCTCGAGATCGGCGAGGGCAACATCGACGTGGTGCGCGAGATTGACGGCGGGTTGCAGACCCTGAACCTGAAGCTCCCGGCGATCGTCACCACCGATCTTCGCCTCAACGAGCCGCGCTACGCGTCGCTCCCCAACATCATGAAGGCGAAGAAGAAGCCCCTCGACACCGTCGAGCCGGAGGCGCTCGGCGTCGACGTGGGCCCGCGGCTGAAGGTGCTCAAGACCGTCGAGCCGGGCGGCCGCAAGGCCGGCGTCAAGGTCGCCAGCGCCGCCGAGCTCGTCAACAAGCTGAAGGTCGAGGCCGGCGTCCTCTGAGGACTCACGAGCTTCCCTCGATAAGAAGGAACGACACGCCATGACCACTCTCCTGCTGGTCGAGCATGCCGGCGGCGCCGTGAAGGACGCCAGCACCAAGGCCCTGACGGCGGCCAAGCAGCTCGGCGCCCCGGTCCACGCCCTCGTGGTCGGCGCCGATGCGCAAGGCGCGGCCGAGGCCGTCGCCAAGCTCGACGGCGTCGAGAAGGTGCTGGTGGCGGCCGACGCCGCCTTCGACCACCTGCTCGCCGAGCCGACCGCCGCCCTGGTGGCGGAACTCGCGGCCGCCTACGACACCGTGATCGCCGCCGCCTCGACCGAGGGCAAGAACGTGCTGCCGCGCGTCGCCGCCCTCCTCGACGTCGCCCAGGTCTCGGACATCATCAAGGTGGTCGGCCCCGACACCTTCGAGCGGCCGATCTATGCCGGCAACGCGATCCAGACCGTGCAGACGACCGACGCCAAGCGGGTGATCACGGTGCGCACCGCCGCCTTCCAGGCCACCCCCGAGGGTGGCGCGGCGGCCCCGGTCGAGGCGGCTGCCGCCGCCGCGGCGCCGGAGGCGAAATCGTCGTTCAAGGGCGAGGAGATCGCCAAGTCCGATCGTCCGGAACTGGCCGGCGCCCGGATCATCGTGTCGGGCGGCCGCTCGCTCGGCTCGGCGGACAAGTTCAAGGAGCTGATCGAGCCGCTGGCCGATTCGCTCGGTGCCGCGGTCGGCGCCTCGCGCGCGGCGGTGGATGCGGGCTACGCCCCGAACGACTGGCAGGTCGGCCAGACCGGCAAGGTCGTGGCGCCGGACCTCTACGTCGCGGTCGGCATCTCGGGGGCGATCCAGCACCTCGCCGGCATGAAGGACTCGAAGGTCATCGTCGCGATCAACAAGGACGAGGAGGCGCCGATCTTCCAGGTCGCCGATTACGGCCTCGTCGGCGACCTGTTCCAGGTGGTGCCGGACCTCCAGCAGGAAATCGCCAAGGCCAAGGGCTGAGGGGATACGTCCCCCGCGCGAGGCCGCGCGGGGGGCGGGACAGGAACCGGGCAGCGTCTTCGGAACCCTTCGCATCTGCGAAGGCACGGTGATATGAACGCTCGGCGCGGCGTGGCGGAAGGCAGGGTGTGATGGGCATCGAGATCAAGACGGTCGGCATCATCGGGGCCGGTCAGATGGGCAGCGGCATCGCCCATGTCTGCTCCCTGGCCGGGCTCGACGTGCGGATGAACGACCGCGATCCCGAGCGCCTGAAGAACGGGCTCGCCACCGTCAACGGCAACCTGCAGCGCCAGGTCTCGAAGGGCGCGATCACCGAGGACCAGCGCCGCGCCGCGATCGAGCACATCCTCGCGGTCGATTCGTTCGACGATTTCGGTCCCTGCGACCTCGTGATCGAGGCCGCGACCGAGGACGAGGCGATCAAGCGCAGCATCTTCAGCGCGCTGTGTCCGGCCCTGCGGCCCGAGACGATGGTGGCGACCAACACCTCGTCGATCTCGATCACGCGGCTCGCCGCCTCGACCGACCGGCCGGAGCGCTTCATCGGCATCCACTTCATGAACCCGGTGCCGGTGATGCAGCTCGTCGAGCTGATCCGCGGCATCGCCACCGAGGACCCGACCTACGAATCGGCCAAGGCCTTCGTGAGGCGCCTCGGCAAGATCGTGACGGTGTCGGAGGATTTCCCGGCCTTCATCGTCAACCGCATCCTGCTGCCGATGATCAACGAGGCGATCTACACCCTCTACGAGGGCGTCGGCTCGGTCGATTCGATCGACACCGCGATGCGGCTCGGCGCCAACCACCCGATGGGCCCGCTCCAGCTCGCCGACTTCATCGGCCTCGATACCTGCCTCTCGGTCATGCAGGTGCTCTACGAGGGCCTGGCCGATTCGAAGTACCGCCCCTGCCCGCTCCTGGTGAAGTACGTCGAGGCCGGCTGGCTCGGCCGCAAGACCAAGCGCGGCTTCTACGATTATCGCGGCGCGGAGCCGGTGCCGACCCGCTGACGATCCGCGGGTCAGCGGACGCGGATCAGGATCCGGGGTCGCCAGATCCCGAGGACCACGTTCGCCGTCGCGATGGCGAGGAGCACCCAAAGGGTCCCCCGCTCGGCGCCGAGCGATTCGGCCAAAGTCGCGGGATCGACCCGACCCGCGAGGGCCTGCGCGCTGCGCTCCGCCTCCCGCTGCATCGGCCCCTGGACGCCGACGAAGCCGTACTCGAACATCAGGATTCCGGTCGCGAGCTTCACCCAGGCCCATCCGGCCTGGTGGAACGCCCGGTTGAGCGCGATCGCCAGCAATCCGGCGACCAGCATTAGCGCCAGCGACGGCAGGAAGACCCACGTCGCCACCGCCGCCATGGCACCGCGCATCAGGGCATAGCCGGGCAGCGCGGATGGCGGAGGCGCGAGACCCAGCAGCACGATCAGGCAGGCCATCGCGCCCATCAGGCCGATCGCCCCCATCGTGTGCAGGAACTTCATCAAGCGCCGCATCGCCACGACACCCTCCCCCGGCCCGTGCATCGGAAGCTACGGACGATGTCCGACCATGCGTGAATCACATTCCCGTGCAGAGAGGCCTCAGCCAGCACGGCGGGACGATCCGCCGGCACAGGTCGTCCGTCCCACCTGCGGCCTCGTCCGGAGGTAGGACTGACAGGAGCCTCGAAGGAGGGCTCCAGAAGTCTCGGCTGACCGCGAAGGAGCCCTCCGGAAACCTCAGCGATCCCTGGAGCCCTCCTTCGAGGTCAGTCCGTCTCCGATCAACTGACACCTCAGGATGAGGTCGTGGGCAGGATATGCCCTTCTGCGTCCGGCTTCATGGAAGACGATCCGGCTCAAACAGCCTCTCAGGACGAGGTGGGAGGATGGGAAAATCCATGCCGGCGGATCCCACGCCACTGTCGTGGACCGTGGTCAGCCTTCCCGTTCGGCGCGGCGCAACGACCAGATCAGGGTCTCATGCTCATCGACCAGCCACAGGGCGTTCACCGGCTCGTCCTCGGGCAGGCTCTCCCGGGCGTTGGCGAGGCGGATGGCCTCCTGCCGGTCCGCGGCGGTGATGATCTCGTCGATCAGCGGGGCTCCGATCGCCCCGTCCGGGGCGCGGAAAGCCCCGCGCAGTCGGTAGCCCGGCATCCGCCCGCTCGCTCCTCGATCGTGCCCCGTTCGATCGCCCGCCCTCGAAGGGCAGGCTGCTCCCGTTCTTGGGCGGGACCGGATCGCATCAAGGACCGGGCGGGGTGCGGCGCATCGGCGCTGCCGGGCGCTCACCCGGTGCGCCGCGCCGTCCAGCGCCCGGTGCAGGGACTGATCCCGGCGAGGGTCCAGCGCCCGCTGCCGGCGGAGCCGCGCAGGGTGCCGGTGACCGCGACGCTGGCGAGCCCGCTGCAGATCGTGCCGGTGATGCGGCCGTCGGCGGTGGCGCGCCCGGACGCATCGACGCCGTGGCCGCCGGCATCGTCCACGATGCCGCCCCGGATCACGATCGGGTAGCGGTACGGCCCGGTGCAGTTCCCGGTCTCGGCGGTGGCGACGACCGACCAGGCGCCGTCGAAGCGGTTGGGCGCGGCCGTGGCCGGAGCGGCGAGGACCGATGCGGCGACGGCGAGGACCAGGGCCTGTGCGGAGGACGGGCGGGCGAACGGGGTCATGATCTCCTCTGGTCGGGGTGGCCGGGCAGTCCCGGCACGCATGGATCGCGACGGACCGGACACGGACGGGGGAACCATGCCGTGCCCGGCCCGCGACCGCTCCGCACGCCTCGGGGGATAGCGCGGGAACGATGGGGAACGCCCCGTCGGGCGAAACCGGTGGGTGGGCCAAGGCCCCTCAGGCGGCGCCGGACGGGCTCCGGACCGGTCGGTCCGCCTCCCGACCGAGATCCCGGCCGAGATTTTGGCCGAGATCTTGGCCGAGATCCTGGCCGAGCCGGTCGCGCGCCCGGCTGACGCGACTCTTCACCGTGCCGGCCGGGCAGCCGATGATGCCGGCGGCGGCCTCGTAGGACAGGCCCTCGACCGCCACGAGGAGCAGCGCCTCGCGCTGCGCCGGCTCGAGCCGGTCGAGGGCGCCCTGGAGGTCGCGCAGGGACGCCCGGTGCTCCTGCTCGGCGGCGCTCGCCAGGGTGGCGGCATGGGCCCCGTCGGGATCCGCCACTTCGAGGCGGTACTTGCGGCGGCCGTTGAAGAAGCCGTTGCGCAGGATCGCGAACAGCCAGGCCGACAGGCTGGTGCCGGGGACGAACTGACGCCGGTGCTCCCAGGCCTTGAGCAGGGTGTGCTGCACCATGTCGTCGGCGTCGGCCCCGTGCTGGGTCAGGGACAGGGCGTAGCGGCGCAGGCGCGGCACCGCGCCGAGGAGCTCGCGCCCGAACGCCGCCGGCACTTCGTCGGCCGCCGCCAGCGCCCGGGTCAGGCGCGCCAGCATCTCGCCAAGGCGCGAGCCGGCATCGAGCGCGACGATCTCGGGATAATGCTCCCGCAGCAGGCCGCCGAGATGCGATGGGATCACCGCGATCGCAGCCTCTGGTGCGGCAACCGTTGCGCTCGTCTCGTGGTCTGTCTGCACGGAGTAGGGCCCGTCAACCAGCTGCAGATCGGACTAGACCGGGTGTCCCTGCGGCCTAGTCCCGTGGGGCAGCATGCCGGTCCGGTGATGATGGGACTTATTTCTGATCGCCGGCAATTACGTCAATGATACGATTTTACCGGTGAATCTCGCTTACCTGCGGGAACCGGCTGGTGCGCGATCCGTTTGTGCTCCGTTGCCTCGCAAGGCAGCGACACGAGCATGAAGGATCGAGCGAGCCGTGACCGCAGGCGTCGACAGGCATGAACTCCGGCAGATCATCGCCGGCCTCAGCGAGGGCGTGATTCTGGTCGAGCCCGACCAGACCATCGCCTACGCCAACGAGGCCGCGCTCGCGATGCACGGCGCCGAGAGCCTGGACGAGATCGGTCCGACGGTCGATGCCTACCGGGAGCGCTTCGCCCTACGCTACCGCAACCACCGCGCCCCGGAGAGCTACCCGATCGAGCGCGTCGTGGCCGGTGAGAGCTTCCACGACGTGGTGGTCGAGGTGACCCGCACCGACAAGCCGGATGTCGGCTTCGTGCATTCCCTGCGCAGCCTCGTCGCGACCGACCGGGAGGGCAATCCGAGCTGCCTGGCGCTGATCCTCAAGGACGTGTCGGACCAGTTCGAGGCCGAGGACCGCTTCGAGCGCACCTTCAACGCCAACCCGGCCCCGGCCGTCATCACGCGGCTGTCCGACCTGCGCCACGTCAAGGTGAATGCCGGCTTCCTGGAGATGACCGGCTATACCCGCGACGCCGTGATCGGCCGCAGCGTCTACGAGGTCGACGTGCTGGCGCCAATGCCCGCAACCGCGACCTCGCGGTCTCGCGGCTCGACCAGGGCGGCACGATTCCCCAGATGGAGGCGCGGCTGGAACTGCCCGATGGCGGCGGCCGGTTCGTGATCGTGGCCGGCCAGCCGATCGAGATGGGCGACGAGCCCTGCATGCTGTTCACCTTCGCCGACCTGGAGCTACGGCGGAAGGCCGAGACGGCCCTGCGGCAGAGCGAGGAGCGCTTCGCCAAGGCGTTCCGCCTGACGCCGGTGCCGACCCTGCTCGCCCGCGCCGAGGATTTCCACGTCACCAGCATCAACGAGGCCTTCACCCGGGTCTTCGGCTTCGGCGAGGACCGGGTGGTCGGACGGGCTCCGGGGGAATTCGGGCTGTGGGTCTCGGCCGAGCAGCGCCGGCGCTTCGAGGAGGGGCTGGCGCGGACCGGCTACGCGCTGGGGCTGGAAGTATGCCTGCGCCACGAGAACGGCGCCGACCTCGATTGCCTGATCTCGGCCGAGCGGGTGACCATCGGCGAGGCGGGGTTCGTGCTGATGGTCCTGCAGGACATCACCGAGCGCAAGCACACCGAGCGCGAGCTGTTCGACGCGATCGAGACGGTGATGGCCGACACCTCCTGGTTCAGCCGCGGGCTGATCGAGAAGCTCGCCAACCTGCGCCGCCCGGGCCGCGAGGCGCCGAACGACGCGATCCCGGACCTCACCTTGCGCGAGCGGCAGATCCTGAACCTGATCTGCAGCGGCCTCGACGACGACGGCATCGCCCGCAAGCTCGGTCTGTCGCGCAACACCGTGCGCAACCACGGCGCCGCGCTCTACCGCAAGCTCGGCGTTCATCGCCGGACGGAGGTGATCCTGTGGGGCCGCGAACACGGCTTCCCGCTCCAGGCATCCAGTAGCTAAAGTTCAGGCTACTGGTACTTTCCTACCATTGACGATGCGCGACGCGCCTACATCTCCAGGCCGGTCGGAGTTTTCTCACATCATCGAGGTGCTCATGGCCGATCGCGCATCGAAGACTTCCACCGACCAGCCTTGCACCGAGAAGGTCAAGGGTTCGGTGAAGGAGGCCATCGGCAAGCTCACCGGCGATGTCCGGATCGAGGCCGAGGGCCGGCGTCAGAAGGACGAGGAGCCCACCCCGAAGGGGACTGGGCCCCGCAAGGACTGACGACACCCGTCATCCGGCGCCCCGTCGGGGCGCCGCGTTTCCCCGAGAACACCAGAGGAGAATCCCATGGTCGATACCAACCGCATCACCGGCGCCGCCAAGGAACTCGGCGGCAAGATCCAGGGCGTCGTCGGCGACCTGACCGGCTCGCACCGCGACTCGGCCGAAGGCCGCTTCCGCGAGGCGCAGGGCGCGGCGGAGGACGCCTACGGCCAGGCCAGGGACAGCGTCCGCCACGCCGCCGACCGTGCGCAGGATTATGCCGGCGACGCGGCCGATCGGACGCGGGACACCGTCCGCCACGCCGCGGATCGGGCCGAGGATCTCGCCGACCGGGCCCGGGACCGGGCGCGGGACTTCGCCGGCAACGCGCAGGGTTACGCCGACGAGGCCCAGGGCTACGCCGAGGAGGTCTACGAGCGCGGCAGCCGCTCCCTCCGCCACGGCGCCCGGCAGGTCGGCCACCAGGTCGCCGAGTATCCGCTCGCCTCGCTGGTGATCGCCGGCTTCGTGGGCTTCGGCCTCGGCCTCCTCGTCAACGCCAACCGCGACTGATCGCGGCCCGACCGCCTCGCGAGCAGTGGGCCCCGGAGCGGCGAGACCGCACGGGGCCACCCCCGCGATGCCTGAACCACGACGATTGAACGACTCGGAGTAGAAGCGTGACCATCCAGACCCCCGTCTCCCCCCTCGCCACGGCGGCGCAGGCCGATACCCGCGCGGTCCTGCTCAACCAGGTCTCCTGGGGCGCCATCTTCGCCGGCGCCGTGACCGCGCTCGTGACGCAGGTGATCCTCAACCTCGTGGGCGTCGGCGTCGGCCTGTCCTCGGTCGGCGTGAACGCCGCCGACAACCCGGCCGCCTCGACCGTCTCGATGGGCGCGGGCCTGTGGTTCGTGGTCTCGGGCATCGCCGCTTCGCTCGTCGGCGGCGCCATCGCGGGCCGGCTCTCCGGCAAGCCGCTGCCGGGCGCGGCCGCCCTGCACGGCCTCGTCTCCTGGGCGGTGACGACGCTGGTGGTGATCTATCTCGTGACCTCGGCGGCGAGCGGCCTCGTCGGCGGCACGCTGAGCACCGTGTCGAGCGCGCTCGGCGGCGCCGGCAACCTCGTCGGCGGCACGGTGCAGACCGCCGCCCAGGCCGCGGCCCCGTCGCTGTCGAAGGTCCAGAACCCGCTCGAGGGCATCGAGGACAAGGTGCGCCAGCAGGCCGCCGGCCAGGACCCCCAGGCCGCCCGTGACGCCGCCGTGGCCGCCGTGCGCGCCGTGCTGACCGGCGACGCCGCCCAGAAGGAGCAGGCCAAGACCCGCGCCGCCGATGCGCTCGCCAAGGCGCAGAACATCTCGCCCGACCAGGCCAAGGCGCAGATCGACGACTACCAGAAGCAGTACGAGCAGGCGGTCGCCACCGCCAAGCAGAAGGCCGAAGCCACGGCCGTCGCCGCCAAGTCGGCCGCGACGCAGGGCGCCTTCTACGCCGCCATCGCGCTGCTGCTCGGCGCAGCCGCCGCCTTCTTCGGTGGCCGCCTCGGCGCCCCGAAGCTGGTGACCACCTACGACGCCCGCCGCGTCTGATCCCTCCCCGGCTCCCGCCCACGGCGGGAGCCCTCCCCCCTCACCTTCCAGCAGCAGGAGAGTTTTCGATGAGCAGCACCACCGACAAGCTCAAGGGCCTGGCCAACGAGGCCGTCGGCAACGTCAAGCAGGGCATCGGCAAAGTCACGGGCGACGACCATCTCGTCGCCGAGGGCAAGGCCCAGGAGCTGAAAGGCGAGGCCCAGCGCACCGTCGGCGAGGTCAAGGACGGCGTGAAGAACGCCGCCGACAGCCTCCTCGGCCGCAAGTAACGCCGACCGTGTTCCACAGGGTGGTGGGATCGTCCCGCCACCCCGCCAACCCGACACTCAGGAGGACAGCATGAACCGCGACCAGTTCAACGGCGCGTCCCGTCACCTGAAGGGCCGCGTCCAGACCGCGCTCGGCGGCCTTGCCGGCGACCCCGTCCGCCAGGTCCGCGGCGCCGCCAACCAGGTGGCCGGCGGCGCGCAATACGCCTATGGCCGTGCCCGCGACCGGGCGGACGACCTCGTCGATGACGGGCGCCATCTCGCCCGTGAGGCGCGCGAGCGCGCCGTCAACTTCACCGACGAGGCGCGCGAGCGCGCCGAGGATTTCGCCCACACCGCCCGCGAGCGCGCCGACCATCTCGTCGAGGACGGGCGCCACGCCGCTCATGCGGTTCGTCGCCGCGGCGAGGCCTATGGCCAGCGCGCCCGGCGTTACGCCGAAGGGCACCCGACCAACACGCTCATCGGCCTCGCCGCCCTCGCCTTCGCGGCGGGCTGGCTCGTCCGCCGATCGCGCTGACACTCACCCCATCCACCCGAAGGGAGACCACGCCATGCTGCGCAAGATCTTCACGCTCTTCGTCCTGCCGAAGCTGATCGCCTATCTCGGCCGGCGCGGCTCCCGCCCCCGGCCCGGCCGGACGTACTGATCCGGGCGATCGGATCGCTGTCGCGGGCGGATACGTCCCCGCCGCGTCACGGGCGCCGGCGGCAACGAGACCGTCCGAGACACGATCTTTCAACGATCAAGCGCGGGCCTCTCTTGTGGGAGAGCCCGCGCTTCTTCTTTTTCGGACGGAGGCGGTGCCTCATTCGGATCGGCCGGTGGCCCCGCACTCCCCCACCGCATTCCTGTGCATGCGACAGCCTCGGCCCGGACCCAGCGCAGCCGCCGGGCGTTTCCCGATCCAGAGAACGGGAGCGGGGGAACGATGGCACAGCGCAAGGTACGTCAGCGCGCGACGGCGGCAGTCGAGGAGGCCGTAGCGCCGCTGGTGCCGCCGGGCGCCCTCGCGGTGGCGTTGCTCTCCTTGCGCGAGCGGGGCCGGCCCCTCGTCCACGTCGCCCGCGACGCCCGCCGGCTCGAGGAGATCGCCGCCCTGCTGCGCGGCCTGGCGCCGGGGCTGGGCGTCGCGATCTATCCGGAATGGGATTGCCTGCCCTTCGATCGCGCCTCGCCCTCCCGCGGCACGATGGGGGCCCGGGCCGGCGTGCTGCGCTGGCTCACCGACGCCGACAACCTGCCCGACATCCTGCTCACCACCGCCCCGGCCCTGATCCAGCGGGTGCCCCTCCCCGAGACCTGGGCCGAGGCCCGGGTCGAGATCCGGGCCGGCGACGCCCTGGAGGCCGGCCGCCTCACGGCGGAGATGCAGCGCCTCGGCTACATCCTGGACGACCGGGTCGACGAGCCCGGCGAGGTCGCTTTGCGCGGCCGGACCATCGACGTGTTTCCCGCCGCCGCCCCCCGCCCCTGCCGCATCGAGCATGCGGAGGGCAGGGTCACGGCGATCCGCACCTACGATCCGGTATCGCAGCGCTCCCTCGACGAGATCGGGACCCTGGTGGTCGATCCCGCGACCGAGATCGTCCTGGCGCCGGATTCGCCGGTGCGCCTGCGGCCCTTCACCGGCCAGGAGCACCAGCTGCCCACCCTCTACGGCCGCCTCACCACGGTGCTCGACTACGTGCCGGAGGCCCGCCTGGTGGTCGAGGCCGGGGCGGAGGCCCGCGCCGAGGCCTTCTTCGAGCAGATCGCCGAGGGTCGCGCATCGGAAGCCGCGACCCGCGGCAAGGCGGTGTCGCTCTACCTGACGGCCGCCGAGTGGCAGACGGTGCGGGAGACCCGCGAGATCGCGGTGGCGAGCGACGCGGATGCCGAGTCGGTCGCCGTTCCGGCCTTCCTGCGCGAGCGCCGGCCGGGCACGGCCTTCTCGGCCTACCTGCGCGAGCGGCTGAAGGCCGGCGAGCGGGTGGTGCTCGGCGGCGACGGCGCCGGGCTCAAGCGCCTGGCGCGCCAGGCCGCGCGGGCGGCGGAGCGCAGCGTCCGCCCGGTCGCCGACTGGTCGGAGGCGGTCGCCGCCAAGCCCGGCGAGATCCTCGCCCTGCCCGCTCCCCTCGATGCGGGGTTCCGGGTGCCGGATCTCGGCGTCACGGTGATCGCCGCGCCCGACGTCTATGGCGGCACCTCGGTCCGCCCGAGCGCCGGCCAGCCGGTGATCCTGCCGATGGGCGAGGTCGACCTGCGCGTCGGCGACGTGGCGGTGGACCGCGACCACGGGCTGTGCGTCTTCGAGGGGCTGGAGCGCATCGCCACCGGCGACGGCGGCCGCACCGAGGCCCTGCGCCTGCGCTTCGCCCACGAGGCGATCCTGATGGTGCCGATGGCGCAGGCCGACCGGATCTGGCGCTACGGCTCGGAAGAGGACGCCGTCACCCTCGACACCCTCGAGGGCGGCACCTGGGCCAAGCGCCGGCTGACCACCGAGGCGGGTCTCGCGCGGGCCGCCCGCGCCATGCTGGCGGCGGCGGAGGAGCGCCGGCAGGCGCGTGCCCCCGCCCTGGTGCCCCCGGAGCGCGAGATGGAGCGGTTCGGCGCCGGCTTCGGCTTCCCGCTCACCCCCGACCAGGCGAAGGCCGTCGACGGGGCGCTCGCCGATCTCGCCGGCACGCGGCCGATGGACCGGCTGGTCTGCGGCGATGTCGGTTTCGGCAAGACCGAGGTGGGCCTACGCGCCGCCGCCGCGGCTCTGCTCGCCGGCAAGCAGGTCGCCGTCGTCGCCCCGACGACGGTGCTGGTGCGCCAGCACCTGCGCACCTTCGAGCGGCGGTTTGCCCGCTTCGGCATCGGGGTGGCGCAGCTCTCGCGGCTCGCCGGCCCGGCGGAGGCCAAGCGGGTGCGCCAGGGCCTCGCCGACGGCTCGATCCGCCTCGTCGTCGGTACCCATGCGCTCGCCGGGCGCGGCGTCGCCTTCGCGGATCTCGGCCTCGTGGTGATCGACGAGGAGCAGCGCTTCGGCGCGGCACTGAAGGAGCGCCTGCGCACCATGGCGGGCGATGCCCACGTCCTGACGCTCACCGCGACGCCGATCCCCCGCACCCTGCAATCGGCCCTAGTCGGCCTCAAGTCGCTCAGCGTCATCGCGACGCCGCCGGCGGTGCGCCAGCCGATCCGCACCCTTCTCACCCCGCTCCACGACGATACCCTGCGGGCGGCGCTGATGCGCGAGAAGGGCCGCGGCGGCCAGAGCTTCGTCGTCTGCCCGCGGATCGAGGAGATCGGCCCGATGGCCGAGCGCCTGAAACGGCTGGTGCCGGAACTCGATACCGTGGTCGCCCATGGCGAGATGAAGCCGTCGGACCTCGACGAGATCATGGTGCGCTTCGCCGACGGCGAGGGCGACGTGCTGCTCGCCACCTCGATCATCGAGAGCGGGCTCGACGTGCCGCGGGCCAACACCATGCTGGTCGTCGACGCCGAGCGCTTCGGCCTCGCCCAGCTGCACCAGCTCCGCGGCCGGGTCGGGCGCGGCCAGCGCCGGGGCGTCGCCTACCTGCTGACCCGGCCCGACCGCGAGCTGCCGCCCGCGGCCGAGAAGCGCCTGCGCACGCTGGAGGCCCTCGACCGCCTCGGCGCGGGCTTCGCCATCAGCGCCCGCGACCTGGACTTGCGCGGTGCCGGCGACCTCGTCGGCGAGAACCAGGCCGGCCACGTCAAGCTGATCGGCCTGGGCCTCTACCAGCACCTGCTCCAGCTGGCGCTGCGCGCCGCCAAGGGCGAGCCGGCGGAGGATTGGGCCCCGGAGATCCGCCTCGGCCTCGCGGGCGACGTGCCCGAAGACTACGTGCCAGAGCCGGAGCTGCGCCTGAGCCTCCATACCCGCCTCCTGCGTCTCGGCAGCGCAGAGGAGGTCGAGGCCCTGCGCGGCGAGGTCGAGGATCGGTTCGGGCCGCTTCCCTCCGGCGTGCGGGCGTTGGTCACGCTGGGCCATCTGCGGGTCGCCTGCCTGTCGCTGGGCATCGCCCGGCTCACCGGCGGGCCGCAAGGCCTCGCGGTCGATTTCCGCCCCGGCTGCGCACCGGCCGCGATGCCGCTCGGCGACGACCTGACCGCCCGGGACGGAAGGCTGATCCTGCGCCGGCCCTGCGACGATCCGGACCGGCGCGGCGAGATGGCGGCCGAGTTCCTGCACCGGATTCAGGAGGCCCGGGACCATCAGGGCTAACAGCACGTGCGGCGCCGGGTTTTCATCCGGCGCCCGGAACGATCGCCCACGGCCAAGGTTTGACTTCCACGACCGGATCAAGGTCCGCCGACGAGCCGCGCCCCATGGACAGACCCACCTCCGACAGACCGTACGAGAGCGACCAGGACGAGGTGCCGTCCGAGGCCATCGTGCTGGAGCCGCTGGCCGACTTCCCGCATATCGACCTGCGCACGCCCGGCGAGCCGTGGGAGAAGCGTCGCGCCGCCGGCAAGGGCCTGCGGGCCAAGGTCCCGCATGGCAGCCACGGCCCGGTCCCCGTGCCGGAGGACCGGCCTGATCCCGTGCGGCTGATCGAGGAGGCGCAAGCCGGGCGCCAGGAGCGGCTGATCCCCCTGCGCGTCGCCCGGATGGCGAGTTCGCCCTTCGCCTTCCTGCGGGGTGCCGCCACCGTGATGGCCTGGGACCTCGCGCGCACGCCGACGAGCGGCATCGACGTGGTGATGAACGGCGACGCCCACATCTCGAATTTCGGCCTGTTCGGCACGCCCCAGCGCGACATCGTCCTCGATCTGAACGACTTCGACGAAGTCACGATCGGCCCGTGGGAATGGGACCTGAAACGGCTCTGCGCCAGCATCGAGGTCGCCTCGCGCGATCTCGACGTGCCGGCGCCCGAGCGCCGCGAGGCGGTGATCGCGGCGGCCTTCGGCTACCAGCACACCATGACCGAACTGGCGCCGCAGGGTCCCCTCGACGTCTGGCACCGGGCGGCGCGGGCCGAGGACCTGGAATTCAGCGGCATCACGATCGACGACGAATCCCGCGACGTGGTGCATCGCGCCGTCGAGAAGGCGCGCAAGCGGCACAACAAGAGCCTGCTCGCCCGGATCGGCGAGCGGCGGGTCGATGGCGGCTGGCGGTTCCGCAACGACCCGCCGATCCTGACCTGGGTCGACGACGAGACCCGCGAGGCGGTGACCGCCGGCTTGGAGCGCTACGCCGAGACCCTGCCGCGGGAGCGCCGGTTCATGCTGAGCCGCTACCACGTCGTCGACGTCGCCCACCGGGTCGTCGGGGTCGGCAGCGTCGGCACCCGGGCCTATGTCGCGCTGCTCTGCGGCAACTCCGACCAGGACGTGCTCTTCCTCCAGGTCAAGGAGGCGGTGCGCCCCGCCCACGCCCCTTATGTCTCCGGCATGCCCGAGCCCTATGCCTCGCACGAGGGCGAGCGGGTGATCTACGGCCAGCGCCTGCTCCAGGCGGTCGGCGACCCG
Organism: Methylobacterium aquaticum; assembly: GCF_016804325.1. Classification (NCBI taxonomy): domain Bacteria; kingdom Pseudomonadati; phylum Pseudomonadota; class Alphaproteobacteria; order Hyphomicrobiales; family Methylobacteriaceae; genus Methylobacterium; species Methylobacterium aquaticum. The sequence continues at coordinate 285,966 of NZ_CP043627.1, forward strand.
CTCCTCGGCTGGACCACCATCGACGACCGCCCGTTCTACGTCCGCCAGATGAAGAACATGAAGGGCGAGATCCCGCTCAGCTGCATGCGCGGGCAGCCGCTCGTCTATTTCTCCTGGGCCTACGGCGCGCTGCTGGCCCGGGCCCATGCCCGAACCGGCGACGCCGCGGCGATCGCCGGCTATTGCGGCCGCGACCGTCACGACGACCTCCGCGAAGCGCTGGCCGATTGGGCGCGGGCCTATGGCGATCGGAATGCGGAGGATCACCGGCTGTTCAGGGAGGCCATTGCGGCAGGACGATTGGAGGCGGCCGACACGCCAGGGATTTAGGTCGCGACACAACTATTGTGCCGATGGCCTACGACCTTGTGCATAGTCACCAATATAGCGTGGTCCGACGAAGGGCTACCAGTTCGTCGGGCAATGCAGTGAAGTCAAAGGCCGGCAGATCTTCGCGACGGTATCGAAATCGTGAAGTGCTCCGGCGAGATGCCGACGCATCGCGTTGATCTCGGGCCAAGCCCGAGATCAACGGAACCATCGTTCCATCTCGAATTTGCTGCAGCAGCCCAGAGTTTGGTTTGAAGCTCAAGAATGGCATCAAAGGTCGTTTTTCAACGACCTTTGAACCGTTGTCGCTTTAATGAGAGTCTACCAGTTCACTTAACGATCACCCTTCAGTCTTGAAGATTCTATAAAGAATCGGTATCCGCTCCGTGGAAAATTGCTCTATAATTCAGACTGGCATGATACTCAACCGAATCTCATGTTTTGAAGAAATAAAACTAGGAAATATATCGTCTGTTTTGCTCGTAAATACACCTGGAACCAAAATTGTTTCCTTGAAATTAAGGCTCTTCAACGTTTCCGTCAATCGCACATAGTTGACGGGCCAGTTGATTCGGCAAAAATCATGGCCGGCAACAACAGCGTCATCTTTCAGCTTCGGCAGCCATGTTTCAAGGATCTGTGCCGCCACGCCGGTATGGGCGTAAGCATCGATATACATGAAATCCAAATGCCCGTCCGGGATCAGATCGAGTGCCTCATCAAAGGTCTTTCGCAGAACGATCGACCGCTCGCCATGTTTCGACAGAAGATCGCTGGCGGCGCGAAACTCATTGTCGTCATGGTGGTCTCCCCAGACATCCACAGAATAAAGTGTACTGAAATGTCCCGACATGAGAAGCGAGTCCGAGAATACTCCGGATGCAACGCCAAGTTCGATCCCAACGGAGTCTTGCCGAGTCAAGTATCCGATGGCATGTCGGCCAAACATCTTGAGCAGATCAGCCTTTGTTGCGCGATCGACAGCTCTGAGGTAAGATTTTATTTTATCGTGGATGTGCTCGATCGAATCTTTCGGATGCGCGGTGGTGTGATCCACGCCTGATCGGGAGGCATCCGGCAGCTTTCGCGGACCGAATTTCTTGTCTACTTTCTCCAAGATGACAGCTTGGAGAGCTGGGGCCGACTGAAAAGTTTCGTTCGAAATACAGTAATCCTCTTGCAGATATCGAGCGATGTCCTCTCGCATATCCAAGGCGGCATCTCGGTCGGCCGATAATTCTTCTAAAGTTCTGACGTATGACTTGCCTAGCGACTTAATTTTTTTGCCAAGGAGGAAAGCCGACATGGCAACATTGGACGAAACAGTTATGACTTCGTCGACGAAAGGAAGAAACATTTCCGAGGTGTTCGAGATGAGGCTGGCTGGCAAGCGAGCCAAGGCGGGATTCGAGAGCCAGATTTCCGTGAACTGATCACCGACAACATGATCGTGGGGCGTCGGATGATGTGTAACGATGAGCTTGTCGGCGGTCATTATGTCGAGCGCTCGCAGGATGATCGGCGCTGGCCCCTGAGCATGAGTCAGGGCCCCCTCCCAACTCAACCAATCTTGGGGCTGTAGCGCGAGCATGGCGACGCTTTCCCCGTGCGTGTTCCGCTCGATGAAGTCTCGACATGCATCGTACTGCGAATGGGCTGAGGTCGCCGCGTGATACCGCTCCAAAAAGGCGGCCAAGTGAGAGCCGCTGCGCTCTTCTCCGGCATGCGGCTCGAGCGCGCGCCGGAGAGTTTTGACGGAATGGAACGGTCCGTCAGAGAGATGTCCCTCCAGCGACAGAAAGCGGTTCAACGGATACGGCACCCTGGGCAGCGGGCCATACTCGGAACTCAGCAGGGGGATCGAAGCATTGTCGCAGAGTTGGCGAAGGTAGCGGTTCTGCGCGGTCGTCACGACGATATCGGGACGAAATTCGTGGAATGCTTCAGACATTCTCGCGAGTAAAGAGTTATTTCGAAATGGCCGCGGAAAGGGCAATATTCTCTTCGTTTCAGGACCTCGGAATAAATCTGCGGAATAAACGTCAGTTCTAAAGTTGCAGTCGCGCAAAGCATGCGTGCTATCAATAGTAAAGACAGAAATTTCAGAAATATCAATATTAAGATCACGAATTGCTTCGATCGCATGTAGAGACAATATAAGATTCGAAACGACACAAATCTCCGCTGAGCGCGAATCATTATGAAGCGCCTTCAATATTGGCTTAATAAATATTTCGATGTGCCCACTAAGAAAAACAGCTGATTCTCTAAACCAGAGAGGCTCTAAGTAAACCATCGTGCGCAACGCCACCCACTCCCTATAAATCGCGGAATTCCTAACAGTTTAGCATCATTATTCACGCAGTTGCAAGCCGATTCACGATATGAAGTTGGTTCTCAATACTCGTTCGAGCGGAATAGATTTTTCATAATACTAAAAAGTTACGGCGCACGGTCGCCAAAGATCTTCTGTCGCTGCCACGCTAGGGAAGGAATGAGCACCGGTCGTGTGGCACAAACAATCCGAATCTGGATTATTCCTGCATCTTCCTCGAAATTCGTCAGTCAACTATCGAACGAAAAGGGTCGCAAAAATTAGGTAGAATGCCCACGTAGATACCCTGGCGATGCTAAAAAACATCGAAACTATGTAAAATCATAGTAAGTTGCATGATCATGCGTAATTTAATCGAATTAGAAAATAAATTTTAATATGTTGACGGCGTAATTGTGCAATTGAGCGTCTCATGAATAAAAACCGCTTCATGATTTTAAGAAAATGATCGCACTCTTACGCGGAGTGGGTCGTAAGCGCTTCGTCACGAAATCCACTCGGTCGAGTTTCGATTCGCACGTCGCATGGCTCAAGCCCTATCTCGTCCGCCCTGACAGGCACCGCCGATACAGCGTACTACGGCTGATCCCAAGGATGCGCGCCGCCCGGCTGACATTACCGTCATTCTCCGCCAAGGCCGCCCACATCGCGTCGCAGGCGATCGTGTCGAGGCGGCCAGCCTCGCGCTCTTGCCGCGGAGTGGGCGCCAGGGAAGCAGGCCGGGCCACCCCCTCCGGTAAGTCCTCCACCCCCAGCACCTCCCCCGCCTCCGCCAGCACCGCCAGCGCCTTCAGGCAGGCCGCGAGCTGGCGCAGGTTGCCGGGCCACTCCGCCTCGGCCAGCGCCGCCTCGCAGGACGACGACAGGGTCACGTTGCGGGCAGGACCCTCGGAGCGGGCCCACAGGGCGCGTATCAGGGCGAGGCGGTCCGGCCGGTCGCGCAACGGGGCCAGGCGCACGCGGTAGGGGGCGATGCGGTAGAACAGGTCGGCCCGGAAGGCGCCCTCCTCGACCATGCGCAACAGGTCGCGGTGCGTGGCGCAGATCAGGGCGAAATCGACCGGGACCGGGCGGGTGCCGCCGACGGGCAGCACCTCGCGCTCCTGCAATGCCCGCAGCAGCCGCGATTGCAGGGCGAGCGGCATGTCGCCGATCTCGTCGAGGAAGAGCAGGCCGCCATCGGCCTGGCGCAAGAGGCCCTTGGCGCCGTGGCGCGCAGCCCCCGTGAAGGCGCCGGGCTCGTAGCCGAACAACTCCGCCTCGATCAGCGTCTCGGGCAGAGCCGCGCAGTTCACCGCTACGAAGGGCTTTTGCGCCCGCGCGCAGGCCGTGTGGGCGGCGCGGGCAAACACCTCCTTGCCGGTGCCGGTCTCGCCCTCGACCACCACCGGGATCCCGGCATCGATCAGGCGCATGGCCCGCGCCAGGAGCTTTTCCGTGCCAGGATCGAGGATCGGCCCCTCGGATTTCGGTCCTTCGGGGCTCGGTGCCTCGGCGGTCGGCCGCACGGTCTCGCCCGTGGGCCGGCGCCTCGCCGGGGCCGGCACGCCCTGGAGGCGGCCGTAGAGCGGCGCCCCGGTCGCGTCCCGCAAGGCGAGCAATCCGGGCGCGGCGGCGCCGCCATGAAAGCCGGCCTGTTCGGCCCCGATGTCGCCCCAGCTCAGGCCGAGGAATGCCAGCCCGTGCCGGTTGGCACCGATGAGGCGGCGGCCCTCGAAGACCAGCACGCCCTCGCGCGGGGTGCCGAGCAGGCCCGGATCGCGGTGCAGCCGCAACACCTCGCAGCCCGGCGGCACCGTCTCGAGCAGGCGGTGCTCGATGGCGGCGACCGCGAGCCCGACGAGGCCCAGCGCATGGCCCTGGTGGATCGCCGCCGGCCCCGTCAGGTCGAGGACGCCCAGCACCGTGCCGTCCGCCCCGAGGATCGGCATCGCGGCGCAGCTCAGGATCCGGTGCGGCTCGAAATAATGCTCCGCCCCCGCACCTCGACCGGGCGGCGCTCGATCAAGGCCGTGCCGATGGCGTTGGTGCCGGTCAGGCTCTCGCTCCAGGGCACGCCGGGGCGGAGCGCCACCTGCGCGGCGCGGCCGGCGAAGGAATCGCTGCCGAGAGTATCGAGGATCAGCCCGTCGGCATCGGTGAGGATGACGAGGCTGCCGGTCGCCTGCGCCTCGGCGTGGAGCGCTTCGATCTCCGGCCGGCAGCTCTGGCGCAGGGCCTCGCTGCGGTCGAAGGCGGCGCGCATCTCGGCAGCGGTCAGCGGCTCGACCCGGGGGCGCTGCCCGAAATCGAGCCCGAGGGCGGCGCAGCGCTCCCAGGAGCGCAGGATCGGCGGCGGCGGCTCCGCCACCCCCGGCCCGAAGGCCTGCCGCCGCGCGGCCAGCAGGGTGCGCGGCGTGGTCACGCGGCTCTGCATGCGCGGCCTCCTCCCATGTGGCCCAACCCGTTCGGGCGGGGTGTCGCCGTTTGCGACAGGTGTCGCAGGTGTCGCGCGCGCGGTCCAGACCGGACGGGGCCGGATTTTGGTCGAAAGCTCGGCCGAGCGACCGAGAAAAACGAGATCGATCAGAGGCTTAATCGTAGCCTGCCGAATGGCCCGGGCAGTCGGGCCCCGTCTGGCACGCCGGCTGCCGAGAGATGTCCACCACGCCCCGTCCTCGGGGTGAATGGGAGGAACACATGAACAAGCCGGAATTCTTCGCCGACGCCAAGATCCTCGCCGACGCCAAGACGAAGTCCCCGTTCTCGGCCCGCTACGACAACTTCATCGGCGGCCAGTGGGTTGCCCCGGTGGCGGGCCGCTACTTCGAGAACACCTCGCCGATCACCGGCGGCGTGATCTGCGAGGTGGCGCGTTCCGACGCGCAGGACATCGAGCGCGCCCTCGACGCCGCGCACGCCGCCAAGGAGGCCTGGGGCCGCACCGCCCCGGCCGAGCGCGCCCGGATCCTGCTCAAGATCGCCGACCGGATGGAGGACAACCTCGACCTGATCGCGCTCGCCGAGACCTGGGACAACGGCAAGCCGATCCGCGAGACCACCCACGCCGACATCCCGCTCGCCATCGACCACTTTCGCTATTTCGCCGGCTGCGTCCGGGCGCAGGAGGGCTCGCTCTCCGAGATCGACCACGACACGGTCGCCTACCATTTCCACGAGCCGCTGGGCGTCGTCGGCCAGATCATCCCGTGGAACTTCCCGATCCTGATGGCGGTCTGGAAGCTGGCGCCTGCGCTCGCCGCCGGCAATTGCGTGGTGCTCAAGCCCGCCGAGCAGACCCCGGCCTCGGTGCTGCTGCTCGCCGAGCTCGTCGGCGACCTGTTGCCGCCGGGCGTGCTCAACATCGTCAACGGGTTCGGGCTCGAGGCCGGCAAGCCGCTCGCCTCCTCGCCGCGGATCGCCAAGATCGCGTTCACCGGCGAGACGACCACCGGCCGCCTCATCATGCAGTACGCGTCGCAGAACCTGATCCCGGTGACGCTGGAACTCGGCGGCAAGTCGCCGAACATCTTCTTCTCGGACGTGGCGGCGGAGGACGACGACTTCCTCGACAAGGCGCTCGAGGGCTTCACGATGTTCGCCCTCAACCAGGGCGAGGTCTGCACCTGCCCGAGCCGGGCGCTGGTCCACGAATCGATCTACGACCGCTTCATGGAGCGGGCGATTAAGCGCGTCGAGGCGATCGCCCAGGGCTCGCCCCTCGACCCCGCGACGATGATCGGCGCCCAGGCCTCCTCCGAGCAGCTGGAGAAGATCCTGAGCTACGTGGCGATCGGCAAGGACGAGGGCGCCGAGTGCCTCACCGGCGGCGAGCGCAACGTGAAGGACGGCGAGTTCGCCGGCGGCTACTACATGAAGCCGACGGTGTTCCGCGGCCACAACAAGATGCGCATCTTCCAGGAGGAGATTTTTGGGCCGGTCCTGTCGGTCACGACCTTCAAGGACGATGAAGAGGCGCTCTCGATCGCCAACGACACCCTCTACGGCCTCGGCGCCGGCGTCTGGACCCGCGACGGCACCCGCGCCTACCGCTTCGGCCGGGCGATCCAGGCCGGCCGCGTCTGGACCAACTGCTACCACGCCTACCCGGCCCATGCGGCCTTCGGCGGCTACAAGCAGTCCGGCATCGGCCGCGAGACCCACAAGATGATGCTCGACCACTACCAGCAGACCAAGAACCTGCTGGTCAGCTACTCGGCGAAGAAGCTCGGGTTCTTCTGACGTTCGAACCAGGAGGCGGGGCGTTCGCCCCGCCTGCCTCGGCAAGGAGCCCGCATGACCACGCCCCCTCTCCGCGTCACCGCCACCCCGGCCGCCCTCGCGCTGATCGACACCTTGCGCCGGGAGCACGGCCCGGTCCTGTTCCATCAATCCGGCGGCTGCTGCGACGGCTCGGCGCCAATGTGCTTTGCCGTCGGCGATTTCCTGATCGGCGACGGCGACGTGCATCTCGGGGCGATCGGCGGCGCCGAGTTCTACATCAGCGGCCCGCAATACGCCGTCTGGAAGCACACCCAGCTCATCATCGACGTGGTGCCGGGCCGCGGTGGCATGTTCTCGCTGGAGAACGGGTCGGGCCAGCGCTTCCTCCTGCGCTCCCGCGTGTTCGACGAGGCGGAGAACGCGGCCCTGAACGGGTGACGGGACGGCGAGGCCGTCGGCGTGCTAAGCGGCTCGGAAAAATCCCCCCGGAGCAGGCCATGCCGACCCTGACGCATCTCGACGCCGCCGGCGCCGCCAACATGGTCGACGTCACCGACAAGGCCGCGACCGACCGCGCCGCCCGCGCCGAGGGCCTGGTGGTGATGAACCCTGAGACCCTGCGGCTGATCCGCGAGGGCGACGCCAAGAAGGGCGACGTGCTCGGCACTGCGCGGCTTGCCGGCATCATGGCGGCCAAGCGCACCCACGAGCTGATCCCGCTCTGCCACCCGCTGCTGCTGACCAAGGTCCGGGTCGAGTGCGAGCCCGACGAGAGCCTGCCGGGCATCCGCATCACCGCGGAGGTGCGGGTGCAGGGCCCGACCGGGGTCGAGATGGAGGCGCTGACCGCCGTCTCGGTGGCCTGCCTGACGGTCTACGACATGGTGAAGGCCGCCGACCGGGCCATGCGGGTCGAGGGCATCCGGCTCCTGCACAAGAGCGGCGGCCGCTCGGGCGTCTGGGAGGTGCAGGCATGAGCGCGCTGCTTCCCGTTTCGGAGGCGCTGGCGCGCATCCTCGCCGATGCCCGCCCGGTCGCGCCCGAGACCGTCGCGATCACGTCCGCCGCCGGCCGCACCCTGGCGGAGGATGTCAGGGCCCTGCGCACCCAGCCGCCCTTCGCGACCTCGGCGATGGACGGCTACGCCGTGCGCGCCGCCGACGTCGCCGGGGCCTCGCCCGAGGCGCCGGTGCGGTTGCGCCTTACCGCCACCAGCGCCGCCGGCCACGGCGCCCGCGGGCCGGTAGGCGAGGGCGAGGCGATCCGCATCTTCACCGGCGCGCCGCTGCCGGCGGGCGCCGACACGGTGGTAATCCAGGAGGATACGCAAGCCGAGGGCGAGACGGTGCTGGCGCGGGCCGGCAACCCGCCCGGGCGACACATCCGCGGCAGCGGGCTCGATTTTCGCGAGGGCGACCGGCTGCTCGGCGCCGGCGAGCGCCTCGACGGCTGGCGGGTGGCCCTCGCCGCGGCGGGCGGGCACCCGACCTTGCGCGTCCGGCGCCGGCCCCGCGTCGCGGTGCTCGCCACCGGCGACGAACTGGTGCGGCCGGGCGAGCCGGCGGAATGGGACCAGATCGTTGCCTCGAACGGGCTGGCGCTGGCGGCGATGGCGGAGGCCGCCGGGGCCGAGGCGATCGATCTCGGCATCGCCGGCGACACCTTCTCCGATCTGGAACACGCGATCGGCCGCGCGCGGGACGCGGAGGCCGACCTCCTGGTGACGTTGGGCGGCGCCTCGGTCGGCGACCACGACCTCGTCCAGTCGGCGCTCACCCGCCAGGGGCTCGATCTCGGCTTCTGGCGGGTGGCGCTGCGCCCCGGCAAGCCGCTGATGCACGGCCGCCTCGGGGCGATGGCGGTGCTGGGGCTGCCCGGCAACCCGGTCTCGTCGGTGGTGTGCGGGCTGCTCTTCGTCCACCCGCTGATCCGCGCGCTCCTCGGCGACCCGGAAGCCGGGGCCGACCGCAGCGAGCCGGCGCTCCTCGGGCGCGACCTGCCGGCCAATGACGGGCGCCAGGACTACATGCGCGCCGCCCTCGACACCGCGCCGGACCGGCTGCCGGTGGTCCACCCGGCCGAGCGCCAGGATTCCTCGATGCTCTCGGTGCTCGCCCGCTCCGAGGCCCTGCTGATCCGCACGCCCCACGCGCCGGCCGCCCGGGCCGGCGATCCCTGCCGCATCCTGCGGCTCGACCGGGGCCTGTAGCAGGGGCAAGGAGAGGGATGGGGGACGTCGAGGGATGGGGGCCTCGGCGTCCCCCTCCCCGGCCTATTGCTCCTCGGCCCCCTTGCCGCCGGTCTTGCGGTCATAGGCGGTGATCGCCGCCCGGCACTGGGGCGAGAGCCGGGCACGGTTGCGGGCAAAGCAGCGCTCCACCTCCGGGCTGTCCGGATCGGCCCCGGCGCAGAGCTTGAAGTAGTCGCCGGCACAATTCATCTGCAGGCCCTGGTCGTCCCGCTGGGCGAGGGCCGGCGTCGCCGCCAGGGGCGTCAGGACCATGAGCGTCAGGAAGGCCGCGGTGGCGGCGGGCGCACGAAGCGACATCGGGTTCAAGGTGTCATTCCCGCTGGAGAATCCGAACCCCTAGGGTAGGTGCCCCGGGCCGCCGGACAAGCGCAGCCAGGTCACACCGGTGCGGGGATGCGCGTCGTTCCTTGCGACGGCCGGTCCGAGCCCGAGCGTCCGCCGAGGGAGCGGATTCCGGTCCGTCGCAGAAAACCCCGCGATATCAAATGCCTGGAGATCTACGCGATTGTGAAGGGCTCCGGCGTTCCCTCCGGGCCGAGGGCCGTCGCCCGGAAACCGTCCTGCCCCGAGGGGCCGGGCCGTGCCAGGTCAAACCCTGCGATCGCCAATCGAAGCCATGTCACCGCGGCAGAACATCGAGTTGAAAGCCCGATGATCCCACGGACAAGCTGACGCTTTGCCGCCAAGCTTGGATTAAAATTGGGTGAACGACGTTTTCAGATCGCATTAAAATCCACGGCTTTATTGCGGCGCCCAACGAAGTGTGAGGCGGCTCTCGATCGGCGCGCCGCGGCTCCGGCAGGCATCCCGCCTCGCCCGGCGGCCCGGTCCCGGCAGCCGCGAGGCTTGAGCGGCGATGCGCGACGACGAGACCGAGACAGACGCCCCGGCCGGGCCGGAGCCGCGATCCCGGGGCGGGCAGGGCCAAGGGGAGCTCGACGCCGTCACCCGGCGCCGGCTCGGCCGCGCCCTGCGCGCCCATTACGCCGACCTTCTCAGCGCCCCGGTGCCGGATCGCTTCGCGGCGCTCATCGCCGGGCTCGATGCCGGCACGCCGCCGGCCGCCAGGCGGGTCGACCCTGCGGCCGAACCTCCGGCTACGGATCCCGGCGAGGAGGACGCGCGATGAACGCCCCCAACCCCACCCCCAAGCCCATCGTGTCGGCCCCCGTCGATCCGGAGATGCGGGCGCTGCTCCTCGGGTCGATCCCGGCCTTGCGGGCCTTCGCGTTCTCGCTGACCCGCGACTTCGACCGCAGCGACGACCTGGTGCAGGAAACCCTGGTGCGGGCCTGGACCAAGGCCGACAGCTTCACGCCCGGCACCAATCTCTATGCCTGGCTGTTCACCATCCTGCGCAACCTGTTCTATTCCGAGCAGCGCAAGCGCCGGCGCGAGGTCGAGGATGCCGACGGGGTGATGGCAGGGCGCCTGACCGCCCTGCCCGACCAGGAGGCGCGGGTGGAGCTCTCGGCCTTTCAGGCCGCCCTGAACACCCTGCCGGCGAGCCAGCGCGAGGCGCTGGTGCTGGTGGGGGCCCAGAACTTCACCTACGAGGAGGCGGCCGAGATCTGCGGCGTCGCCGTCGGGACCATCAAGAGCCGGGTCAGCCGGGCGCGCGTCCGGCTGATCGAGCTGCTCGGCATGACCGGCCCCGACGACATCGGCAGCGACGGCGCCACCCTGGCGGCCATGGGACATCCGTGACCGTCTCCTGGGCCGGGACGCCGCACCCCTGGAACGGTTTCCCGGGCTCCGCGGTTTCGATGACCCGACGGCAGGCCGGCGGCAGCGTCCGCCAGCCTGCCGTCCTGCCCCGCAACCCGTGGATTTGGCCGATGCCCCGCCCCTACGAAGCCGTCGCGGACGCGATCCGCACCGCCCGCGCCATCGTGATGCAGGAGGGCTCGGCCCTCGCCGCGGCCGCGCGGGCCGGGAACGACGCCGCCCTCGACGCCGCGAGCTGCGATCTCGTCAGCCGGATCGCCCAGGCGATCCTCGATGCCGAGAACGACGCGATGGCCCGCTCCCTCGTCGCCGCCGAGGCCTATCCGGAGAAGCGCCTGAGCGCCTGAACGGGGATCGGCGGTCATCTCGTGCGGTCCCGGGTCGGCGACGAACCAACCCAGGCGCCCGCGGTTGTGCCAGCATGTCCACACACCCGCACGCCTCCCCACCTCCCCATTCTCCCGCCCTGTCCCCCGTCGCCGGCCTTGCCCTGGCGGGAGCGGCCCTCCTCGGGGCCGGTGCGGTCGAGAATGGCCGTCGCGCCCGCGCGGCGGAGCGCGAGACCCCGCCGGTCGGGCGGTTCGTCGAGGTCGGCGGCACCCGGCTGCACGTGCTGGAGCGCGGGCGGGGCCCCGCCCTCGTCCTGCTGCACGGCAATGGCAGCCTGATCCAGGACTGGCTCGTCGCCGGCCTCGTCGACCGGGCGGCGGAAACGCACCGGGTGATCGCGTTCGACCGGCCCGGCTTCGGCTACAGCGAGCGGCCGCGCAGCCGGATCTGGACGCCGCTGATGCAGGCCGGGCTGATCCGCGGCGCCCTCCACTCCTTGGGCGTGGAGGACGCCATCGTGCTCGGCCATTCCTGGGGAGCCCAGGTGGCGATCGCGCTGGCGCTCCAGGATCCGGCCCGGGTGCGGGCCCTGGTGCTCGAATCCGGATATTACCTCCCGACGCCGCGGATCGACGGCCTGCTCTTCGCCCCGCAGGGGCTGCCGGGCCTCGGCGACCTCATCAGCCATACGGTCGCCCCTGCGGCGAGCCGCCTGCTCTGGCCGCGCATCCTCGCCCGCCTGTTCGGGCCGAGCCCGGTGCCGGAGCGCTTCGCCCGCGACTTCCCGGTCGAGATGGTTTTGCGCCCCTCGCAGCTGCGCAGCGCCGCGGCGGAATCCGCGCTGATGGTGCCGGACGCCTTCGCGCTTCGGTCGCATTACGCGCGCTTGCGGATGCCGGTGACGATCCTGTCCGGCACCGGCGACCGCCTGGTCTCGCATGCCGACCAGGCGGTGACCCTGCATCGCGAGATTCCCGGAAGCCGCCTCGTCGCGGTCGACGGCGCCGGCCACATGCTGCACCACATCGCCCCCGACCGGGTTCTCGCTGCCGTGGCCAGCGCACGGGCAGATCCTTGCACAGGTCCTCGCACGAGCCGTTGAAACCGGATGGCGTCGAACGACTTGACCGTTCTGTGACGCGGCGGCAAGTCGCGAACGGCCCCGGTCTCGGCTAGGAGGAGAGTCGCTCTCCGCCGGCCTCGGGCCGGCGGCTCCCTCTTTTGTGCGGACTCTTGCGACGTGACGATCCTGAAACGCGCGCGGCGCCTCGCCGAGACGGGGCGCCAGTGGTTCGTGCCGGCCCCCGGCCCGGTCGCCTGGGGCCGGCTCTACAATTGCGGAATCCTGGTCGCCCTGAACCCGGATGCCGATCCGGACGCGGTCGGGCTCACCCTGGCGCGATCCGGCGAGCACGAGCACGAACTGCCGGTCACGCGCCGCTTCGCCGAGGGCGGCACCACCTACCTGCACGCGGCCCTCGATCCGGTCCTGCTCGCCGCCCCCGCGACCCTGCGGTTCACCGTGACCGAGCCGGGCCGTGCCGACCAGCAGCGGGTCGCGACCGGGCCGGGCCACCACACGCTCCACCTCGACGGGGTGGTGGGCGGCGTGCTCTCCGGCTGGGTCTCGTCGCTGTCGACCGATCCGCTCCCGTCCGTGCATCTCGTGATCGACGGCGTCGAGGGCGAGCCGGTCCGGCCCGGGATCTACCGGCCGGAGCTGCGCTTCGGGGGCGCGAGGGCGGCTGGAACGGCTTTCGCTTCGTCCTCCCGGCCTGGGCCCTCGACGGGCAGCCGCACACCGTCGCCGTCCGGGCCGGCGACACCCTGGAAATTCTGGGATCTTACGCGCCGCGGCTGCGGTCGAGCCTCCACGTCGAGGCGCCGAGCCGCGTCACCGGCTGGGTGTTCGACGAGGCCGGACCCGACCGGCCGAGCCTGGTGCGGGCGGTCCGCGACGGCGAGGAGGTGGCGCAGGTCGAGACCCATCCGCGGGCCGACCTGCTCGAGCGGTTCGGCCGGCACTCTGCCGCCTTCGCCTTCCCGCCCGGGATGCTCAAGCCCGGCACCGACATCGCGGTCGGCCCGATCGGCGCGGGCGAGGTGATCGGCCACCTGCGCGGCACGATCGAGCTCGCCCGGGCCGAGGCGCGGGCGCTGCTGCTGCCGAACGAGCCCGCGACCACGCTCCAGGAGCGCCGCGCGGTGCGCGACCGTCTGGCGGCGGCGGTCCGGCCCGGCGGCGGGGCGCGCCTCGTCCTCGCCGAGCCGGCCGTGCCGGAGGTGTGGCCGGAGACCGGCCGCACGCCGCCGCCGGCCTGCGCGATCGTGCCGGCCTATAACGGCCTGTCCGACCTCAAGGCCTGCCTCGCCTCGCTGCTGCCGCAGCTCGCCCCCGGCCGCTTCCGCGCGCTGGTCATCGACGACGCCTCGCCCGACCCGGAGGCGACGCGCTACCTCGACGATCTCGCAGCAGAGCAGCGTCCGGGCCTGACGGTCCTGCGCAACCGCGAGAATCTCGGCTTCATCGGCACGGTCAATGGCGGCCTCGCGCTGCTGGAGCCGGGCGAGGACGGCATCCTCGTCAACGCCGACACGGTGCTGGCGCCCCGCGCGCTGGAGAAGCTGGCGCGCGCCTGCCACCGCGCGCCCGGCATCGCCAGCGCCACCCCGCTGTCGAACAACGCCACGATCCTGGGCTTCCCGGGGATGCCCGAGGCGCAAGGCCCGCTCATGGGCCTCGGGCCGGCGGAGATCGACGCCGCTCTGGAGGCGGCCTCGCCCCAGCCGGTGGTGGTCCCGACGGGGGTCGGCTTCTGCCTCTACCTCAACCGGCAGGCCCTCGACGAGGTCGGCGGCCTCTCACCCGATTGGGGCCGGGGTTATTGCGAGGAGGTCGACTGGTGCCTCACCGCCCGCGACCTCGGCTGGATTCACGTCGCCGCCACCGATACTTACGTCGAGCACGAGGGCTCGGTCTCGTTCGGCAAGGGCGAGCGGCTGGCGATCCTGGAGCGCAACCACGCCCGGCTCGTCGCCCTCTATCCCGAGTACCAGGACGAGGTCGACGCCTTCATCGCCGCCGACCCGCTCCAGCCCCTGCGGCTCTCCGTGCTCGGGACCCTGCTCGCCGGACGCATCCGGCGGCTGACCCTGCATGTCGGCCACGGGTTCGGCGGCGGGGCGACGCGCTACGTCGACCAGGTCCGGGGGCTCGCCCGGGCGAAGGATCACGAGATCGGCCACCTGGCGCCGATGGGCCGATACCTCGCCCTGACCCTCGACGCGGCCGGCGCCTCGGTGACCCTGCGGCCGGACGACCTGTTCGGCCTGCTCGACGCCCTGGAGGCGGCCGGCCTCGCCATCGACCTCCACCTCAATGCCCGCTTCGGCTACGAGTCGACGGTTCTCGACCGGCTGCTCTCGGGCCGCTGGCCCTACGCAGTCACGCTGCACGACTTCCAGTGGTACTGCCCGAAGGTCCATCTCGTCGACGGGCGCGATTTCTACTGCGAGGAGCCGCCCCCGGACGTCTGCCGCCACTGCACCGTGCGCGGCGTCGCCTACGATTACGCCGACCAGAACGCCCTGATGGGCGGCGGCCTCGACGGCTGGCTGGCGACGAACGAGCGGATCCTGCGCGGGGCGAAGCGCCTGGTGGCGCCTTCCCGCGACACCGCCGAGCGCTATGCGCGCCGCCTCGGCCTGTCCGGCATCGCGGTGGTGCCGCATCCCGAGGCGGCCCCTCCCGCCCCCGTGCGGCCGCGCCGGGCGCCTCTCGGCCCGGTGCGGGTCGCCCTCGTCGGCGGGATCGGCCACCACAAGGGGTTCGAGCTGGCGGTGGCGCTCGCCGAGCGCGCGGCGCGGGAGCGCCGGCCGATCGCCTTCACGGTGATCGGCAACGTCGCCGACGACAAGCGGGTCGCCGATCTTGCGAACCTGACCGTGACCGGCGCCTACGACCCGGAGGACCTGCCGCGCCTCCTGGACGAGGCCGATCCGGATTACGTCTTCCTGTCGAGCGTCTGGCCCGAGACCTATTCCTACGTGCTGTCGGAGGTCTGGTCGGCGGGCTACCCGGTCGTCGCCCTCGACATCGGCGCCCCGGCGGAGCGGATCCGGGCCGAGGGCGGCGGGCTCCTGCTGCCCTTCACCCGCGACACGGCGCTCCTGCTCGACGCCCTGGTGGAGGCCCGCGGCCAGTTGGCGGAGGTGGCGATCCCGAACCTGCCCGCGACGGCGCCGAGCCTGGCGCAGTATGAGGCGGCGATCGAGGGCGCGGCGGGTTTTGAGATCGGGCAGGCTGTTTGACCCGGCTTCCGTTCGCTCAGTCTCGATGAAGATCAAGCGCGTCTCCCCCCTCCCGTATGGGAGAGGGGATCCCGCGCTTGATTGTCATAGCGATTTTCCCCGGACAAACCTGCCGCGGGCGGGGAGAGGAGAGACCTGCGCCTTTACCTTTGCCCCGGACAGCCCTGCGCTCCCGAGGAACGGTGACGAGCGGAGCCTGTCACCGCAAAGATTAGATCGAGGATGCCGTTGTTTCATTCGCGAGACACAGCGAATCCATCGGAAAAAACGATATGCGTCTCCGGAAAGTTCCTCGCGGAAACCTGTATCACTCCCCCGACCCATACCACGCGAAGTGCTTCTTGATCGGCTCGATCACGTCCCAGGTGCCGGAGAAGCCCTTCGGCGTCACGAAGGCGTCGCCGGCCCGGTAGGTCTTCGCATGACCTTCGGCATCGGTGACGATCACCACGCCCTCCAGGATCTGGATGAACTCGGCCCGGCCGAAATCGATGCGGAACTTGCCGATCTGGCAGGTCCAGATGCCGGCGGCGAACAGGCTGTCGGGGCTGGTATAGATGTAGGTCGCGGTCTGGACCGGATTGCCCGACAGGATGTGCGAGCGCGGCCAGGCATAGGGCTCGGCCGGGGGCTGCACGGCCGGGAAGTCGACGGTGGTCTGCACCGGCCCGTCGAGGAGCGGCGGCGCCGGTCGCTGCAGGAACGGCATCAGGCGCTGCAGGGGCACGGCGCCCATATAGGCCAGGAGCGGCCCGGACGAGGTGATGAGCTGCTTGATGATCGCCATGATGTCCCCCGCGGTGACCGTCGCATTCCGTTCGCCGACCGGGCCATACCACCCGTATGCCGTTAATGGAGGGCTGCGCAGACGGCGCGAATCCGTCGGCATGCCGCGATGTCGGCCGGGGACGGTTAAGCGACCCTCGCCGGGATCGACGACTTTTCGAAAAACGGCCGCCAAGACGCAGCATTGTCGGTCAAAAGCCTGCGAGATGTGGGGATCATCGTCGCTGTCCGATGGCACTTCGCGACAGATGCGCGTAGATCGCGGGGCGGTGTGAGGTCTTTTGTGATGGGTGCGGTCTCGTCATGGCTGCGGCGCCTCGGGCGGGGAGCGCTCGTTGCGGTCCTTATGTCCGCCAGCGCGGGCATGGCCCCGCCCGCGCCCGCCATGGCCTGGCCCACCGGGTACGGCCCCGTCGACCAGAACGGGGCAGCCGTGGACGAGGCCCGTTTCGCCGGCCGGCTGCGCCTGGTCTATTTCGGCTATACACGCTGCCCCGACCTCTGCCCGACCGCCCTGATGACGGTGACGCAGGCCCTCGATGAATTGTCGCCGGCCCTGCTCGCCCGGCTGGCGCCGATCCTGGTCGCCGCCGATCCGGACCATGACGGCCCGGCCGTGCTCGCGGCCTATCTCGACACGTTCCACCCCGCCATCGTGGCGGTGACCGGCCCGGTAGCCTTCGTCGACGGCCTCGCCGCCGCCTATGCCGCACCGCCGATCCGGCGCCACGACGGGGTGGTCGATCACCCGGTCGAGTTCTTCCTCGTCGGCCCGACGGGAGGGGTGATGGCGCGGATCCCGACCACGACCGCCCCGGATGCGCTGGCCGAGACCCTCCGGATCGCGCTCGCCCGCCAGGATGTGGTCCGGCACGGGCTCGCCCGGTAAGATCGCGTCGCCCTGCTGCGCTGCATTGCACAGAAGGTCTTCGCACCGCACCAAGCAGACAGGCGATCATGAACCCGTGAACGGGAGCAAAGCGGGTTGACGCGACCACGGTCTCGGCTACTCATAGTGAAAATCATAAGAACATAAGAACGAGTCCTCCGGGAGGAACGATGGATCGCGCGAAACGGCGCGCGCAGAGCGTCGAGCATGGGCTTGACCGGCGCAGCGTGGTGTTGGGAGTCGTGGCATGCTGTGCGGCGGGGGGCGCCGCCTGGGCGGGACCGGAGGAGACGCTGCCGCAGAAGGGCGATCGCCTCGTGCTCGGCGACGGCGCCAAGGCCGGTGAGCCGGTCACGCTGGATGCCCTGCCGGTCGGCGGCGACCTCGTCGAGGCGGTGGCGGTCGATCCGCAAGGGGTCCGGCGCGAGGGGTCGCGCTTTGCCAAGATCATCCTGGTGCGGGTGGCGCCCGACCAGGTCGCCGAGGACCAGCGCGCCCACGCGGTCGACGGGGTCGTGGCGCTCTCGGCCATCTGCACCCATCAGGGCTGCACCATCTCCGGCTGGAGCCATGAGACGCAGCGCCTGAGCTGCTTCTGCCACCATTCCGAGTTCCTGCCGGCCCAGGGCGGCCGGGTCGCCAAGGGGCCGGCGCGCAAGCGCCTGCCGGTGCTGCCGCTCGCCAAGGGCGAGGGCGGCACGCTGATGGTGGCCGGCGGCTTCATCGGCAAGCCGGGGCCGGGCCCCGCCTGACCGGAAGCAGGGCGGCGCACGCGCCGCCTGTCCTCACAAGACGACGACAGAGACCCGTGCAGCAACGACGCGGGTCCGGACAATCAACCGGGATCGAGGAAACGCCGGGCCGGCCCCCGCCTGCCCCTGGCTTTGAGGAGAGCAGCATGACACGTCTCGTTCGGGCCAGGGGCTGGCTCGCCGCGGTCGCGCCCTGCGCCGTGGCCCTCGCGCTCGCCGCCGCGCCGGCGAAGGCCGACCCAACCGGCAAGGTCGACTACAAGCCGGTTACCGACCAGCGGCTGGCCAACCCCGAGCCGGAGAACTGGCTGCAATACCGGGGCAACTACCAGAGCTGGGGCTATTCCCCCCTCGACCAGATCACCGCGAAGAACGTCACCAAGCTCGTTCCGGCCTGGAGCCTGTCGACCGGCGTGAGCGAGGGCCACCAGGCCCCGCCGATCGTCAACAACGGCGTGATGTTCGTCACCACGCCGCAGGCCCAGGTGATGGCGATCAATGCCCGCACCGGCGAGATCCTGTGGCGCTACCAGAAGGAATTGCCGCCGGAACTGTCGCAACTGCACCCGACCAACCGCGGCGTCGGCCTCTACGGCGACAGCGTCTACATGACCACCACCGATGCCTGCGTGGTCGCGCTCGGCGCCACCACCGGCAAGGTGAAGTGGGAGAAATGCGTCGCCCCGTGGCAGGACGGCTACTACATGACGCTCTCGCCGCTGGTGGCGAAGGGCAAGGTCGTGGTCGGCGTCTCCGGCGGCGAGTACGGCGTGCGCGGCTTCATCACCGCGCTCGATGCCGAAACCGGCAACGAGGCCTGGAAGACCTACACCGTGGCCGGCCCCGGCGACCCGGCGGCCGATACCTGGAAGGGCGATTCCTGGAAGACCGGCGGCGGCTCGGTCTGGATTCAGGGCAGCTACGATCCGGCGGCCAACCTCGCCTATTTCGGCACCGGCAACGGCGGCCCGTGGACGCCGGATGCGCGGCCGGGCGACAACCTCTACACCTCGTCGGTCGTGGCGCTCGATCTCGACAGCGGTAAGATCAAGGGCCACCACCAGTATCACTGGAACGACGCCTGGGACTGGGACGAGGTCTCGGCGCCGGTGCTGATCGACATCGAGCGCGACGGCAAGAAGATCCCGGCCGCGATCCATGCCGGCCGCAACGGCTATCTCTGGACGCTCGAGCGCAGCAAGGACGGCCCGCTGAGCTTCGTCGAGGCTAAGCCGTTCGTCTACCAGAACGTCTTCTCGTCCCTCGATCCGAAGACGGGCCGTCCCGCTTACGACCAGTCGAAGATCCCGGGCATCAACAGGCGCGCCGCCTTCTGCCCCGGCCTGTGGGGCGGCAAGGACTGGCCGCCGGAGGCCTACAACCCGAAGACCGGGCTGTTCTACATTCCCTCGAACGACAACCTGTGCTCGGAACTCGCCGGCGCCCAGGCCGGGACGCGCAAGCCCGGCGAGCTCTATATCGGCATCCCGATCGACGAGGTGCTGAACTCGCTGCGCCTGCGCGACGGCGTCGACAAGTCGAAGCCCTTCGCCATCGGGGCGATCCAGGCCTGGGACCCGAAGACCGGCAAGAAGGCCTGGCAGCACGACTTCCAGGATTCGGCCAATTGGGGGCCGCTGCTCACCACCGGCAGCGGGCTGATCTTCGCCGGCGGCACCAGCGACCGCAAGTTTCGGGCGCTGGACGGCACCACCGGCAAGGTGCTGTGGGAGACCCGGCTCAATTCCGGCGTGACCGGCGTGCCGTCGAGCTACATGGTCGACGGGATCCAGTACGTCGCGGTCCAGGCCGGCTGGGGCGTCGATGCCGAGCGCATGCTGACCGGCATCAACGCGCTCATCCCCGAGGAGCGCCGGGTCAGCGTCCTGCCGCAGGGCGGGGTGATCTGGGTCTTCCGGGTCATGGGCGAGGAGGCGGCGGCCAAATGAGGCTCCGCCTGGCCGCTCTCGGTCTCGCCGCCGCCCTCGCGGCGGCGTCCCTGCCCGGCGCGGCGCGGGCGCAGGGCCCGGCGCCGGCGAGCGCCACACCGCAGGGGGCGACAAGCCCCCTCCCCGCCCAAGCGGACGCCCTCGTCGCCTACGTGACGAAGGCCATGACCGACCACGACGTCACCGCCTTCGAGCGGCTGGTGAACTGGACCGGCACCCGGGCGCAGCGGAAGCGCCTGACGCTCTACCAGATCCGCTCCGGCTTCGGCCGGCCGATCAAGACGGCGATCCTGGAGCCGATGCCGGCGGACGGCCTGGCGGAGGCGACGTCCCGCGGCACGCTCAAGGCCAACATGGCGGTCACCGAGCGGCTGCGCGTGGTGTTCGACGAGCCCCCGGTGGAAGGCGACGCCGCGCCCACCAGCGTGTTCCTGGTCGGCCGCGAGGCCGGCGCCTACCGCATCGCCCTCCTGGTTCCGACCGGGCCGCCGCGCGGCAAGTGAGGCGCCGGACCACCGAACCGGACGGCGGTGCCCGCTCGGGGGGATACGGGAGAGGCCCGAACGACACGCCCCGCCGCCGACCCGTCTCGGCGGCGGGGCGCCGGTGTCGGGGGCGGAGGGCCGGGCCGACCCTCAGGCGGCCCGCACGGTGGCGAGGAAGCGGTCGACCTCGGCCGAGAGCTGGTCGGACTGGCGCGACAGGTCGGACGCCGAGGCGAGCACCTGCGCGGCGGCCGCGCCGGTCTCGCCCGAGGCCTGCGCCACGCCGGCGATGTTGGCCGTGACCTCCCCGGTGCCGGCCGCGGCCTGCACGACGTTGCGGGCGATCTCCTGGGTCGCCGCGCTCTGCTCCTCGACCGCGGCGGCGACGGCCGTCGCGCCGGCATCGATCTCCCGGATGCGATCGGTGATCGCCTCGATGGCCGCGGCGGCCTGGAGGGTGACGTCCCGGATCTCGCCGATCTGGCCGCCGATCTCGTCGGTCGCCCTGGCGGTCTGGTTGGCGAGTTCCTTGACTTCCGCCGCGACGACCGCGAAGCCGCGGCCGGCCTCGCCCGCCCGGGCCGCCTCGATCGTGGCGTTGAGCGCGAGCAGGTTGGTCTGAGCGGCGATGGTCGAGATGAGCCCGACCATGTCGCCGATCCGGCTCGAGGCGGCGCTCATCGCCTGGACGAGGCGGGCGGTCTGGTCGGCCTCGCGGACGGCGCCCTGCGCCTGGCTCGCGGAATGATGAACCTGACGGCCGATCTCCCGGATCGAGGCGCCGAGTTCCTCGGCGGCGACCGACACCGTGGCGACGTTCGCCGCCGCCTGCTCGGCGGCCGCGGCGGCGGCCGTCGATTGTCCGGCCGTCTGCGCCGCCGCCGCCGTCATCGATTGGGCAGTCGCCTGCAGCTGGGTGGACGAGGACGAGACGACGCCGACCACGCCGCCGATCGCGGCCTCGAAGCGGTCGGCCATCTCGCGCATGGTGAACCGGCGCTGCTCCTCGGCCGAGGCGCGGGCGAGCGCGGTCTCCTCCTCGAGCTGGCGCGTGCGGATCAGGTTCTCCTTGAACACCTGGACCGAGGCCGCCATGGAGCCGATCTCGTCCCTCCGGCCGAGGCCCGGGACGGCATGGCTTGTATCGCCCGACGCGAGTTCCCGCATCGTCGCGGTGATCGCCGAGAGCGGGGCGAGGACGCCGCGCAAGGTCGTGACGAGGGCGAACACGACCGCCGCGAGCCCGATGGCCAGGATGCCGGCGCCGATCATCCGGTTCAGCCGGTAGGTCTCGGCGAACCTGTCGTAGAGCTTGCCCGCCTCGCTGATCTGGATGTCGACGAGCTGCGAGATGCGATCGCTGACGGGGTCGATTGACTGGTACAGGCGCGTCCTGACGAAGGCATCGAGCGCCGCCTGGTCGCCCGATCGCAGGATCGCCAGGAGATCGGAGACGCTCCCGTCGGCGGCCGCCATGGTGCCCTGCGCCTGTTCGGCGAGGCGTCGCTCGCTGTCGGGCATGGCGGTGAGCATGTAGCGCGGCCAGGTCTTGGCGACGCGCGCCTCCGCCTCCACCACCGAGGCGATGCCGGCCTGCCAGGAGATGTTCCCGTTCCGGACCTTGTGCGCCGTATCGACGATGTTCACCGCATACATGTCGGCGATGACCTTGAGATCGCGGGCCGGGACGACACGGTCCCTGTACATCTCGTTCGTGGCCTGGTTGGCGACGCTCGATGCGTACCAGCCGATCGCGGCCATCAAACCGATGGCGGCGAACAACGCCGTGAGGGCTGCCAGGAGACGGGCACGGATCGATTTCATGGCTGGAACAGGCCCCGAAAGCTTATTATGACGAGATTTTACCGACGGTACGACGAAGGATTTAACCCTGGGTAAATGCGCGGATACTGGGTCATCCCATGTCTCCGCGGTGCCACAAAGTCTTACGACTTGCCCTACGCAAAATCCGTCCGGAAGATCAATTTCCTAAAACGGGATCGCCTGAAGGCACAAGTCGCCACGTTCCGCCGGAGGCCCCAAAGGATCGAAGGAGCGGTCGGGGGACAGTGACGCGTCGCATCGTCCAGGATGACGACGCGACACGAATGGCGACAGCGGCTTTCGCGCCGACGACAGAGGCGGCCCTTGACCGCGGGCCTCCCGGCGGCGCAAGCGTATGGAAATATAGTTCCACGCCGGAGGATTCACCGATGGACTTCACGCTCTCCCCGCGCATCGAGGAGTACCGCGCCCGCATCGCGGCCTTCGTCGAGAGCGAGATCCTGCCCGTCGAGGCCGACCGCAGCACCTGGGACGAGCACGAGAATATCGGTCCCGAGGCGCTCTCGGCGTTGCGCGCCAAGGCCAAGGCCGCCGGCCTGTGGTGCCTCCAGCTGAAGCCCGAGACCGGCGGCCAGGGCCTCGGCAAGGTCGGGATGGCGGCCTGCTACACCGAGATGAACCGCTCGATCTTCGGGCCGGTGGTGTTCAACTCCGCCGCCCCCGACGACGGCAACATGATGGTGCTTGAGGCGCTCGGGACCCCGGAGCAGAAGGCGCGCTGGCTCGAGCCCATCGTCTCGGGCAAGGTCCGCTCGGCCTTCGCGATGACCGAGCCGCATCCCGGCGGCGGCTCCGACCCGTCGATGATCAGGACCCGCGCCGAGCGCCAGCCGGACGGTTCCTGGCGGATCACCGGGCGCAAGTGGTACATCACCGGCGCCGAGGACGCGGCCCACTTCATCCTGATCGCCCGCACCTCGGACGATCCGCGCTACGGCCTCACCGCCTTCCTGTTCCACCGCGACCAGCCGGGCTGGGAGATCGTCCGCCGCATCCCGATCATGGGACCGGAGGAGCATGGCGGCCATTGCGAGCTCGCCTTCGACGGCCTCACCATCAAGCCCGAGGACGTGCTCGGCGGCGAGGGCAAGGGCCTGAAGGTGACGCAGGTCCGCCTCGGGCCCGCCCGCCTGACGCACTGCATGCGCTGGCTCGGGCTGGCCGGCCGCTGCGTCGAGATCGCGCAGAACTATGCGGCGGTCCGCGAGGGGTTCGGCATCCGGCTCGCCGACCGCGAGAGCGTGCAACTGATGCTCGGCGGGCTCGCGATGGACATCGAGATCGGCCGCCTCCTGGTGATGCGCGCCGCCTGGGAACTCGAACAGGGCCGATTCGCCCGGAAGGAGGTGTCGATGGCGAAGGTCCACGTCGCCAACACCCTGCACCGGGCCGCCGATATCGGTATCCAGATCAACGGCGCCCGCGGCTATTCCAAGGACACGGTGCTGGAATGGATCTACCGCTACGCCCGCCAGGCGCGGCTGGTCGACGGCGCCGACGAGGTCCACCGCATGGTGCTGAACCGCCACCTCGAATCGGAGGGGCGCGGCTTCTTCGCCTGGCCGACCGCCGAGGCGTGACGCCCAAGGTCTGAGAACTCCCCGAAGCGGGGACCTGCTAAGGCTCTCCGCTCCTTCATTCCGGTCCGAGTCGCCCGATGCCCGCCCTCCATCCCGACGTCCAGGCCCTGCTGGCGATGCTGCGCGCCGCCAACGCGCAGCCCCTCGAGGCTTTGCCGCCCGAGGCGGCCCGGCGCGGCTACCTGGCCGGGCGCCGGGCGCTGCAACCGCCGCCGGACCCGGTCGCCGAGATCCGCGACCTCGCCGCGCCCTCGCCGACCGGGCCGGTGCCGCTCCGGCTCTATCGCGGCGAGGGCACGGAGCCGGGCACGCCGCTCCCCTGCCTCCTCTACCTGCATGGCGGCGGCTGGGTGCTCGGCAACATCGATTCGCATGACTGGATCTGCCGGCGGCTCGCCAACCTGACCCGCGCCTGCGTGGTCTCGGTCGATTACCGGCTCGCCCCCGAGCACCCCTTCCCGGCGGCAGTCGAGGATGCAGGCGTCGCGCTCGCCTTCGTGGCCGAGCGGGCGGAGGGTCTGGGCATCGATCCGGGCCGCCTCGCGGTCGGCGGCGACAGTGCCGGCGGCAACCTCGCGGCGGTTCTGGCGCTGATGGGCCGGGACGGCACCTTGCCGCAGACGGCGATGCAGGTGCTGCTCTACCCCTCTGTCGATCTCGGCCTGACCAGCGAGGGATTCGAGCGCATCACCGAGGGCCAGCCCCTCACCGCCGGCACGATGCGCTACTTCGTCGACCATTACGCGCCCGAGCCGCGCGACCGGACGGACTGGCGCGCCTCCCCGGCCCGTGCCGCGAGCCTCGCCGGCACGGCGCCGGCCCTGGTGGTGACCTGCGGCCACGACCCGCTCTGCGAGGAGGGCAAAGCCTACGCCCACCGCCTGGAGCGCGAGGGCGTGCCGGTCACGGCGCTCCACCTCTCCGACCAGACCCACGGCATCCTGACCATGAGCCGCCTGGTGCGGACCTCCGCGACGGTGCTGAGCTTCGTCGCCGCGGCGCTGCTGGAGCGCTGGAGCCTGGGCGGGCCGGAGGGCGGACGCGGGCGGTAGGCGCGTCGCTCCGCCCTCCATCGAAGACAGCTGACGCGACCGTCCGTGACGGGGCGCCGGCCTTCGCTTTACACGATCCGATCCCGGTAGCGCTCGGGCGCCACCCAGCAGGTGTCCCGCCGGCCGAACAGGCGGTAGCGGTTGCGCGCGACGAGACGATAGACGGGATCGCGCAAGGCGGCCGGGACGATCCGGAAGACCCGTGCCAGGCTCCAGGGAAACCCGAGGGTCTCGTAGATGGCGAGGACGGCATCGCTGTCCCGGCGCATCCGGTCGCCGTCGACGACGAGGAGGCTCGCCGGGTCGTCCGGGTCCAGGCCGTGCCGCCGGTAGAGCGACCGGCCGACCTCGCTCTGCATCGAGGCCAGGCGGAAGGTCGCGTCGCGATCCCGCTCGATCACGAAGCGGGCATTGGCCGAACACAGCACGCATTCGGCATCGAACAGGATGATGGGACCGGAGGACGCCGACATCGTCATGCGGCGAGCCTAGCCGATCGGCGGGGCGCACGAGAAGCCCGCGCGTCACTCCGCCTTGGGGGAACCGCGCTTGGCAGCACTCCTGGCGGCGGGCTTGCGGCGGGGCTGGCGGCCGGCTCGGGGTCGGGGGTGGGCTCCGGCTCGCGCATCGGCTCGGGGCCGCGCGCCTCGCGGGTGATCATCTCCACCATGCTCTGCGGCAGGCGGACGAAATGGCCGGTGCCGTGGCCGGACCGGTCGAGGATCTCGGCGAAGACGGGCTTGTGCGGCTCGTGCCCGGCCTCGCCCAGCGCGCAGGGGCGGCGCGGCAGGGCGCTCAGCTTCGCGGCGAGTTCCTTCGGCACCAGTGCGTTCACGCCTCACCCTCCCATCGGCCGGACAGGGAGAGATGTAGGACCCGCAGGGTTAACGATCGGCTGCCGCCCGGCTCTGAGCGGCGTCTGGACCCGGGACGGGAGCACCCGTGAAGGCTCGGGCGCCCGTGAAGGCGCCGTAGGAGCGGCGCAGGAGGTCGCCGTCGAGGTCGTGGCCGATCAGCACCAGGCGGGTGCGGGCGGTGCCGTCGGGCCAGGCGGGCAGGTGCCGGGGCGGATGGACGAGGTGCTGCACGCCCTGGATCACCACCGGCGTGTCCGCGCCCTCGACCGCCACCAGGCCCTTGAGGCGCAGGATCCGCTCGCCGTGCCGGTGGAGCAGCATCCCGAGCCAGAGCCCGAACCGGGTCCAGTCCACCGGCCCGCTCTCGATCAGCACCGCCCCGACCGGGCCGTGCGGCGGCGCCGTGACCTCGGCGCAGAGCCAGCGCCGGGCGCTCCCCTCGCCCGTCGGGTCGTCGGTGAGCAGGGCCGCCTCCGGCTCGTCGTCGAGGGTGAGATCCGTGACCGGCGCGACGGGATTGAGGGCGGCTAGCCGCGCGCGCAGGGACGCGACGACCGCGGGCTCCGCCAGGTCGGTCTTCGACAGGACCAGCCGGTCGGCGCAGGCCGCCTGCCGGATCGCCTCCTCGTGGGCGTCGAGGGTGCGGGCACCGTTCACCGCATCGACCACCGTGACGATGCTCCCCACCGCGAAGGCGTGGCGCAGGATCGGATCGGCCACCAGGGTGGCGACGGCCGGGCCCGGATCGGCGAGGCCGGTGGTCTCGATCACCACCCGGCGGAAATCCGGCACCAGGCCGCGCCGGCGGCGGTCGTGCAGGTCGACGAGCGCCGCCTTCAGGTCGCCGCGGATGCTGCAGCAGACGCAGCCGCCGCGCAGGAGCGCGACCTCGCCCTCCAGCGGCTCGACCAGGAGATGATCGAGCCCGACCTCGCCGAACTCGTTGATCAGCACCGCGGAGTCGCGCAAGGCCGGCCAGCGCAGCAGGCGGGCAAGCAGCGCGGTCTTGCCGGCGCCGAGGAAGCCGGTGAGCAGGGTGACGGGGGTCACGCCGTCTCCTCGAGCGCCGCGATCACCGCCGGATCGAGGGGATCGCAGGCGCGACCGGCCAGGCGCTCCGCCGCCGGCCACAGCGCGCCGAGATGGTCGACCACGGTGCTGCGCCCGGTACGGCCCGAGAGCGTGTAGCGGTCGGCCCAGGCCGCGAGGCGCAAGGAGTAGAGGCCGAGCACCCGGTTGGCGGCCGACGCCCTCGCCCGCCGCTCGGCCTGCGGGGTGCCCCGCCGGACGCCGTCGCTCCAATGGTCGGGCGCCCCGAAGGCGCCGCACAGGCCGCACATCGGACCGGGCTCCCGGGGCTCAGGATTCCGGCCGCGCCGTGCCCTCGAACGGGAAGCGCTTGGCAAAGTCCTCGGCGATCGTCTCCATCGTCACGAAGCGCACGCCGTCATGGGCCTTGAAGTGCGCGAACAGCCGCTCGTGCATCTGGAGCACGTGCGGCTTGCCCGAGACGTCCGGATGGATGGTGATCGGAAAGACGGCATAGTCGTAGTTGGCGTAGACCCAGTCGAACTGGTCGCGCCACATCTGCTCGATGTCGCGCGGGTTGACGAAGCCGTGGCTGTTGGGCGCCGCCTTGACGAACATCATCGGCGGCAGGTCGTCGAGGTTCCAGGAGGCGGGGATCTCGATCAGCCGGGTCTCGGTGCCGTGCTCGAACGGCCGCATCCAGGTCGAGGGATGTTGCGCGTAGTCGATCTTGGTCCAGGCTTCGCCGACCCGCACGTAGTAGGGGTGGTGGTCGTTGTGCATCAGCGAGTGATCGTAGCGGATGCCCTTCTTCTGCAGGAGCTCGTTGGTCTTCTGGCCGAATTCCCACCAGGGCGCGACGTAGCCCCGCGGCGGCTTCCCGGCGAGGTCGGTGATCAGCCCGACGCACTTGTCGAAGATCGCCTCCTCCTGCTCGGGCGTCATCGCGATCGGGTTCTCGTGGCTGTAGCCGTGCATCCCGATCTCGTGGCCGGCCGCCGCCACGGCCTTCATCTCCTCGGGAAACGTCTCGATCGAGTGGCCGGGGATGAACCAGGTCGTCTGGATGCCCCAGCGGGCGAACATCCGCAGGAGCCGTGGCGCCCCGACCTTGCCGGCGAACACGCCGCGGGAAATGTCGCAGGGACTGTCCTCGCCGCCATACGACCCGAGCCAACCCGCCACCGCGTCGACGTCGACGCCGTAGGACACGAAGATCTCTTTCGCCATTCCGGTCTCCCCGCCTGCGAGGTCATCTGACAACCGGCGAGGCCCGGGGGTCAAGCCGCGCGATCGCGAGCCGCAGGATGACGGCCGCGCTTCGACGAAACCGGTTGACCGCGCCCCGCCAAATCCGTAGATCGTTGGCCACCGGAGACGTGGCCGAGCGGCTGAAGGCACTCGTTTGCTAAATGAGCAAGCCCCGAAAGGGGCTTCGAGGGTTCGAATCCCTCCGTCTCCGCCACCTGTGGCCGATGCCATAGGATAGGCGGTAATAAGCTGAAGTTCAGGGATCTTGCGCCTCACCTTCACCTTTTAAAGGTGCTGCGTTTGCTGTCTCGTATCAATGCAGCGAAACAGCTTTCCCCGGACATATCGTGTCGCTGCGTTCTCGCGCCGAGGACGCCTCACGCCGCCGCGAGGCGAGCCGGGCCGAACGGTGCCTCCGGCACGAACGGGGTCTCGCCCGACATCGCCTCGGCCAGGAGGCGGCCGCTCGCTGGGCCGAGGGTGAAGCCCTGGTGACCGTGGCCGAACTGGAACCACAGGCCCCGATGGCGCGGCGCCGGCCCGACGACCGGCAGCATGTCGGGCATGCAGGGCCGGATACCGGACCAGGGCGCGTTCTCGCGCGGCGCGCCGAGATCGAGAAGGTCGCGCGCCGCGGCCTCGGCGCGGGCGAGCTGGACCGGACCGGTCGCCGCCTCGGGCGACGCCAGCTCTGCGCCGGTGGTGACGCGCAGGCCCGCGGCCATCGGGGCGAGGACATATCCGTTCTCGGCGTCGAGCAGCGGGGCCTCCAGCGTCCGGGCGCTGCGCCAGTGCCGGTGGTAGCCGCGTTTCTCCACCATCGCGATCCGGTAGCCGAACCGGCGTAAGGCAGCGGGCGACCAGGGGCCCAGCGCCACCACCCCGGCCTCGGCCTCGACCGTCCCGTCCGCACTCCGCACGCTCCACCCCCGCCTGGTGGGCGCCAGGCTGTCCGCCTCGCCCCGGAGCAGGGTCCCGCCGCGCCGGACGAACAGGGCGGCATAGGCCGAGACGAGGGCGCCGGGATCCCGCACGGACCACGGATCCTCCCAGTGGATCGCGCCCGCGCCGGCCTGCTTCAGCGCCGGCTCGGCCGCGGCCAGCTCCGCCGGCGAGAGCGTCCGCACGCGCAGGCCGTGGCGCGCGCCCAGCCGCTCGGCGTCCGCCGCGGCCGCATCCATCGCCCGTTGCCCGCGATGGAGGATGCGAAAGCCGGTCCGGCGGACGAGGTCGGCGGTGCCCGCCGCCTCGATCAGCGCCGCGTGCTCGGGGGCAGCCTGCGCGATCAGCGTCGCGTAGGCGCGCGAGGCCGCCGCGTGGCGGCGGGGGGACGAGTGCCACCAGTAGCGCAGGAGCGGCCCGAGATGGCGGGGCAGGTGGCGCAGCTCGTAATGGACGTCGTTGCTGCGGCCGGTGGCGATCGCCCAGAGCGTCGCCCGGTCGCGGGGCATGGCGTAGGGCTCGACCGCCTCGCTCTGGATGATGCCGGCATTGCCGTAGCTCGTCTCGCGCCCCGGCTCGCCCCGGTCGACGAGGACGACCGACCAGCCGCGCTGCTGCAGGTGGAGGGCGGTGCCCATGCCGGCCATGCCGGCACCCAGAACGATCGCGCTGCGCAAAGCTCTCACCGCCTCGGGAGTGTGGAGGATGTCCGGTCCCGTCGCGCCCTGACGGGACGCGGCCACGATACGCGGGATGTGCGAGGGTGCAATGGCAAGCCGGGCTTCGACCGACCCGGCTCCCGCCTCTCCGCATGCCTGTCCGGGACGGCCCCGGCGGCGGACAGAAAAAAGGCCGCCCTTGCGAGGCGGCCCGAAGTCTAGGGAGGAAACGCCCAAGAAGGGCAGCACCGCCGCGACGCCATCGCCGCGGTGCGTGAAATCGTTTTCACACGCGGCGGCGCAGGGAGCAAGCGGGTCGGTGACGGGGCCGCCATGCGCCGGCTACATGACGCGGACGGTCCCTCCCCGTCAGGCCCGCCGCTTGCGCTGGCCGAGCGCGGCGAGTGTCGGCTCCGCGGCGAGCAGGGTGCGGGTGTAGTCCTGGCGCGGATGGTCGAGGACTTCCCGCACCGTCCCGGTCTCGACCAGGCGCCCGGCCTGCATCACCCCGACCCGGTCGGCGATCTCGTCGACGACCCCGATATTGTGGGTGATGAACAGGACGGTCAGGCCGTGGCGGTCGCGCAGGGAGAGGATCAGGCGCAGGATCTGGGCCTGGATCGACAGGTCGAGGGCCGAGACCGCCTCGTCGGCGACGACGAGCTTGGGGTTGGTGATGAGTGCCCGGGCGATGGCGATGCGCTGGCGCTGGCCGCCGGAGAATTCGTGCGGATAGCGCTCGGCGGCCTGTGCCGGCAGCCCGACATCCTCGAGCGCCCGGGCGACCAGGGACTGGCGGTCGCGGCCCCGCGGCGCGTCGTCGAGGAGGTGCAGCGGCTCGGCGACGATGCGGCCGACCGAGTGGCGCGGGTTGAGCGAGCCGTAGGGGTCCTGGAACACCATCTGGAAGTCGCGGCGCTTGCGCGCGAGCGCCTTCGGCGACAGGGCGAACAGGTCGTCGCCGCACAGCCGCACGGTGCCGCCGGTCGGCCGGTCGAGGGCCATGACGATCCGCGCCAGGGTGGACTTGCCGCAGCCCGATTCGCCGACCACCGCGACGATGCTGCCGGCCTCGACCGCGAGGCTGACGCCGTCGACCGCGCGCAGAGTCCGCGTCGTGCCGCCCTTGCCCCGGAGCGCGTAGTCGCGGGTCAGGTTCTCGATCGACAGGAGCGGGCCGCTCATCGGGGCCCTCCCGCGGCGAGAGGGGGTGGCTCGGTCAGGCCGGCCCGGGCCCGGCGCGGCAGGGCCGCGATCAGGTCGCGGGTGTACTGCGCGCCCGGGCGGCGCAACACCGCCTCGGTCGGCCCCTCCTCGACGGCCCGGCCGCGGCACATCACCAGGGTCCTGTCGGTGCTGCGGGCGATCACCCCGAGATCGTGGCTGATGAGGATCAGCGACAGGCCGAGATCGGCCACCAGCTCGTCGAGGATGTCCAGGATTTCCTTCTGCACCGTCACGTCCAGCGCCGTGGTCGGCTCGTCGGCGATCAGGAGGTCCGGCTCGAGGGCCAGGGCGATGGCGATGCCGACGCGCTGGCGCTGGCCGCCGGACATCTCGTGGGGATAGCTGTCGATGCGCCGCGTGGAATCGGGGATCCGCACCCGGTCGAGGAGGCGAAGGGACTCGGCCCGCGCCTCGGCGCGGCCGATGCCGCGGTGCAGGCGGAGGCCTTCCGCGATCTGCTGGCCCGCCGTCATCGCGGGGTTCAGCGCCGTCATCGGCTCCTGGAAGATCATGCCGATGCGCCGGCCCCGCAAGGCGCACAGCTCCCTCTCGCCCATGGCGAGGATATCCTTGCCCTCCAGCAGGATCTCGCCGGAGGTGCGGGCGCTCTTCGGCAGGAGCCCGATGGTGGCGAGCGACAGCATCGACTTGCCGGAGCCCGATTCGCCGACGATGCCGAGGCTTTCGCCGCGGGCGACCGCGACCGAGACGTCGTCGACGACGCGGACCGGGCCGTCGCGTCCCGGAAAGGCGATGGAGAGGTTGCGGATCGCGAGCATCAGGAAATTTGCATCAGGAGGCTTGCCGGCGGCGCGGATCGAGGCGGGCGGCGAGCCCGTCGCCCAGGAGGTTGAGGCCGAGCACCGCCGCCGCGATGGCGAGGCCGGGGGCGAGGGCGAGATGCGGCGCCTGGACGAGGTAGGTCTGGGACTCCGCCAGCATCCGCCCCCAGGTCGGGGCCGGCGGCGGCAGGCCGAGCCCGAGGAAGCTCAGGCCCGCCTCGGTCAGGATCGCCATGGCGAGCTGGATCGTCACCTGGACGATGACCTGGCCCGAGATGTTCGGCAGGACGTGCTCGCCCGTGATCCGCGCCGTGCCCTTGCCGGCCATGCGGGCGGCCATGATGTAGTCCCGCGCCCAGATCTGCATCGCCGCGCCGCGGGTGACCCGGGCGAAGACCGGGATCATGAACACCCCGATGGCGACGATGGCCGTGAGGGCCCCGGGCCCGAGCAGCGCGCCGAGCATGATCGCCGACAGGATCGGCGGCAGGGCGAAGAGCGCGTCGCAGATCCGCATCAGGACCGCGTCGAGCGTGTGGTTCGCCGCCGCGGCGACCCCCGCCAGCGTGCCGAGCACCGCCCCGACCGCCACCGCCGCGAACGCGGTGGTGAGCGAGTTGAAGGCGCCGCGCATCAGCATCGACGCGACGTCGCGCCCGAGATGGTCGGTGCCGAGGAGCCCGGAGACCAGGGGCCCCTTCAGCTTCTGGAGGATGCGCATCCGGGCCGGGTCCTCGGGGGTCCAGGCCAGGGAGAGGAGCGCGATCCCGATCAGGCAGGCGGTCAGGATTCCGCCGACGGTGAGCGCGAGGCTGCCGGGGCGCCAGCCGCGCCGGGCCCGCAACGCAAGAACCGTCATGCGTGCCTCCGCAGGCGGGGATCGACGACCGTGTAGAGCAGGTCGACCCCGAGATTGACCACGATGACGATGGTGGCGAAGACCATCACGACGTTCTGGATCACGATCAGGTCGCGCTGCGCCAGCGCCTGCCAAGCGAGCCGGCCCATGCCGGGCAGGGTGAACACGTTCTCGACCAGCACCGCGCCGCCGATCAGGAACGAGATCTGGAGGCCCAGCATGGTGATGACCGGAACGAGCGCGTTCGGCACCGCGTGGCGCCACAGGGCGCGGGAGACCGAGGCGCCCTTGGCCCGGGCGGTGCGGACGAAATCCTCGTTCATCACCTCGACCACCGAGGCCCGCGTCACCCGGGTCAGCACCGCCGATTGCGGGATGGCGAGCGCCAGAGCGGGCAGCAGCAGGGCGCGTAAGCCTGCGCCGGGGACGCCCCAGCCCGGAAAGCCTCCGGCCGGCAGCCAGCCGAGGCCGAGCGCCACCACCATGACGAGCAGGAGCCCGATCCAGAAATTCGGCACCGCGATGCCCGCTTGCGCATAGAGGGTGGCGGCGCCGTCCGCCACGCCGCCGGGCCGGGCCGCCGCGGTGACCCCGAGCGGCAGCGCGATGCCGACGGCGAGCAGCACCGCGAGCCCGGTGAGCGGCAGCGTCACCGCCAGCCGCTCCCGGATCAGCCCGCCCACCGGCACGCCGTAGGTATAGGACATCCCCATGTCGCCGGTGAGGAGCCCGCCGAGCCAGCGCAGGTAGCGGAGCACGGCCGGGGCATCGAGCCCCATCTGGGCGCGGAGCGCCGCCAGCGTCTCCGGTGTCGCCGAGGTGCCGAGCATCGCCGAGGCCGGGTCTCCCGGCACGATCTCCATCATGCAGAAGACCAGGATGGAGATCAGCAGGAAGGTGATCGCGAAGCCGGCGGCGCGGCGGAGGAGGTGCCTCAGCATGAAGTGGGGGTCTCGGACGTGATGTGGCGCGCTTTTCCCCTCCCCCTTGTGGGGAGGGGTCAGGGGTGGGGGTGGTGCCGCGTAAAGCTTAGCGGTTTATCCGGCGCCACCCCCACCTCCGGCTCCTCCCCACAAGGGGGAGGAGAGAGTGCCCTACTCCGTCCACCGCACCTCGGTCAGGTCGTTCGACGGCACCGGCTCGTTCTTCCAGAACCCCGTCAGCTTGGCCCGCCACACGCTGAGCTTCGGCAGCACGAACAGGAACAGGGCCGGCACGTCCTCGGCCAGGATCTCTTGCGCCTCGCCGTAGAGCTTCAGCCGCGCCGCCTCGTCGGTGGAGGCGGCGGCCTTCGCCACCACGTCGTTGAAGGCCGGGTTCCTGTAGCCGAAGTAATACGGGTCGTTGGAATAGATCGCGATGTCCATCGGCTCGGCGTGCGCGATGACCGTCATGTCGAACTTGCGGTCGCGCATCACCTCCTGCACCCACTTGGCCGGGAACTCGGTGGGAACGATGGTCATCGTCACGCCGACCTCCGAGAACATCGCCTGGAGGATTTCCGCCGTGCGGGTGGCGTAGGCCATCTGCGGCGACTTGAAGCTGAAGGTCAGGCCCTTGGCGTAGCCGGCCTCGGCCAGCAGCGCCTTCGCCTTCTTGGGATCGTAGGGGTAGATTCCCGTCAGGTCCCTGTAGCCCGGATCGTTGGGCGTGTAGTGGCTGCCGATGGCCGCGCCGTAGCCCGAATAGGCGCCCTCGATCAGGAGCTTGCGGTCCACCGCCATCATCAGCGCCTGGCGCACGCGCTTGTCGCTAAAGGGCTTTTCGGCGTTGTTCATGCCGGCCACGACCTTCATCTCGGTCAGGCCCGGCTCGGCGGTGAAGGCCTTGTCCTTCTGGAAGGCACTATAAAGCTCCGGCGCCGGCAGCAGCGGGTAGGCATCGACGTCGCCGGCGCGAAGCGCCGCCGCGGCGGCCTGGGGATCGCCGATGAAGCGGAAGGTCACCTTGTCGAGATGGACCGGGCGGGCCTTGTCCCAATAGTCGGGATTGCGGGCCAGCTCGACCCGGTCGCCCTTGCGCCAGGAGGCGAAGCGGAACGGCCCGGTGCCGACCGGATTGCTCTTCAGTCCGTCGCGCGATTTCGGCTCGACCATCACCGCCGCCGGCTGGCCGAGCCAGAACAGCAGGTTGCCGGAGGATTTCGACAGGGTGAGGACCAGGGTCTGCGGGTCCGGCGCCGCCGCCTCGGCGATGACCGCGTAGAGCGCCTTCTGCGGGTTGACCGAGCCCGGCGCCCGGATCGCGTCGAGGGAGAACTTCGCGGTGCCGGCGTCGAACGCCTCGCCGTTGTGGAACGTCACCCCGGTCTGGAGCGCGAAGGTGTAGGTCAGGCCGTCGGGCGAGACGGTCCAGCTCTTCGCCAGCTGCGGCTGCACCTTGCCGTCGCGGTCGATCCGGGTCAGGCCCTGGAACACGTTCTGCCACACCACTTGGCCGATCACCGTCGGGGCGGCGCTGGTCGGGTCGAGGCCCGGGGGCTCCACCGGCATGCCGAGGACGAGGTCGGTGCGCGGCGCCGCCTGGGCGAAGCCCGGCAGCGCGAGGGCCGCCATCAGGGCCCCTGCCAGGACGTGGCGGCGTGAGGAGCGCGTGCGAAGAACCATGGAACCCCTCGGATTGGCGTGGAACCGGCCGTCTTGTGTCGTGCGGCTCGATGCTGCCGCCAGGAGATCAGGATTTTTGGTGTGGCCGCAACAGCGATCTGGTGCGCACCCCGTAGCCGAAACCGCTACACCTCGGCCTCTGCGCAGAAATCCGGCATGTGATGCTCCAGAACCGCCACCAGCTTCTCGGCGGCGAAGGAGAGCGGCCGGTCGCGCAGGTGCGACAGGTCGAGATGGGTGCGGATGCTCAGCTCCCGGAACGGCCGCGCCACCAGCGTTCCGGCGGCCGCGTCGCGCCGCACGCTGAAGGGCGGCAGGACCAGCACCGCCCGGCCGGTTCGGGCCAGTTCCAGCTGCACCTCGAGGGCGCTGGTGGTGAAGACCGGATCGAGGGCGGGCAGGCCCGCCTCCCGCATCTGCGCGTCGAGGGCCTGGCGCACCCCGAAGGCGGCGTCCGGCACCGCCACCGGATGGGCGAGCAGGTCGCGCGGGCCGACCTGCAGGCGGTCGGCGAGGGGGTGGTCCGGCGCCATCACGGCGGCGTGGTCGACCGGGACGCGGACGCGCACGAAGGTCTCGGTGCGCGGCGGCGTGAACAGGGTGACGGCGAGGTCCGCCTCCCCGTCGGCGAGCGCCTGCATGCTGCGCCCGACGCTCGCGACCACGACCTCGAAGCGCACGTCCGGATAGGTCGCGGAGAACTCCGCCAGCGCCGGCACCAGCAGCCCCGAGGCCGCCGCCCCGCTGGCATAGACCGTCACCCGCCCGGCCCGCAGGCCCTTCAGGTCGTCGATCAGGGTGCGGACGTGGTCGAGCTCGCGCAGCGAGCGGGCCGAGCGGGCGGCCAGCAGCTCGCCGGCGGCGGTGAGCCGGATCCCGGTCGGATCGCGCTCCACCAGCGGCGCGCCGAAATGGTATTCGAGGTTCTCGATCTGCCGGCTGATCGCCGTCGGCGCGATGCCGAGCTTCTCCGCCGCCCGCCGCATCGAGCCGTGCCGGGCGAGCTCGTTGAAGTAGATCAGGGCCCGCAGCTGCACGTCACGCACCGTCCTGGCGGTCGCAAGGCCTTCGGAGCGGCCTGCCGCACGGGAGTACGGCGCGGCGGGGGCGGCGTCCATGCCCGCCGGCGCAGCCGCGCGGCCGCCTCGGTTCCGCCGCCTCGGTTCCGTCCTGCCCCCCGGCATGGTAGCGAGGCCGCGTCCATTCTCGCACGCAAGCCCGTTCCCCGCATGAATCCCATCTTCGCCGACCTGCCGACCACCGTGTTCGAGGTGATGTCGGCGCTCGCCCGCGAGACCGGCGCCGTCAATCTCGGCCAGGGGTTTCCGGACGATCCGGGCCCGGCGGATGTGCGCGCCAAGGCCGCCGAGGCGGTGGTCGAGGGCTGGAACCAGTACCCGCCGATGATGGGGCTGCCGGAGCTGCGCCGGGGGATCGCCCATCACTACGCCCGCTGGCAGGGGCTCGACCTCGATCCCGACACCGAGGTGATGGTGACCTCGGGTGCCACCGAGGCCCTGGCCGGGGCGCTCATGGCGTTGATCGAGCCCGGCGACGAGGTCGTGCTGTTCGAGCCGATGTACGACGCCTACCTGCCGCTGGTGCGCCGGGCCGGCGGCGTGCCGCGCTTCGTCACCCTGACGCCGCCGCATTTCCGGCTGACCGAGGAGGCGCTCTCCGCCGCCTTCTCGCCGCGCACGAAGGTCGTGCTCCTCAACAATCCGCTCAATCCCGCCGCCACGGTCTTCCCGGACGAGGACCTGGAACGGCTCGCCGGCTTCTGCCGGAGATACGATGCCATCGCGCTCTGCGACGAGGTCTGGGAGCACGTCGTGTTCGACGGGCGGCGCCATCGGCCGCTGATGGCGTTTCCGGGCATGCGCGAGCGCACGGTGAAGATCGGCTCGGCCGGCAAGATCTTCTCGCTCACCGGTTGGAAGGTCGGCTTCGTGATGGCGGCCCCTTCTCTGATGCGGGGGCTCGCCAAGGCGCACCAGTTCCTCACCTTCACCACGCCGCCGAACCTCCAGGCGGCGGTGGCCTACGGGCTCGCCAAGGACGACGCCTATTTCGAGGGCATGCGCGCCGACTTCGCCCGGGCCCGGGACCGCTTTGCGAGCGGCCTGACGGATCTCGGATTCAGCGTGCTACCGTCGGCCGGCACCTACTTCCTCAACCTCGACATCGCGCCCCTGGGCGAGAGCGACGACGTCGCCTTCTGCGAGCGGCTGGTGCGGCGACACGGCGTCGCGGCCATCCCCGTCAGCGCCTTCTACGCTCACCGCCCGGTACGCACCATCGTGCGGTTCTGCTTCGCCAAGCGCGACGACACCCTCGACCGTGCCTTGGAGCGGCTGCGCGGGCTCGCACCGGGACGCGCGGCCTGATGCGGGCCCTCCTTGTCGAGCCGGGGCGCCGGGGCCACATCCCGGCTCATGAGCACCACGCACCCGCTCCGGAGCCCCGGGATGACCTCTTCGCAGACGGCCGGCCGCGTTCCGCCCTTCGGGGCGGGGTCCTTCGGCGCCGGAGCCGAGTTCCAGTCGGGCGGCCCCACGAACGGCCCTTCCCCGCAGGACGACCCGTTCGGCCTGCGGGCCAAGGCCGGCAAGGCGCTCGAGGGCTCGACGCCCGAGCAGGTCATGGCGCGGCTGGACCTGCTGGCGCATGTCCTCGACACGGCGATCCTGCTGCCGGGCAACCGGCGCATCGGCCTCGACGCGATCGTCGGCCTGATCCCGGTGATCGGCGACGTGGTCACCACGGCGATCTCCTCCTACATCGTCTGGGAGGCGCGTCGCCTCGGCGCGCCGCGCTGGCTCATCGCCCGCATGGCGGCGAACGTGGCGATCGACGGCTTGGTAGGTGCGGTGCCGCTGGTGGGCGACCTGTTCGACGCCGCCTTCAAGGCCAATCGCCGCAACGTCCAGTTGCTGCGCCGGCACCTGGAGCGCAGCGGCGCGCTGAAGCCCAGCGTGATCGACGTCACCGCCACGCGCCTCGACTGATTGTGACCACCCGGCCGGGGGACGCCGCATGAACCAGCGCCCCCCTGCCCCGGAACTCGACGCGATCCCCGTGACCTCCCCGGCAACGGGCCCGGTGAGCCTGCCGCTCCCGGGGTCCGCCGGCACCGGACGCCTGTCGCCGCTCAACCGGCGGCGGCTCGCGAACTTCAAGGCCAACCGGCGCGGCTACTGGTCGTTCCTGCTGTTCTGCCTGATGTTCGTGACGAGCCTGTGCGCCGAGTTCATCGCCAACGACCGGCCGATCGTCGCCTCTTACAAGGGCGAGATCCTGTTCCCCATCGTGGTCGATTATCCGGAGGAGAAGTTCGGCGGCTTCCTCGCCCGCACCGATTATCGCGACCCGGTGATCGGCAAGGAGATCGCCGCGAACGGCTGGGCGATCTGGCCGCCGATCCGCTTCTCCTACGACACCCACAACCTCGACCTTCCGGTGCCGGCGCCTGCCCCGCCGACCTGGATGCTCACCGACGCCCAGTGCAAGGCGGTGGCCGAGAAGTCCGGCGGCGCGACCTGCCGCGACATCGAGTGGAACTGGCTCGGCACCGACGACCAGGGTCGCGACGTGGTCGCCCGGCTGATCTACGGCTTCCGCCTCTCGGTGCTGTTCGGCCTCACCCTGGCGCTGGTCTCCTCGGTGATCGGGGTGCTCGCCGGCGCGGTGCAGGGCTATTTCGGCGGCTGGGTCGACCTCGTGTTCCAGCGCGTCATCGAGATCTGGACGGCGATCCCGTCGCTCTACCTGCTCATCATCATCTCGTCGATCATCACGCCGAGCTTCTTCGTCCTCCTCGGGATCCTCCTGCTGTTCTCCTGGGTCTCGCTGGTCGGGGTGGTCCGGGCGGAATTCCTGCGGGCGCGCAACTTCGAATACGTGCGGGCCGCGCGGGCGCTCGGGCTCTCCAACGCCCGCATCATGTTCCGCCACCTCCTGCCCAACGCCATGGTGGCGACGCTGACCTTCCTGCCCTTCGTGCTGAACGGCTCGATCACCACCCTCACCTCTCTCGACTTCCTCGGCTTCGGCCTCCCCCCGGTTCGCCGTCGCTCGGCGAGATGCTGGCGCAGGGAAAGACCAACCTGCAGGCGCCGTGGCTCGGGCTGACGGGCTTCGCGGTGATCGCCGTCACGCTGAGCCTGCTGATCTTTGCCGGTGAAGCGGTGCGGGATGCGTTCGATCCGAGGAAGACGTTCCGGTGAAGGTTGGTTGACGGAGGGAGTCCGTCCGCGGGGGAAACCGACACCCACCGCGTCAGTCCGGGGCCGCGAAAGCGGAGCCCGGAATCCAGATCGTCCGTTGAGGACGGAGAGCGCGGAACTCTGCCCGCCATCCTCCGAACCGTCAGCGATTCCGGATCCCGGGTGCCGCTGCACGGCCCCGGGATGACGCGGAGGATCGCAGAACCGGGGGAGACCATCGTCTCCCCCGAAATCCCCTACTTCGCCGGATCGATCAGCGTCAGCTTGCCGGTGAACGGCTGGTCCTGCTTCGACGTCGCGGTGCAGCCATAGGTGTACTCGCCCGGCGCGATGGTGCGCAGGCGGATCGCGCCCTTGCCGTTGGCCTTGACCAGGTAGGCGTCGTTGCTCGCCACGTGGACCACGTCGCCGTCGTGGTGGAGCACGTTCTTGTTCTGGAAGATCTGCGGCGCCGTCAGCGAGACCTGCAGGTTCGACTGGTTGGTCACCTGCAGGTCGACGTTGGTCTGGGCCGGCAGGCGCAGCTCGGCCGGGGCGCATTTGGGCACGCCGTTCTCGGCGGTGATCGTCACCTCGACCGGCGGCATCGCGTCGGTCTTGGGCGGCGGCAGGTCGTTGGCGGCGCGGGCCCCGCCCGACAGGGCGACGGCGAGGAAGGCGGCGGCCGCAGCAATGCGGGCGGGAATCGGCATCGGAGGTTCCTCTCGTGAGGGTGCAGCGAGGTCGAGGCCAGAACGCCAGGTTGCGCCCGATGTTTCCTCCTCCGCCCCACCGCGACCCGATGCCCGAGGTCGCCCCCGGCCCGCGGGGCGCCTATAGCTGGGCTCGACCCGGAACGGGACCTGCCCGAAGAGGATCGCCCATGCTCACCCTCGACCATCTCGTCATCGCCGTCGCCGATCTCGACGCGGCCTTCGCGGATTACGCGAGCCTCGGCTTCACGGTGATCCGCGGCGGCGAGCACCAGGACGGCATCACCCACAACGTGCTGGTGGTGCTGGAGGACGGCGCCTATCTCGAGTTGATCGCCTTCCGCAGGCCGGCGCCCGGCAACCGCTGGTCCGAGGTCTATCACCGGGCCGGCGAGGGGTTCCTCGACCACGCGCTCCTGCCCGGCGACATCGACGCCGACGTGGCGGCGGCGCAACGGCGCGGGCTCGACATCGCCGATCCGGTGCCCGGCGGCCGTTTCCGCCCGGACGGCGCCCGCCTCGACTGGAAGACCGCCCGGGCGCCGGGCTCGGACGTGCCGTTCCTGTGCGGCGACGTCACGCCCAGGGGCTTGCGCGTGCAGGAGGGCGACGTGCGCCGTCACGCCAACGGCGTCACCGGGATCCGGTCGCTCACGGTGGCGGTCCGCGACGTCGCGGCCACCCGCGCCCGCTACGGCGCCCTCCTCGGCACCGGGGCCGACGCGCCGGTGGTCGAGGCCGAGATCCTGGGCGAACCGGCCCGCGCCGTCACCCTGCCGCTCGGCCCCGCCACGACCGTCACCCTGGCGAGCCCAGCGGGAGATGGCGGACCGTTATCCGAAGCCCTGGCGGCGCGGGGCGAAGGCCCGGTGGCGGCGGTGTTCCGGGCCGGCCGGGACGCGGGCGACCTCGACCCGCGGCTGACCCATGGAGCGCGGCTCGCGATCGCGGCTGGGTGATCCGGATCACGCGCGCCTCCCCTCTCCCGTCCGGTCTATCGGGTTCAGATAACGGCGACGAAGTCTAACCCATTGTAAGAGTGGGCGCTTTCCCCTCCCCCTTGTGGGCAGGGCTGTCCGGGGAAAATTTGGGTCTGGGTGCATGCCCTGCCACGCCGGAGGTGATCCGGGAGTTGTCCGGTTGTCGAGACACGAACATCCGGGCAGGACATGCACCCCAGCGATACCCGCTTCGCCCAGCTGCTGGAAGGCCTCGATCGCCAGCAGATCGCCCAAAGCGTCGCGCGCCACGGCGCCGACGCCTACGACAAGTGCTTCTCCTCCTGGGATCACCTGCTGGCCCTGATCTTCGCCCAGCTCAGCCCCGCCGCCAGCTTGCGCGCCCTGGAGGTCGCCTGGAACGCTCACGCCGCGGCCCATCCCCAGCTCGGCACCGGGCGGCTGCATCGCTCGACCCTCTCGGATGCCAACCAGCGCCGCCCCCTGGCGGTGTTCACCGAGACCTTCGCCCGCCTGGTCGGCCAACTCGACCGTCGCCTGCGCCGCGACGGACGCACCTTGCTGCGCCTGATCGATGCCACCCCGATCCCGCTCGGCGCCCTGCACGGCTGGGCCCGCTCGAACGGCCGCATCCGCGGGATGAAGCTGCACCTGGCCTACACACCCGAAACCCACCAGCCCCGCCTGCTCGACCTCACCCCCGCCACCCGCAACGATGCCGAGATCGGCCGCCGGATCCCGCTGGAGCGCGGCGCCACATACGTCTTCGACAAGGGCTATTGCCACTACGGCTGGTGGAGCGCCATCGCCGAGGCCCAGGCGACGTTCGTCACCCGACCCAAGACCAACATGCGCCTGCGCGTGCGCACCGGCCGTCCCCTGCCGCCCGAGCCCGAGCGGGAGGGCGACGGCTTCACGCTGCTGGCCGATCACGAGGTCGCCCTGGCCAGCAAGGGCGACTCGCGCCTGGGCATGGGCCTGCGCCGGATCCAGTTGCGCCGCCACGAGGGCGGAGCACGCCTGACGCTGGTGACCAACGACCTGACCCGTCCCGCCACCCAGATCGCCGCCCTCTACAAGACGCGCTGGCAGATCGAGCTGTTGTTCCGCTGGCTCAAGCAGCACCTGGCGATCCGCCGCTTCCTGGGCCACAGCGAGGAAGCCGTGCGCCTGCAGTTGGTGGCGGCGATGATCACCTTCGCGCTGCTGCGCCTGGCGCTGCGCCGCCACTGCCCGCGCGTGCCGATCCTGCGCTTCGTCGACCTGCTGCGACAGGGCTTGTTCGAGCCGCAGACCTGGGCCGAGGTCCGGGCCCTGCTATCGCCAAGACCGACCGCAACCAGGCGCAGAAGGAGGACGGCCCATGCCTCCTAACTTCCCCGGACAGCCCTGCCGCCCGCGGGGAGAGGACTTCATCGACCTTGTCGTCGATGAAGTGAGCGAAGGCGCAGCCGGAGCGAGGGTAAGGGGGAGGTTCCGGAAGAGCCTCATCCTGAGACACCCCCTCACCCTCGCCCTGCGGGCTCCCTTCACCCCCGACGAGGGGGGTGAAGGCCTCTCCCCGCCCGCGGGGAGAGGGGAAAACTCGCGCCTCAATCTTTCCCCGGACAGCCCTGCGCGGAGGGGGGAGGGTTCAGGCGCGGCTGTCATTACCGCTTTGACAGTCGAATTTTTGAGTGCGGGAGATTTTCACCTGGCCCGCGGAGGAACGAGGAGAATATTGAGCCCGTCTCACGCCGCCGCGAACAACCCCTGCGCCCGCTCCACCAGCTGCGCCGCCGCATGCGCCGGGTAGGGCTCCCGCGTGCCGTGCCCCAGACCGGTCCCGGCCAGGCCGGATCCGACAGGAAGCGCCCGACCACGTGGACGTGGAGCTGCGCCACCACGTTGCCGAGCGCGCCGACATTGACCTTGTCCGGCTTGGCGAGCGCCTGCATCACCCCCACCGCCAGACGGGTCTCCTCCATCAGCCGGGCGGCGTCCTCCGGCGAGAGGTCGGTGAGTTCCGACACGTCGGGGAGCCGCGGCACCAGGACGAACCACGGGAAGCGCTTGTCGTTCAGGAGCAGTACGCGCGACAGGGCGAGGTCGCCGAGCAGGACGGTGTCGGCGGAAAGCCGCGGGTCGAGGGTGAAGTCGCTCATCGAGGTCCGTCGCTGGTTCCGTCAATGCGCCATCAGCACCGGCATGGCGGCGTGGGCGAGGATGTGGCTGGTGGCGCCGCCGAAGATCATCTGGCGCAGGCGGCTCTGGGTGTAGGCGCCCTTGATCAGGAGATCGCAGCCGATCGCCTCGGCCTCGGTCAGAAAGATCTCGCCGACGGTGCGGCGGCCGGCGGCGATCGTGCGGCCCTGCGCCGACAGACCCTCGCGGTTGAGGGCGGCGGCCATCTCCTCGGCGCTCGGGCCCGGCACCATGCCGGCATCGACCCCCAGGACCTCGATCCGGGACGCGGCGCGCAGGAACGGCGCCGCGAAGGCGACCGCGCGGGCGGTCTCGGTCGAGCCGTTCCAGGCGATCACCACGGTCTCGCCGATGCTGGCGGGCGAGGTCGGCGGCGCGATGACGAGGGGGCGGCCGCTCTCGAACAGGACCGCCTCCAGGGTGGTCATGCGCGGCGCCCCCTCCCCGCTGCCGGGCCGGCCGACCACGGTGGCGCAGAACAGCCGCGCATGCTGGGCCAGGAAGCCGTCGCCGGGAGGCGCATCGGGCCGCCAGCGCCAGCGCGGGCCGTTGCGGTTCGTGTCGGCGCTGTCGCGGGCAAGGCCCGCCCGCTCCATCGCGGCGGTGAACAGGGCGCCGCAATCGCGGGCCTCGACGAGGTCGGTCTCCTCGTCGCGCACCCATGTCATGCCCCCGACCATGTCGACGGGGACGTATTCGGCCAGCGCCGGGCGCAGGCCGAACCCCTCGATGCCGGCCTCGAAGCGGCGGGCGGTGAGGATCGCGGTGTCGAGCACCGAATCGAGCAGGGTATGGCGGGCGACCGGAACGAGAAGCGTCTTCATGATGGCGCACTCACCGCAGGAGCCTCGGGGATCGATCCCGCGATAGCATCACGGCGGCCTCCGGCCTGTCCAGTGGGCCCCCGGGGCAATCCCCGGCGCGTTCCTCAGCCGGCCGAGCCGCGTCCGCCCCGCCGGAACGGGGATCACGGCCCGGCCGAGGCCTCCGCCGTCCCGCGGCGCGGCTCGGCATCTTCGGGCGGCTTCGACTGGCTGCAGGCGGCACCGGCGCCGTCCTGGCCGCCGGGGGCGCAGGTCTCCTCGAGCCAGAGCGCCAGGACCAGGGCGAGGCCGGCGGGCGCGACCAGCGCCAGGAAGGCCCAGGTCCAGCCGAGATGGAGCGCGAGCAGTCCTCCGACCCAGCCCGAGAGCGCCCCGCCCACGCCCTGCACCGCCGCGACGGTGCCGAGCGCCGTCTGGGTGCGGCCCGAGCCCCAGGTCAGGTCGGCCACCACCACCGGCACCGCGACGCCGATCACCCCGGAGGCGACGCCGTCGAGCACCTCCGCCAGGATCAGCCAGTAGGGATCGGACAGGAAGGCGGAGAGGAGCGCGCGGACCGGCAGCACCGCGCAGGCGACGAGGAGGAGCTGGCGCCGGCCGCGCCGGTCGGCGAGCGAGCCGGCAAACAGCGCCACCGGGATCATCACGGCTTGCGCGACGATGACGTAGCGGGCGGTCCAGCCGGTACCGTCCTGGCCCGCGGCGACCAGCTTCTGGCCGAGCAGGCTCAGCATCGAGCCGTTGGCGAGGTTGAA
Organism: Methylobacterium aquaticum; assembly: GCF_016804325.1. NCBI lineage: Bacteria > Pseudomonadati > Pseudomonadota > Alphaproteobacteria > Hyphomicrobiales > Methylobacteriaceae > Methylobacterium > Methylobacterium aquaticum. Next base: position 330,644 of record NZ_CP043627.1, read on the forward strand.
CAGGGCGAGCGCCGCCGAGAGGATCAGCAGGCGCCGGTCGGACAGGACCTTGAGGATGCCGGAGCGCTCGGGCGTGTCGTCCGGGTCGTCCTCCTTCCAGCCGACGGCACGGCGGCCATTATAAGCTTTCTTCGGCGTCGTCAGCGCGGCGGCGATGGCGCAGGCCGAGAGGCCGCCGAGCACCCAGAAGGCGATGCTCGGCCCCATGAGCGGCGTGCCGAAGCTGATCGCCAGCGCCGCCCCCAGGATGCCGACGTGGTTCCAGGCCTGGTTGCGGCCCTGCTGCTTGGGGAAGGCCTGCTTGCCGACCATGCCGAGCGTCAGCGCCGTCACCGCCGGCACCACCAGGGTGCCGCCGGCCGCCGCGATGAACTGGGCGGCGAGCACGGTCATGAACGAGCGGGCGGGCAGCAGCAGCAGGGTGCCGACGAGGATCGCCGCGCAGGCCGCCGCGATCAGCATCCGGGGCCGGCCGAGCCGGTCGACGAGGGCGCCGAGCGGGCCGCTCAACCCCAGGGTGGCGAAGCCCACGATGGTGGTGACGAGGCCGACCTCGCTCGGCCCCCATTGCGCCGCCTGAGCCAGCCAGGTGCCGAGGAAGGGCCCGAGCCCGCCCTGGATGTCGCCGACGAACAGGTTGATCAGGGCGAGGTGGGAGGTAGGGTTCATCAAGGCGGAGGCGCTCCGGCTCGCCCGTTCGGGCCGTCGTTCAGGTCTGTGACTGGCCCTAACGACCCAACGCGCCTGAACCGGACATGATCGCGCGGACGGCCGGGCGCCCCGTCACGGGCTCGGCACCGCGCAGGCCGCCGCGAGGCGGGCGAGCATCGGGTCGGGGATCCCCATGGCGACGAGCTGGTCGTGGGTGTGGCGGACGTAATCCGGGTTGGCGCCCGAGCGGCCGAGGCCCTGGCGCACCAGCCGCACCAGCTCGGCCTCGGGCAGGCGGCCGGCATATTGCGGGTGGCGGCGGTCGACGAGGTAGGTCACCGCCTCGATCCGGCGCCCGTCGTCGAGGGTGACGCCGAGCACGCGCTCGACATAGACCGCCGTCACCTGCTCGCGCTCGCGCAGGTAGGCCAGCGTCGCCGCGGCCTCCGGGCCCGCGACCCGGAAGGCCATGCCGCGGCAGGAGCCGCCGCGATCGAGCCCGAGCACCAGGCCCGGCCGCTCCGGCGTGCCGCGATGGACGTGCGACAGCACACAGAGCGAGCGGTGATAGCCGCGCAGGCGTCCGGGCAGGCTCTCCACGAAGGAAAAGCCCGGCCGCCACATCAGCGAGCCGTAGCCGAACACCCAGAGATCCGACGGCTCGCCCGCCTCCATCGCCTCGCTCCCCGCATCGCCCGGCTTATTCGACCGACTTGCCGGGCGCGGCCGGTAGCAGCTACGGGGACGCGGTTCAATCCGGGCGGCCCGTGCCGGGCCGCCGCAGAGCCGGGATCATGCCGATGAACAGGCCGACCACTCTTGGGCCGACCGACGCGACGCCGCCGAGCCGGAATCCGGGCCGCGGGCCGGGCCTGCGCCTCGGCCTGTTCGCGCCGTTCGCGCTGCTCGTCCTCCTGGCCCTGGCCTGGAGCGCGGGCTGGTTCTGGCTGCGGGGCAAGGCCGAGGGCGAGATCGACGGGTGGTTCGCCCGCGAGGCGCAGGCCGGACGGCAATGGACCTGCCAGGACCGCTCGCTGACCGGCTTCCCGTTCCGGTTCGAGCTGCGTTGCGCCTCGCTCGGCTTTGCCCGCTCCGACGTGCGCTTCACCACCGGCCCGCTGGTGGCGGTGGCGCAGGTCTACCAGCCGCGCCACGTGATCCTGGAGGCGACCGGGCCGTTCCGGGTGCAGCAGGGCGGGCTCGATGCCGACGTGGCCTGGACCCGGCTGGACGCCAGCCTGCACGCCACGAGCGACGGCTTCCAGCGCGCCTCCGTGGTGGCGGACGGGCTGAAGGGCGCCGTCACCGGCGCCGATCCCTCGCCGATCGACTTCACCGTCGGGCATCTCGAGCTGCATGCCCGGCCGACCCCGGGGCGCTTTGCCGCCGACGGCGCCGTCGACCTCAGCGCCCGGGTGCAGCGGGCCGGGTTGCCGCTCCTCGATCCGGTGCTCGGCGGACCCGAGCCGGCCGACATCGCGCTCGACGCCACCGTGACCCGGGCCGCGGGCTTCCGCACCCGGCCGATCGCGCAGGAGCTCGAGCGCTGGCGCGAGGCCGGCGGCACGGTGGAGATCGCCAGCCTCGCCGCCGAGAAGGGCAGCCGGCGCCTGCGGGCGCAAGGGGTGCTCTCCCTCGACGACCAGCACCGCCCGACCGGCCAGTTCGACGTCCGCACCGCCGGCCTGGAGCAGGTGATCGCCCCGCTGATCAGCGAGCAGATCGGCGCGCGGCTCGGCGGCGACGGCGCGGCGCTGATCGGCAACATCGTCGGCCAGTTCCTCGGCGGGCGCCGCAAGGAGCCGGCGCAAGTCCAAGGACAGGATGGCCAGGATCGCCCCGGCGAGCCGCCGCTCAAGGTGCTGCCGACCGTGCGCCTCACCGGCGGGCGGGTGATCGTCGGCCCCTTCGCGGTGCCGAACGTGCGGCTGCAACCGCTGTATTGAAGGGGCGAGGCGGTTGCCGCCCTGCCCCCGGCATCGTACGCCTGGGGCATGAGCCAGACCGCCCGCTTCCAGAGCTTCGAGGATCCCAGCCACCGGGAGGGCGCGGCGCGGATCGCCGCGCTCCGGGCCGCGATGGCGCAACGGGGTCTTTCCGGATTCGTCGTGCCGCGGGCCGACGAGCACCAGTCGGAATACGTGCCGCCCAACGCCGAGCGGCTGGCCTGGCTCACCGGCTTCACCGGCTCGGCCGGGACGGCGGTCGTGCTGGCCGACAAGGCCGCCCTGGTGGTGGACGGGCGCTACACCCTCCAGGCCGAGGAGCAGGTCGACACGGGCGTCGTCACCCCGGTGCCGCTCGCCGAGACCAGCGTGGATGCCTGGATCGAGGCGAACCTGCCGGCGGGCGGGGTGCTGGCCTACGATCCCTGGCTGCATACGCCGGACGGCCTGTCCCGGCTGGAGCGCGCCGCCACGGCCGCGGGCGGCCGGGTCGAGGCCACGCCGCTCAACCTCGTCGACCTCGTGTGGATCGACCGGCCGGCCGCGCCCCGGGCGCCGGTGGTGCCGCATCCCGAGACCCTGGCCGGCGAGGCGGCCTCCGCGAAGCTCGGGCGCGTCCGCGAGGCCCTGGCCAGGGCGCGGCTCGACGCCCTCGTCGTCTCCGATCCGCACAACCTCGCCTGGGCCTTCAACCTGCGCGGTGGCGACGTGGCGCATACCCCGATCGCGCTGGGCTACGCGGTGATCCCGCGGGACGGCGCGGCGCGGCTCTTCCTCGACCCCGAGAAGATCACGGACGAAGCGGCCCGGGCCCTCGACGGCCTCGCCGAGCGCGACGAGCCCGGCGCGCTGCCGGCGGCCCTCGACGCCCTCGGCGCCGCCAAGGCCCGGGTGCGGGTCGATGCCGCCACCGGCGCCGTGGCGCTCGGCCGGCGGATCACCGCGGCGGGCGGCAGCCTCGATGTCGGGCCCGACCCGATCACCGCCATGAAGGCGGTGAAGAACGCCGCCGAGATCGACGGCTCCCGCGCCGCCCATCGCCGCGACGGCGCCGCGGTGACCCGCTTCCTCGCCTGGCTCGCCCGCGAGGCCCCGGCGGCGCGGTGTCGGAGATCGACGCGGCAATCCGGCTCGAAGCCTTCCGGGCCGAGACCAATTCCTTGCGGGAAATCTCCTTCCCGACCATCTCCGGGTCGGGGCCGAACGGCGCCATCGTACATTACCGCGTCACCCGCGGCACCGACCGGCGGGTGCAGCCCGGCGAGCTGTTCCTGATCGATTCCGGCGCGCAATACGGCGACGGCACCACCGACATCACCCGCACGGTGGCGGTCGGCCCCCCGAGCGAGGAGATGCGCGACCGCTTCACCCGGGTGCTCAAGGGCCACATCGCCATCGCGACCGCGGTGTTTCCCCGCGGCACCACGGGCGCGCAGATCGACGCCTTCGCCCGCCGCCCGCTCTGGGAGGCGGGCCTCGATTTCGATCACGGCACCGGCCACGGCGTCGGCGCCTTCCTGTCGGTGCACGAGGGGCCGCAGCGCATCGCCAAGACCGGCACGGCGGCGCTCCAGCCCGGGATGATCGTCTCGAACGAGCCGGGCTACTACAAGACCCGCGCCTTCGGCATCCGGATCGAGAACCTGGTCCTGGTCGAGGAGCGGGCGCTGGCGGGCGCCGAGCGCCCGATGCTCGGCTTCGAGACCCTGACGCTCGCGCCCTTCGACCTCGCGCTCGTGATGCCGGACCTGCTCACCCCGGACGAGACCGCCTGGCTCGACGCCTACCATGCCCGGGTGCGCGAGACGCTCGCCGATCTGGTCGATCCGGAGACCCGCGACTGGCTGGTCGCGGCGACGCGGCCGCTCGCCGCCTTCGTTTGAGGGCCTGCTCGACTGGCCGCTACCGATATCGAACCCGCTGCGTCATTCCGGGGCCGCAAAAGCGGAGCACGGAATGACGAGGTGGGTATCGAACGTGTCGATACGATCTTCGTATGCCGGAGCGTGCGTGGTTCCGCGTGAGACGAATCGACTGATCGGTGAGACGCAAAGTAAAAACTTGTTAGTTCTATATATTTCGATATAGATCGCAAGAATTGTCCGAATGGCTGGAACCGGGCGCATTCTCGTCGAATACTTCGCATCGCCGTACTATTGTCCCGCGGCCGATCACGGCACGGGGACAACCGAATCATGAAGACGACGATGCTGGCGGCCCTGGCCGCCGGGACGATGCTACTCGCCGCCGCACCGGGGCGGGCCGAGGCGATGGAGTGCGCCGCGGTGACCGAGCGCCAGATCGAGGGCCTGTTCGACCGCTGGAACACATCGCTGGCGACGCTCGACCCGGCGAAGGTCACGGCGAACTACGCGCCCGACGCCGTGCTGCTGCCGACGGTGTCCAATACCCCGCGCACCGACCGGGCGATGATCCAGGACTACTTCGTCCACTTCCTGGAGAAGCACCCGCAGGGCGTCGTCAACACCCACACGATCAGGATCGGCTGCAACCTGGCGACCGATGTCGGCACCTACACCTTCCTGATCGACGGCAAGAATCCAGGCGAGCACGTGGTGGTGCCGGCGCGCTACAGCTTCGTCTACGTGCTGAAGGACGGCGAGTGGCTGATCGCGCATCACCATTCCTCGGCGATGCCGGAGCCGGTCGTCGCCGTCACCGCCGCCGCCAAGGATCATTGAGCGCCGACATCCCTCGGGTATCTCCGCTCAAGAGGCGTCGCAAGGGTCGGCATCCCGGAGATGCGCGCGCAAGGTGAGCGCGCGCGTGTCGATGCCGATTCCCGGCCCGGCTTCGCTGGTCGGCGGGCGGGTCAGCATCGTGGCCCAGAACAGCCCGGTGGCGAGGGCGAGGGCGCTGAGAGCGGTCAGAACACGCATGTCGGCCTCCTGCGGCCCGCGGGCCGGATGGGTCTGTCGGCGTTCGCATCAGACCTGGCTGCCGGCCGGTCGCGCGCGGCCAGGGATCTGCCCAAGCAACGGCTCGGCAAACTACGAACGATCCCGCTTCTTTATTCCTGCTCGGCGTAAAGACGATTTGTCTTGCCGTCATCCGTCATTCGGATGACGCTTCGCGACTTGGCGTACCGAAGGCATTTCGCTGTCATCGCGTGCGGTCCCCTCCCCTTTTCGGCTGGGACGTCCGGCGCAAGGTGAGGCGCGGGTTCTCCCCTCTCCCCGCGGGCGGGGAGAGGGCCGTGCCGCCGTTCAGGGGGCACGGCGAGCCCGAAGGGCGGGGGTGGGGGGGTCGACGCGTGAGGCTCCTCCGGCCCCCCTCATCCTCGCTCCGGCTTCACCTCCGCCCGCGGGGAGAGGAGGGAGTCCGCGCCTTTTCCTTGTCCCGAACAGCCCCAGGGCCGCCTGGAATGAAATTCTTCCACGGCCTATTCTCGTAGAAATCACGCCCATTGCCGCAGGCTAATTTGGTTTCTTACTTCGTTGACCACGGCAAGGAGGAATGAGAACTTCCCATGGCCGCCGGATGGCCGCGACGATCGCCGCGGCGGCGGACCACTTCTGCTGGAGTCGACGACAATGCTTCCGACACGCCGTTCCGTTCTCACGGGGCTGATGACGGCCGGCGCCCTCGCGGCGGGTCGGGCCCGGGCCGCCGGCGAGGCCGCTCCGAGCGAGTTTCGCATCGGCTACCAGAAGATCGGCCTGATCGTCGTCACCCGCCAGCAGCAGCTGATCGAGACGCAGCTCGCCGATCGCGGCGTCAAGGTACGCTGGTTCGAGTTCCAGGCCGGCCCGCCGCTCCTCGAAGCGCTGAACGCCGGCAGCATCGATTTCGGCTATACCGGCGACGCCCCGCCGATCTTCTCCCAGGCCGCGGGCGGCAACCTCGTCTATACGGCCGCCGCCGCCCCCTCCGGCGAGGGCGAGGCGATCCTCGTCAAGGCGGCGTCGCCGATCCGCACGGTCGCCGACCTCAAGGGCCGCAAGGTGGCGGTGGCCCGCGGCACCTCCTCGCACAACCTGCTCGTCGCGGCCCTGGAGAAGGCCGGCCTGCGCTTCACCGACATCACGCCGGTCTACCTCTCCCCGGCCGATGCCGGATCGGCCTTCACCGGCGGCAGCGTCGACGCCTGGGCGATCTGGGATCCGTACTTCGCCATCGCCCAGGCTCGCGACGCCACCCGGGTGCTCACCACCTCCGGCCAGACCCTCGACGTGTCCGGCTACTTCCTGGCGAACAAGACCTTCGCGCAGGCCCATCCGGCGGTGGTGCGCGCGGCCCTGCGGGCGCTGGAACAGGGCGCAGCCTGGGCGGAGGCGCACCGCGATCGGGTGGCGCAGGCGCTCGCCGAGGTCACCGGCATCCCCTTCCCGATCCAGAAGGCGGCGGCCGACCGCACGCAGTTCGCCGTGCGCCCGCTGAGCGACCAGATCCTCGCCGGCCAGCAGGCCACCGCCGACCGCTTCCACCGCCTCGGCCTGATCCCGCGGGCGATCACCGTGCGCGACGCGGTGTGGACGGCGCCGCCGGCCTGAGGCGCCCGCGCGGGGGAATCACAGGCTGGACCCTACAAACTCTAACGGCATTCGGGTATGCCGCGCGGGAGACCGAGCCCGGGCGCCCCCACCCGCCAGGGTGGCGCCCGACGCCGAGACACCGCGAGACCCGTCCATGATCCGCAAGACGACCGGCAGGAAGACCCCGTTGCGCGCCGCCGCATTCCTCGCGGCCCTGCTCGCCGGCCTCTCGGGGGCAAGCGCCGATGCCACGCTCGACCGCATCAAGGCCAAGGGCAAGTTCACCGTCGGGGTCATCCTGTCGGGGGCGCCGTTCGGCTTCATCGATCCGAAGACCCAGGAGCAGAAGGGCTTCAACATCGACCTCGCCCGGGCGCTGGCGGACAAGCTCGGCGTCGCGCTCGAGACCGTCACGGTGACGCCGCCGAACCGGGTGCAGTTCCTGCAGCAGGGCAAGGTCGATGCGCTGCTCGCCAACATGCAGGTCACCGAGGACCGGGCGAAGATCATGGACTTCCCGCCCACGGTGTTCGACCGCGCCGGCGGCGCCGCGATCGGCCGCAAGGATAGCGGGATCAAGGACTGGGCCGACCTGAAGGGCAAGCCGGTCTGCGTCTCGCAGGGCTCGAACTTCACCCAGCCCCTGATCGAGCAATACGGCGCGGTGGTGAAGGGCCTGCCGAGCCAGCCGGAATCGCTGCTGGCGCTGAAGGGCGGCACCTGCGTGGTCGCGATCCATACCGGCGCCACTCTGGGCCTGATGCTCGAGGACCGCGCCGACGAGTGGAGGGATTACGGCATCCTGATCCCGACCGAGATCGTGCCGGCCGATTCGGTGGTGTGGATCCGCAAGGGCGAGAAGGACACGGCGGCCGCCCTCGACAAGGCCCTGCGCGAGCTGATCGCCTCCGGCAAGCTCCTGGAGATCGCCAAGGCCAACCGGCTCCTCAACACGGCCTTCATCGAAGAGCAGCAGAAGGCGCTCTCGGCGGCGCGCTGAACGGTCAAGGCGATACCAGGATGCAGGACGCGGTCCGGGGCTTCATCGCCCTGGCTTCCCAGGTCGGGCTCAATTTCGACTTCCTGGCGAGCCCGTTCGAGCTGCGGATGTGGCTCGACGGGATGACGACGACGCTCGTCCTCGTCGCGCTGACCATCCCGCTCAGCCTCGCGGGCGGCGTCGTGCTGGCGGCGGCGCTGACCTCGGACCGGCTCTGGCTCGCCGGGCCGGCCCGGGCCTACGTGGAACTCACCCGCAACACCCCGACGCTGGTCCAGCTGATGTTCACGGTGCTCGTGGTCAACATGCTGATCTCGCAGGCGGTCGGCGGGGCGCAGAACAACCCGCTCGGCGCCTATTTCTGGCTCGTCGCGGTGGTGAGCCTGCACGTCGCGGCCCTCCACGCCGAGGCCCTGCGCGGCGGAATCGAGGCGGTGCCGGCGGCCACCGTCGAGGCGGCCAGGGGCCTCGGCTTCTCGCGGCTGGAGGTGCTGCGGGTGGTCGAGCTGCCGCTGGCGCTCCGCACGGCCTTGCCGGCGATCGTCAACAACCTCGTCAACCTCGTGAAGCTGACGACCATCGGCTACGCCGTCGCCGTCAACGAGATCACCTACGCCTCGCTGATGATCTGGACCCAGCGCGACAACGTCGTCGAACTGATGATCGTGCTGCTCCTGTTCTTCAGCGCCATCAACCTCGCGGTGGCGCGGATCGGGTCCGCGGTCGAGCGGCGGCTGGCGGTGCCGGGATACGGACAGTGACGGCCACCTCCTCGTCCGCGCGGCCATCCGCTGCGCCGCTCGTCATGGTCGCCGGGTTCTGCGCCGCGGTCGCGCTCTGGCTCGTCCTCGATCCGTCGCTGGCCCGGCTTCTGGTCGAGTGGTTGCCCTACCTCGCCCGCGGCTTCGCGATGAACATCCTGATCAGCGTCCTCGCTATGGCGGGCGGCACGCTCGCCGGCGTGGCGCTCGGGGCGATGGAACTCAGCCGGATGCGGCTCGTGCGGGCCCCGGCCGTCGCCTACGTGCAGGTCTTCCGCAACGCCCCGCACCTCGTGCTGATCTTTGCCACCACCTACATCTTCCCGTTCGAGATCGTGGCGTTCGGCCATTACATCCCGTTCCCCGACTGGGTGAAGGCGGTGATCGGCCTCGCGATCCCGGCGAGCGCGCACACCGCCGAGATCACCCGCGGCGCCCTGCAATCGATCCCGACGCCGCAATGGGACGCCGCCAGGGGCCTCGGCTTCTCGCGGATCGAGGCCCTGCGCTTCATCATCCTGCCCCAGTGCCTGCGTCGCGCCCTGCCGCCGTGGATGAACCTCTATGCCTCGATCTGCATGGGCACGGCGCTGGCCTCGCTCGTCGGCGTCCACGAGCTGCTGCATGCCGCGACCGATGCCAGCACGGCGGTGAGCCGCACCGACTTCACGGTGCTCACCTACGTGACGGTGCTCTTCGCCTTCTTCCTGTTCTGCTACCCGGTCTCGCGCCTCACGCAGCGGCTCGAGCGGCGGCTTGCTCGCTAAGATTTGCCCGATGAGTCCCGACATCATGACCGCGTCGCCCGCTCCCCTCGTCGCCCTCGAGGACGTGCATCTGAGCTTCGGGGACAACGAGGTGCTGAAGGGCATCGACCTGACTGTCGCCCGCGGCGAGGCGGTGTCGATCATCGGCCCGTCGGGCTCCGGCAAGTCGACGATCCTGCGCTGCATCAACGCCCTGCTCGCGCCGAGCTCGGGCCGGATCACCGTCAACGGCGTGCGGGTCGATACGCTGCGGACCGAAGCCGAGCGCATCGGCCTGCGCAAGCGCATCGGCATCGTGTTCCAGCAATACAACCTGTTCCCGCATCTCACGGTGCTCGACAACATCACCATCGCGCCGGTCCGCATCCTCAAGGAGAAGCGGGCGGCGGCCGAGCGACATGCCCGCGAATTGCTGGAGCGGGTGCGCCTCGCCGACAAGGTCGCAGCCTATCCGGGCCAGCTCTCCGGCGGGCAGCAGCAGCGCGTCGCGATCGCCCGCGCGCTCGCCATGCGGCCGGACCTGGTGCTGTTCGACGAGGTGACCTCGGCCCTCGACCCCGAGACGGTCGGCGAGGTGCTGGCGGTGATCCGCGGCCTCGTGCGCGAGGGCATGACCAGCCTCCTCGTCACCCACGAGATGCGCTTCGCCGAGGAGATCAGCGACCGGATCGTGTTCACCGAGAACGGCCGCATCGTCGAGGACGGCCCGCCCGAGCAGATTTTTCACCGCTCGCAGAACCCGCGCATCCGGCAATTCGTGCGCGGGCTCGGCGACCGCGAGGCGGTGCAGCCCGGCGAAGGGATCTGACCCGATGAAAACCGCGCTCACCCACGGTCTCGCCGCCGCCATCGCCGGCTCGACACCCTCGGAGGAGGCCATCGCGGCAGGGCGGCTCGCGATCCTCGATCTCCTCGCCTGCGCGCTCGGCGGCGCCGACGACCGCTCGACCGGGATCCTGGTCGAGACCCTGGGGACCGGCCCCGGCCCGTCGGTGCTGATCGGCCGGTCCGGGCGCGCCGATCCCTTCACCGCCGCCCTGGTCAACGGCCATGCCGGCCACGTCCTCGATTACGACGACGTCCATGCCAGCGTGCGCGGCCATCCGACGGTGGTGATCCTGCCGGCCCTGCTCGCCATCGCCGGCACGCGCCCGGTCGCCGCCCGGGACCTGATCGCCGCCTATATCGTCGGCCTGGAGGCGATGGCGCGGCTCGGACTGGCGCTCGGCGCGCGCCACTACGAGACCGGCTTTCATGCCACCGCGACCCTCGGGCCCGTCGGCGCCGCGGCGGCGGTGGCGCATCTGCTGCGATTTCAGCCGGAGACGATCGCGGTGGCGCTCGGCCTTGCCGCGACGCAATCAGCGGGCCTGCGGCTGCAATTCGGCTATGACGCCAAGCCGCTCCATGCGGGCCTCGCCGCCCGCGCGGGCCTGACGGCGGCGCGCCTCGCGCAAGGCGGCCTCTCCGGCGCGCCGGACTTCCTCGACGGCCCGATCGGCTTCCTCGATGCCTTCGGCTTCGGCGCGACGGCACCCGAGCGCCTGCTCGCCGGCTGGGGCGCGCCGTGGCAGATCCTGAAGCCCGGTCTCACCCTCAAGGCATTCCCGTGCTGCACGGCGGCCCACCCGGTGGCGGTCGGGGCGCTGGCGCTTCGCGAGGCCGATGCCTTGCGGGCGGAGGCGGTCGAGTCCGTCGGTCTCACCTTCCCGCCCGGCGGCGATGCGGCCCTCGTCGTGTCGCGCCCCACCACCGGGATCGAGGCCCGGTTCAGCCCGGAATACATCTTCGCCGCCGCGCTCACCGACGGCGCGCTCGGCATCGCTCACTTCGACGAGCGGCCGGTGCGGCCGGACCTCGCGGCGCTCGCCGCCCGCGTCTCGCGCCGCCACGACGAGACGGCGCCGCGCCTCTCGGCCGACCCGGCGACGCGGTTCGTGGTCCTCGACGTCACCCTCAGGGATGGCGGGCGGATGAGCCGGCGGATCGAGGGCCTGCCGGGCCTGACCGATGCCCGGGGAAAATTCCGCGACGCGACCGGGGGCGCCGAAGCTTACGCCGGGATCCCGGACCTCGTCGCCCGGATGCACGACGAAGCCGACCTCGCCCGCCTCCTCACCTTGCTCGGCCAGAGCCGTTCCTGATCACCTGAAAGTCGCCGCCATGACCGCTCCCCGCCGCATGCATCTCGGTCTCTTCCTCCAGGGCGCCGGCCACCACGTCTCCGGCTGGCGTCACGCCGACGCCGAATCGGGCAGCGAGAATCTCGACCTGCTGCTCCGGGTGGTGAAGGCGGCCGAGGCCGCGAAGTTCGACATGGTGTTCCTCGCCGACGGCCTGACCAGCGGCGTCGACGCCCACCCCTCGATGATCGCCCGGTTCGAGCCGCTGACCCTGCTCGGCGCCCTCGCCATGGTGACCGAGCGGATCGGCCTCGCGGCCACCGCCTCCACCACCTACGGCGAGCCCTACCACCTCGCCCGCGCCTTCGCGTCGATCGATCACCTGAGCCACGGCCGCGCGGCCTGGAACATCGTGACCACCTCCTACGCCCGCTCGGCCAACAACTTTTCCAAGAGCCATCCCGAGCACGACGCCCGCTACGCCATCGCGGAAGAGTTCGTCGAGGTGGTGCGCGGCCTGTGGGACAGCTGGGCCGACGACGCCTTCCCGAAGGACAAGGACCGCGGCGTCTATGCCGATCCGGCCAAGGTGCGGGTGCTCGACCACGCCGGAAAATACTATTCGGTGAAGGGCCCGCTCAACATCCCGCGCTCGCCGCAGGGCCACCCGGTGCTGATCCAGGCCGGCTCCTCGGGGCCCGGTCAGGATCTCGCGGCGCGGGCGGCCGACATCGTGTTCACCGCCCAGGCGAGCCTGCCCGAGGCGCAGGCCTTCTACCGCAGCCTGAAGGCCCGGGTCGCCGGGTTCGGCCGCGATCCCGCCTCGGTCGCGGTAATGCCGGGCTTCCTGCCGGTGGTCGGGCGCAGCCTCAAGGAGGCGAGCGAGAAGCTGAGCGAGCTCGACCGCTGGACCCCGATCGCCAGCGCGATGCCGCTGCTCGAGGAGCGCATCGGCCATTCCCTCTCCGCTTACGACCTCGACGGACCGCTGCCCGACCTGCCGATCTCCGACCAGCTGCGCAGCCGCGCCGAATTGCTGACGGAGCTCGCCCGCCGCGAGGGCCTGACGATCCGCCAGCTCGCCCTGCGCGTCGCGGCCGGCCGCGGCCACCACATCGTGCTCGGCACCGCCAGCGACGTCGCCGACCGGATGCAGGAGTGGTTCGCGAGCGGGGCGGCCGACGGCTTCAACGTGATGCCCCCCTACTTCCCGGCCGGCCTCGACGACTTCGTGACCCAGGTCGTGCCGATCCTGCAGGAGCGCGGCCTGTTCCGCACCGAGTACGAGGGCACCACCCTGCGCGATCATCTCGGGATCGCGCGGCCGGCCTGGCCGGGGGCGTGACGGCTTTGCCGATTGGTCTCGACAGAACTCGAACTCACCGCGTCAGTCCGGGGCCGCGAAAGCGGAGCCCGGAATGACGAAGAGGGTGTCAAAATTATCGAGAACGTCGAACAGGCCCCGGAACGAGTCGGCCGGCGATCTCGCTCGAAACAGCTCTGATGTGAGCCTGCCTGTACGTTCAAACAGCACTGCCCGGCGAAGCGGCCGCTTCGCCGGGCAGTGTGTTTTACAGCATCGAAGACCGATCGCACCGCGACCGGCTTCGCAGGTCCTGCTTACTTGGTGGTGGTCGAGCCCGTCGACTTCGGCTCGGCCGGCACCGGATAGGCCGGGTTGCCGGCCGGGACGCCGGCGCTGTTCGACGACGAGACGCCGCCGCTGCCGTTCGGCGAGCCGGTGATCTGCTGGCGCGAGGCGTCCTGGCTCTGGCTGGCGTAGTCCTTCGGGGCGTTGGCGCCGTTCCAGCCGAGCAGGGCCACCATGGCGACCGCCAGGAGGGCGAGGCTGCCGAGCAGCACGTAGAGGACGGGGCGGCCCTTCGCGCCCTGGCGGGCCGCGGTCGGGGTCTCGACGGTGCGGTTGTTGTCCATGATGGAACCTCGGGCTCGAGGCTCGGCGGGCGAGGCGCCGAGCGGTGATCGGTGTGTCCGGGCAACGTCACCGATCGGCCGAGGTTCCTCGCATGGCCCGGATGCCGCGGGCGTTCGGCCCGTCGCTCTACTTGCCGGTCAGCAGCATGATCTTGCCGAGATGGGCGCTCGATTCCATCAGCTCGTGCGCCGCCCGCGCCTCGTCGAGCGGGAAGGTGGCGTGGATGACCGGCTTGACGGTGCCGGATTCGAGCAGCGGCCAGACCTCCTTGCGCAGGCCCTCGGCGATGGCGGCCTTCTGTGCCACGGTGCGCGGGCGCAGGGTCGAGCCGGTGACGGTCAGGCGCCGGATCATGATCGGCGTCAGGTTGAGGTTCTCGGCCTGGAACCCCTGCAGGAAGGCGATGATGACGAGCCGGCCCTCCAGCGCCAGCGACTTCACGTTGCGCTCCAGATAGGCGGCGCCGACCATGTCGAGGATCACGTCGACCCCCTTGCCGTCGGTCAGGCTTTTCACCTCGGCGGCGAAATCCGCCTCGCGATAGTTGATCGCGTGGTCGGCCCCGAGCGACTCGCAGAAGGCGCACTTTTCGGCCGAGCCGGCGGTGGCGTAGACCGTGGCGCCGAACTTTTTCGCGAGCTGGATCGCCGTCGAGCCGATGCCGCTCGAGCCGCCATGGACCAGGAAGCGCTCGCCCGGTTGCAGGCGCCCGCGCTCGAACACGTTCGTCCAGACCGTCCAATAGTTCTCCGGCAGGCCCGCCGCCTCGACGAGCGAGAGCGGGCCGGGCCTCGGCAGGCAGAGCGCGGCCTCCGCGACGCAATATTCGGCATAGCCGCCGCTGATCGTCAGCGCGCAGACCTCCTGGCCCTCGGCGAGACCGGTGACGCCGTCACCGAGCGCGGCGACGCGGCCGGCGATCTCCAGCCCCGGCACCTCGGTGGCGCCGGGCGGCGGCGGGTACTTGCCGGCGCGCTGCTGGCAATCGGGCCGGTTCACGCCCGCCGCCACGACCTCGACCAGCACCTGGCCCGGCCCCGGGCGCGGCACCGGCACGGTCTCGATCCCGATCACCTCCGGACCGCCGGCCCCGTTGAAGCGGACCTGGCGCATGGTGGTGGGGATCGACGGCATGGGGCGGCTCCGCATTGACGGGATGTGCGCCCTTACCTGCCGCGCGGGCCGCCGGCCGGCAAGGGGCTCAGCGACGCTGCCGACGATACACGACAGGACCGTTCACCTGAGGCTCCGCCCCTTCCCACCCGCGACCTCATCCTGAGGTGTGAACGAAGTGAGCCTCGAAGGAGGGCTCCAGAGAGCACCGAGACTTCTGGAGCCCTCCTTCGAGGTTAGTCCATCAGTGATGGACTAACACCTCAGGATGAGGTGAAGGGTGGGAGATCCCCATGATCGGCAGGCTTCACGCCACTGTCGTGCACTGTGAAGCCGCGACTGCAACTCTGCCCAGTCCCTTGATTTGCATCATGTTTATCACCGAACCGGTGACCGCTCCGGCGAATGGTACTCAGCGCGTCCCATACATCCGGTCGCCGGCATCGCCCAGGCCCGGCAGGATGTAGCCGTGCTCGTTCAGGTGGCTGTCGATCGAGGCGGTCCAGACCGGCACGTCCGGATGCGAGCCCTGGAACTTGGCGATCCCCTCGGGCGCGGCGAGCAGGCAGACGAAGCGCAGGTCGCGGGCGCCGCGCTCCTTCAGCCGGTCGACCGCGGCCACCGCCGAGTTCGCCGTCGCCAGCATCGGGTCGAGGACCAGCACGGTGCGGTCGGCGAGGTCGGACGGGGCCTTGAAGTAGTATTCCACCGCCTCCAGCGAATCCGGATCGCGGTAGAGGCCGACATGGGCGACACGGGCCGAGGGCAGGAGCGACAGCATCCCGTCGAGGAAGCCGACGCCGGCGCGCAGGATCGGCGCCAGGACGAGCTTCTTGCCGGCGATCTGCGCGCCCTGCATCGTGACCAGCGGGGTCTCGATCTCGACCGGCTCCAGCGGCAGGTCGCGGGTGACCTCGTAGGCCAGCAGCATCCCGATCTCGTTCAGGAGCTGGCGGAAGCCCTTGGTCGAGCGCGCCTTGTCCCGCATCAGGGTCAGCTTGTGCTGCACCAGCGGGTGGTCGACCACCGTGACCGGCGCCACCCCCGTCTCCCCGCGCGCACCCGCACCCTGCATCGCCGTCTCTCCGTTCACGATAACGTTCATACCATCGTGCCGTGTCATCGACACGTCGATGGCAGGGTGTCCGGCGCATCGGCGCCGGCGCCCGTTCGGGCTTGCCCGGCCCCCTCGAACGAATTCGTCCGAGGGGGCCGGGATATCGGTCATTCAGAATACGGTGCCGTCGCTCGCGATCGCCAGCGGCGGCGCACCTTCCGGCCGCAAGGATCGGGCGAGCCGCCGGCCGGTGGCCCAGGTGCCGCCCTCCAGCACCTTGGCAAGCGGCAGGTCGGCCGGGTCCTCGATCTCGAGCCGCTCGCGCACCAGGGGCGCCAGCCGGTCGAGGAGCGCCACGGTCAGCGCCCGCCACTCGACGACGAGGCGCGAGTCGACCGGGTGGGCCATCTTCGCTTCTTCCGGCCGGCGCAGAGCCAGCACGCCGGTATCGAGGAAGAGGCCGCCGTTGCGGTATTCGGGCAGGCCGGTCAGGGCGTCGAGGCCGGTGACGCTCAGGCCCGCCTCCTCCAGCGGCTCCAGCAGCGAGTAGGCCAGCCACTGCGACAGCTTGTGGAACGGCACCAGCCCTTCCGTCGTCCCGGTGCCGCCGGCGAGCGGATGCCGCCAGGTGTCGCCGAGATCGACGCCGTCGAGGACGATGCGGCCGGGCCAGATCGGCCCGAGATGGGTCAGCAGCACCTCCAGCACCGCCTCGGCGGCAACCGCGCCGTCCTGCGCCTTGGCCTTGATGCGGTCGAACAGGTAGCCGGGACGGGCATCCGGCCCGAAGCCGTCCGGATCGGCCGCCGCGACCTGGCCGAGGCGGTTGAGGAGCGCGGTGCGGCCGGACAGGCCGACGAGCGGATTGGTCGGCGAGACCTGGAAGCCGTCGGCGAGCTCCGCCTCGGTCAGGGTCGCCAGCGCCCGGGCGTCGGCCCGGAACGGATCTTCGGGAGCTGAGGAAAAGAGCCCGGACACGAACATGTCGAAGCTCGCCACCGCCAGCCCCTCGGAGCGGCCATAGGTCTCGCCGGTGCGGCCCTCCTCGTAGCGCCAGGTCGGGCCGGCGCCGGCGTCGAGCAGCACGCTCACCACCACGAGGTCGAAGGCGGCGCGGGCCTGATCGGCCGGGTCGTCGAAGGGGGCGGCGTGGACCAGGGAGCCCCAGCGCTCGAAGCCGCCGACCGAGAAGTGGCGCCAGCGGGCGTGATACGGGATGGCGAGGTCCGGATAGGCCTCGCGGATGGTCTCGACCACCGCATCGGCGCATGCGCCGAGACGGTCGAGGTCGACGACGAAATGGTCGAGCCGCCCGTCGAGCCCGGCCTTGAGCAGGGTCTCGGCGCGGGCGCGCACCGCCCGGGCCGAGAGCAGGCTGCGGGCGGTCGAAAACTCAGGCACGGGCATCATCTCCAGGGGTATGTCGCGCGGGCGCCAAGAGGGGACATTAGAACCGCTCGAGGTCGCGGCCCTTCACGGCATCGAGGGACTCGGTGACGCCGTCCGGCGCGTAGTAGCCCGCCGCCTTCTTGGCTTCCATCTCCACCGAGGCGTCGGGTGGGATCAGCTCCGGCGGGATCGGCACCCGCTCGCCGACCTCGATGCCCGAGCCGGTGATCGCGTCGTACTTCATGTTCGACATCGACATCAGCCGGTCGATGCGGCGGATGCCGAGCCAGTGCAGCACGTCCGGCATCAATTGCTGGAAGCGGGCATCCTGGACGCCGGCGACACATTCGGTGCGCTCGAAATAGGTGGCGGCGGAATCACCCCCCTCCTGGCGCTTGCGGGCGTTGTAGACCAGGAACTTCGTCACCTCGCCGAGCGCCCGTCCCTCCTTGCGGTTGTAGACGATGACGCCGGTGCCGCCGGCTTGCGCCTCGCGCACGCATTCCTCGATGCCGTGGGTGAGGTAGGGCCGGCAGGTGCAGATGTCGGAGCCGAACACGTCCGAGCCGTTGCACTCGTCGTGGACCCGGCAGGCGATGCGCCGGCGCGGATCGGTGAGGCCCGCGACCTCGCCCATGACGTAGACGGTGCAGCCGCCGATCGGCGGCAGGAACACCTGGAGGTCGGGCCGGGTGACCAGTTCCGGGAACATGCCGCCGGTCTGCTCGAACAGCGTGCGGCGCAGAGCCGTCTCGCTGGTGCCGAAGCGGGCGGCGATGCCCGGCAGGTACCAGACCGGATCGACCGCGATCTTGGTGACCGAAATGTCGCCGGTCGCGTGCAGCACCGTGCCGTCGGCGGCGAGCCGGTGGGCGCCCATCGCCGCCAGGATCTCCGGCAGGCTCAACCGCGCCTTGGTGACCGCGATGGTCGGCCGGATGTCGGTGCCGGTGCCGATCGCCTCGCGAAACACCTCGCCGGGCATGTGGCCCCAGGGATCGAGCGAGACGATCTTTTCCGGGTCCGCCCATTGCGGGTGCGGGCCGATCGGCACCACCGGATGGGTGTTGGTGAGGTCCGGCCGCGCCAGCGGGTTCATCGCCCGGCCGGCGATGGCGAGCGCCCGGTAGAGCGAATAGGCGCCGCCATTGGCCCCGATCACGTTGCGGTCGGCCGGGTTGGTCACGGTGCCGATGATCGGGCCGCGCTCGCGCGGGTCGGCGGCGCCCCAGCGGATCGGCCAGCGGGCGGCGCCCGGCTCCGGATGCGAGGTGAGCCGGATATGCGTCGAGCGGTTTGAACTGGTCATGCGGCCGCGCCGTCCTTCAACGGAGAAGGCTCCCCGCGGGGGCCGCGAGGAGCCTGTCGTGTGCTTGACCGGAACGAGGGTGGCCCAGCCGATTCGGCGCGTCAAGCTCAAGCCTGCGGCACCCGCGGCGCCGGGGGGGACGCACGGCGCTGATCGATGGTTGAGCGTCCTGCCCAAAGCTTGAACGGAGATCCCTTGGCGGAATTGCTTTGCCGGATCCGCTTTCGCCCGAGCCTTGACAGAGCTTGCCCCGCCACCGCATCGCGACGCCCGTGGCCTCCTCCTCCCCCCTTCTGCCGCCCGGCACCACGGTCTGGCTGATCACCGACGGCAAGGCCGGCGACCTCGCGCCCTGCCGCGGTCTCGCCGCGGCGTTGGGCGTGGCGGCGCAGGAACGGGTGGTGACGCCGCGCCCGCCGTTTTCCTGGCTGGCCCCGCGGGGGCCGGCGGACCCGCGCGAGCGGGCGCTCGAGCCGCCCTTCCCCGATCTCGCCATCGCCACCGGCCGCCGGGCGGTGCCGGCGCTCCGGGCGGTCAAGCAGCGCTCCGGGGGCAGAACCTTCACGGTCTTCCTGCGCGATCCGCGCATCGGCCCCCGGGCGGCCGACCTGATCTGGGTGCCGGCGCACGATTCCTTGCGCGGCACGAACGTCATCGTCACCGAGACCGGCCCGCACCCGGTCTCGCCCGACCGCCTCGCCGCCGCGCGGCGCGATCCCGATCCGCGTCTCTCCGCCCTCCCCCGCCCTCGCGCCGCGGTGCTGGTCGGCGGCGACAGCAGGCACGGGCGCTTCTCGGACGAGGACGCGAAGGCCCTGCTCGCCGGACTGGAGCGCCTGGCCGGCGCGGCGAGCCTGATGATCACCGCCTCGCGCCGCACGCCCGACCCGGTGCGGGCGGCCTTGGCCGATCTCGCCGGCCGGCATGGCGGCTTCTTCTGGGACGGCAGCGGCGAGAACCCCTATCTCGCCCTGCTGGCGCTCGCCGACACGATCGTGGCGACGGCCGATTCGGCCAACATGGTGACGGAGGCCTGCGCCGCCGGCGTACCCGTCCAGTTGTTCGAGCCGCACAACCTCTATCGGCGCCATCACACGCTGTACGAGGCGCTGAAACGGCATGGAACTGTGCATCCTTTCACCGGACGGGTTGAACCGTTACGGTCCAAGCCCTTAGACATGACACTCGCGATCGCGCAGGCTGTGGCGAATGCCTATATCGGGCATCGCGATGCGCTCGCCCGCCGGACGGCCCGCTGAGGGCTTGGTCGGCGGCAGCCCCGGAGATCCCTATGTCCACGATGAAGCAGGCTCCCCAGCACGAGAAGCTCGTGATCGTCGGCTCCGGCCCGGCCGGATACACCGCCGCGATCTACGCCGCCCGCGCCATGGTCGAGCCGCTGCTGATCTCGGGCTTCCAGCCCGGCGGCCAGCTGATGATCACCACCGACGTCGAGAACTATCCGGGCTTCGCGCAAGCCGTCCAGGGCCCGTGGCTGATGGAGCAGATGCGCGCCCAGGCCGAGCATGTCGGCACGCGGATCGTCTCGGAATACATCGCCAAGGTCGACCTGTCGCAGAGGCCCTTCCGGCTCGAGGCGGATTCCGGCGCGGTCTTCACCTGCGACGCGCTGATCATCGCCACCGGCGCCCAGGCGAAGTGGCTCGGCCTGCCCTCCGAGGCGAAGTTCCAGGGCTTCGGCGTCTCGGCCTGCGCCACCTGCGACGGCTTCTTCTTCCGGGGCAAGGAGGTCGTGGTGGTCGGCGGCGGCAACACCGCGGTCGAGGAGGCTCTGTACCTCGCCAATCTCGCCTCGAAGGTCACGGTGGTCCATCGCCGCGACAGCTTCCGGGCCGAGCGCATCCTGCAGGAGCGCCTGTTCAAGCATCCGAACGTCGAGGTGGTGTGGAACCACGCGGTGGAGGAGATCTGCGGCCGCGACAAGCCGGCCCCCTCGGTCACCCACCTGCGCCTGCGCGACACGGTCACGGGCGCGATCACCGAGCGCAAGGCCGACGGCGTGTTCATCGCCATCGGCCACCAGCCGGCGACGTCCGTCTTCGAGGGGCAGTTGCCGTTCCGGGCCGGCGGCTACCTGGAGGTGACGCCCGGCACCGCCATGACGGCAATCCCCGGCGTGTTCGCGGCCGGCGACGTGACCGACGACGTCTACCGGCAGGCGATCACCGCCGCCGGGATGGGCTGCATGGCCGCCCTCGAGGCGGAGAAGTACCTGGCCAACCTGGCGATCGGCGAACAGCCGCGCCAGGCCGCGGCCGAGTAGGAAGCGTGTACCGGGGCCGGGGATGAGCCCGGTCCCGGCCCTGTGGAGGATTCGCTCTGGTCCCACCGGCTCCTCGCGCCGGCCGGGGCTCTGGCGAGGGGTTGACGGCCGTGGACTGGGACAAGATCCGGATTTTCCTCAACGTCGCCGAAGCCGGCAGCTTCACCAAGGCGGGCGACGATATCGGCCTCAGCCAGTCGGCGGTCAGCCGCCAGATCAGCGCCCTGGAGCGCGAGCTGAAGGCGCCGCTGTTCCATCGCCATGCCCGCGGGCTGATCCTGACCGAGCAGGGCGACCTCCTGTTCCGGGCCGCCCGGGACATGAAGATGCGGCTGGAAACCACCCGGGCCCGCCTCGTCGAGACGAGCGAGCGCCCCTCGGGCGACCTCAAGGTGACGACAACGGTGGGTCTGGGCACCGCCTGGCTCGCCCAGCGGGTCGCCGAGTTCCTCGACCTCCACCCGGATGTCCGCGTCGAGCTGATCCTGACCAACGAGGAACTGGACCTTGCCATGCGCGAGGCCGACGTGGCGATCCGGCTGCGCCGCCCGGCCCAGCCGGACCTGATCCAGCGCCGTCTGTTCACCGTGCATTACCACGTCTTCGCCTCGCTCGAATACGTGAAGCGCTTCGGCGAGCCGAAGACGATCGACGACCTCGACAAGCATCGCCTGGTCTCGTTCGGCGGCGACCAGCCGTCCTACCTGATGGCGACCCACTGGCTCGCCACCGTCGGCCGCGAGGGGCGCGAGCACCGCACCATCCACTTCACGGTCAACAACATCTCGGCGCTCCAGCTCGCGGTCGAGACCGGCGCCGGCATCGGCATCCTGCCGGACTACGTCGCCGACGGGAACGAGCAGCTGGTGCAGGTGCTGCGCGACTACGAGATGCCGAACCTCGAGAGCTACCTCGTCTATGCCGAGGAGATGCGGACGGTCGCCCGCGTCCAGGCTTTTCGGGACTTCCTCGTCGCCAAGGCGCAGCGCTGGACGTATTGAGCGGGCAACGGCCTTCCCGCTTTGGGCAGGGGGCTGATCCGGGCAAAAGAAATGGCGCGGGACATCCCCTCTCTCCGCGGGCGGGGAGAGGGGAATCCAGCGCCATTTCTCGATCGGGGACAGCCTTGCGCCTCGCGCGATCGCCCCGAATTCACGAGGCGGAGGAGCACCCGCTGCCGTACCGGCAGGCAAGTGCTCGGGCGCACATATCGATCGTGAACCCGGGCGATGCCCTGACGTTGTCCTTGGGCAGAACCTGGAGATCACCTCCAGGTGCTTCGGACGATCGAAGGAGGCCTCACATGCGTTACCCGCATCTCGTCGCCGCCCTGTTCACGGTGGCCCTCGCCCCCGGCCCGCTGCTGGCGCAGACCGAGCCGCCGATGCGCGATCCCGCCGTCACCGGCTCCATCGCCCCCCGCGAGACCACCGGCGTCGGCCAGACCAAGCCCCGGGCGCGGCGCTCGGCCCCGATGCCGGCCTGACCCCGGAACTGCGCGAGCGCGACCGCGCGCTCCAGCGCCACATCGATATCGGCATCTGCACCGGCTGCACCGAGTAGCCGTTACGTCGGACTCCGACGCATTAATCCGCTCTGCATTAGACGGAATGAGCGGTTGCGGGCGCGGCGGGCGGGTGACTAAACCGGCCGCAACCAGCCCGCTTCCAACCGGGCGCGGCACAGCAGGGAGAGCGCCATGAGCCAGCGGGTCGTCGAGGTCAGCCAGGATGCGCGCGCGCGGGCGCATATCGACGAGGCCAAGTATCAGGCCTGGTACGACGCCTCGATCCGGGATCCCGAGGCGTTCTGGCGCGAGCACGGCAAGCGGATCGACTGGTTCACGCCCTATGCCAAGGTGAAGGAGACGACGTTCGGCCCCGGCGACGTCTCGATCAAGTGGTTCTCCGACGGCGTCACCAACGCCGCCTACAATTGCATAGACCGCCACCTCGAGACCCGCGGCGATCAGGTCGCGATCATCTGGGAAGGCGACGACCCGTCGGAATCGCGACACATCACCTACCGCGAGTTGCACGCGGAGGTGTGCCGGATGGCCAACGTCCTGCGCAACCGCGGCGTCTCCAAGGGCGACCGGGTCACCATCTACCTGCCGATGATCCCGGAAGCCGCCTACGCGATGCTGGCCTGCGCCCGCCTCGGCGCGATCCACTCGGTGGTGTTCGGCGGCTTCTCGCCGGATTCCCTCGCCGGACGCATCCAGGGCTGCGACTCGAAGCTCGTCATCACTGCCGACGAGGGCCTGCGCGGCGGCCGCAAGGTGCCGCTGAAGGCCAATGTCGACGCGGCGATCCAGCGCCTTCCCGCCGACAGCGTCGACCACGTGGTCGTGGTGCGCCGCACCGGCGGCGCCGTCGAGATGGATCCGGTCCGCGACGTCTATTACGACGCCGCCGCTGCCCAGGTCACCGACGAGTGCCCGGTCACCCATGTCGAGGCCGAGCACCCGCTGTTCCTGCTCTATACCTCGGGCTCGACGGGCCAGCCGAAGGGCGTCGTCCACACCACCGGCGGCTACCTCGTCTATGCGTCGATGACGCACCAATACGTCTTCGACTACCACGAGGGTGACATCTACTGGTGCACCGCCGATGTCGGCTGGGTCACCGGGCACTCCTACATCCTGTACGGGCCGCTGGCGAACGGCGCCACCACCCTGATGTTCGAGGGCATCCCGACCTATCCGTCGATCTCGCGGTTCTGGGAGGTGGTCGACAAGCACAAGGTCAACATCTTCTACACCGCCCCGACGGCGATCCGCTCGCTGATGGGCGCCGGCGAGGAGCCGGTGAAGAAGACCTCGCGGAAGACCTTGCGCGTGCTCGGCTCGGTCGGCGAGCCGATCAATCCCGAGGCCTGGGAATGGTACTACCGGGTCGTCGGCGACGAGCGCTGCCCGATCGTCGATACCTGGTGGCAGACCGAGACCGGCGGCATCCTCATCACCCCCCTGCCCGGCGCGACCCCGCTCAAGCCCGGCTCGGCGACCCGGCCGTTCTTCGGCGTCAAGCCGGTGGTGGTGGACGGCGACAACGTCGTCCAGGAGGGCGCCTGCGAGGGCAACCTCTGCATCGACGATTCGTGGCCGGGCCAGATGCGGACCGTGTGGGGCGACCACGAGCGCTTCGTCCAGACCTACTTCTCGACCTTCCCGGGCCGCTACTTCTCGGGCGACGGCTGCCGGCGCGATGCTGATGGCTATTACTGGATCACCGGCCGGGTCGACGACGTCATCAACGTCTCTGGCCACCGGATGGGCACGGCGGAGGTCGAATCCTCGCTCGTCGCCCACCCGAAGGTCTCCGAGGCCGCGGTGGTCGGCTATCCCCACGACATCAAGGGCCAGGGCATCTACGCCTACGTGACCCTGATGCAGGGCGAGGAGCCGACCGACGCACTCCGCAAGGAGCTGGTCGCCTGGGTGCGCAAGGATATCGGGCCGATCGCCTCGCCCGACCTGATCCAGTTCGCGCCGGGCCTGCCCAAGACCCGGTCGGGCAAGATCATGCGCCGCATCCTGCGCAAGATCGCCGAGAACGAGTTCTCCTCCCTCGGCGACACCTCGACGCTCGCCGAGCCGGCGGTGGTCGACGACCTGATCGAGAACCGGCAGAACCGCGCCAAGTGATCGCGACGCCGGGGCCTCACGCCGGGCCCCGGCTCTTTAGTCCCGCGGGAGACGGTCGCATGTCTCAGACCTTCGTCGCATCGCGGGCATTTTCTCTCCCTTTGCGCTGGCATTCGCCAGAGAATCGCGTCATCGGGATTTTTGCGCCGCAGCAACCACGCCCGGCGCAAGCTGAAGCCTGACAAGACCAGGCATCCAGACAGATCGAAGCACCGGTTTCATCGTCCCGTGCCGCGTCCGGCGCGCCGCGGAACCGTGCCCGATCACAGAACAGAAACATAAGGGAGGCCCGCCGATGGCAGAGGCAGATACCGCACGGGTTCAGGCGAGCCCGACATTCCGCCGATTGGTGCAGGAACGCACCCGCTTCGCCTGGATCCTGTCCGGTGCGATGCTGGCGATCTACCTCGTCTTCATCCTGCTCGTCGCCTTCGCGCATGGATTGATGGCGACGAAGGTCGGCTCCGGCGTGACCTCGCTGGGCATCGTGCTGGGCCTCGTCGTCATCGTCTCGGCCTTCGTGCTGACCGGCATCTACGTCGCGCGGGCCAATGGCCGCTTCGACGACCTGACCCGCGACCTGAACCGGGAGCTCGGCCGATGAACGCGCGCCGCATCGCCATCGTGGCGCTTCTCACCCTCGTCGGAGCCGGCGCGGCCTTGGCCGCCGGGCCGGATCTCGGCGCCGTGCAGAAGCAGGCGACGAACTGGACCGCCGTCGTCATGTTCCTGCTCTTCGTGCTCGCCACGCTGGGCATCACCTACAAGGCCGCGTCGGGCTCGAAGTCGGCGGCGGACTTCTACGCCGCCGGCGGTGGCATCTCGGCCGGCCAGAATGCGCTGGCGATCGCCGGCGACTACATGTCGGCGGCCTCGTTCCTCGGCATCTCGGGCCTGGTGTTCTCGTCGGGCTTCGACGGGCTGATCTACTCGATCGGGTTCCTGGTCGGCTGGCCGATCGTGCTGTTCCTGATCGCCGAGCGCCTGCGCAACCTCGGCAAGTTCACCTTCGCCGACGTGGCGAGCTTCCGCCTCGACCAGACCCGGATCCGCATCCTGTCGGCGACCGGCACCCTCGTGGTGGTGGCGTTCTACCTGATCGCCCAGATGGTCGGCGCCGGGAAGCTGATCCAGCTCCTGTTCGGCCTCGACTACCTCACCGCCATCATCGCGGTCGGCATCCTGATGATCGTCTACGTCGCCTTCGGCGGCATGAAGGCGACGACCTGGGTGCAGATCATCAAGGCCTGCCTGCTGCTGGCCGGCGCGTCCTTCATGGCCCTCGCCGTGCTGTGGCGCTACGGCTTCAACCCGGAGGCCCTGTTCGCCGCGGCGGTCGCCGAGCACCCCAAGCACGAGGCGATCATGGCGCCGGGCGGCCTCGTCGCCGATCCGATCTCGTCGCTCTCGCTCGGCATCGGCCTGATGTTCGGCACCGCCGGCCTGCCCCACATCCTGATGCGGTTCTTCACCGTGTCGGACGCGCAAGCCGCCCGCAAGTCGGTGTTCTACGCCACCGGGCTCATCGCCTACTTCTACATCCTGACCTTCATCATCGGCTTCGGCGCCATCACCTTCCTGATGAGCGACCCGAGCTACTTCAAGGCCGGGGCGAATGGCGGCTACGACCGGATCGCCGGGCTCATCGGCGGCAGCAACATGGCGGCGGTGCATCTGGCCAACGCCACCGGCGGCTCGCTCTTCCTCGGCTTCATCTCGGCGGTGGCCTTCGCGACCATCCTCGCCGTGGTGGCCGGCCTGACGCTCGCCGGCGCCTCGGCGGTCAGCCACGACCTCTACGCCCAGGTCTTCGCCCGCGGGCGCACGACCGAGGCCGGCGAGGTGCGGCTGTCGAAGATCGCGGCCGTCGTGATCGGCATCGTGGCGATCTATCTCGGCTACGTGTTCGAGAACCAGAACGTCGCCTTCATGGTCGGCCTCGCCTTCGCGGTGGCGGCGAGCTGCAACTTCCCGGTTCTCGCCATGTCGATCCTGTGGAAGGGCACGACCACGCTCGGCGCCCTCGTCGGCGGCCTGATCGGCCTCGTCAGCGCCGTCGTGATGGTGGTGCTGTCGAAGGCGGTGTGGGTCACGACCTTCGGTCATCCGGCGGCGCTCTTCCCCTACGACAACCCGGCCCTGTTCTCGATGCCCCTGGCGTTCCTCGGCATCTGGGCGGTGTCGAAGATCGACAACTCCGCCCGGGCAAAGCGCGAGCGGGCGGCGTTCGAGGCGCAGTACGTGCGTTCCGAGACCGGCATCGGGGCGTCGGGCGCGCACGCGCATTGAGGTGAGGTGGGCGGCGGCCGTCGAGGCCGCCGCCCTTTCCTGCAGACGGGGACGCTCCTTCGTTTCCTCGACCCGTCCGACAACCACCGCGTCATGGCGGGCCCGTGCAGGCGGAGCCCGGAACGACGCGAGGGGTGCCGGGACCGTTCGGCCAGCGGGGCGGGTTCTCAGTCCTTCAGATCCTTCTCGATCTCGGCCAGCAGCGCCAAGTGCTCGCGGATCTGGCCGCGGGCGAGCTTGGCGACACCGAGGTTCTCCCGGTCCTTGCCGGTGGCGAGATAGGCCTCCTGGATCTTCAGGAGCGCCTGGTGGCCCTCGATCTGGCCCCGGACATACTCGATGTCGAAGGCCTTGCCGGACTTGGCCTGTTCGAGCTTGTCGAGCATCGCCTTGCCCTTCGGATCGAGCTGGCCGGTGACCTCGGGCTCGGCCGGCGGCTTCACCTGGCCGCTCGCGGCCTGGGACGGGTCGCGCATCGCCTTGAGCACGTCGGCGACGGTCTCCTGCTCGGCGACCTCGAAGCGCGCGAACTGCTTCACGTCGTCGTCAGAGGCCTTCTGCAGCGCGACGCGGCTCGCGGCCAGGGAGGCCGAGCCGGCCGCCAGGGTGTCGGCGGCATGCTTGGCCTCGGCCTCGCCCATCCGGGCGCCGGTATTGCCCGTCGCCGCCGCGGTCGGGCCTCCCTGCGGCTGGGCGACCGCCACCGAGACGAGGGAGGGAATGACCACCGCCGAGGCGATGGCGGTCAGTGCGAGACGACGATGCATGGGACACCTGACTCTTCGTGCGGGACTCCCGGTCGCGGGATCCCGGACCGGGCCCCTCGGGAGCAAGCACTAACAAACCGGCGAAAGAGAGGGTTTCAGCGTCGCCTTCCGGAAATCGCACGAGGCTCGTGATCGCGCCCGCAAAGGCTGCGGCCCCGCTCCGTTCGCGCCCGCGGACTACGACCATCGGTGAGGTTCCGCCGCCTGCCGCCAGGGTGTCGTCTGGTGGCGACGAGGCCCGCGACCGGCGGGACGATCGCGAGAGACGGAGGTTGAGGGTGACCACGATCTTCTTCGGACCGCCCGGCGCGGCGCAGGCGGCTCCGGGCGTCGGGCAAGGCGGCGTCGGGCAAGGCGGCCTCGGGAAAGGCAGCCTCGGCAAGGGCAGCGCCAGGCCGGTCGCATCCGTCTGCTGCTCGGCGGTCGTGATCTGCCACCTCGTCGACCGGCGCCGGGTGACGAAACCGTAACCTTCCGGCGAGGTCGGGGCCACAAGGCCGTGCTTAGTCTCTTCCTCGGCGGCCCGATGGGCGGCCGCGCGAGGATCCGTGTCATGCGACGCACGCTCACCACCGGAATTCTGGCCGGGATCTTCGGCGCGGGGATGCTCGGTACCGCGCTGGCGCAGGCGACGGACACGCCCCGGCCGATGCAGGTCGCTCATGCCGGCGACGGGGCGGGCCGGCCTCGCCTCAGCGCCGAGGATGCCCAGGCCTTCACCGATGCGCGGGTCGCGGCCCTGCATGCCGGCCTGAAGCTCGCGCCCGACCAGGAGAAGCTGTGGCCGCCGGTCGAGGACGCGATGCGCAACCTCGCCAAGGTCCGGCGCGACCAGCGCGAGGCCCGGCGGGAGCGCGACCGCGATCCCGTGGCCGAGACGGCGCCGGACGCGCTCCGGGCCCGGGCCGACGCGCTCGCGGCGCGCGCCGACGCCCTGCGCAAGCTCGCCGACGCCTCCCAGCCGCTCTACGCCACCCTCGACCCGGCGCAGAAGCAGCGCGCCGCGAGCTTGAGCCGCCCGATGAGGGCAGGCCACCACCCGGGCAGGCACCGGCACCACCGCGACGATTGATGCGACATCCGGACGATCCCTTCCGGATCTCGCATCACCAGCCCGCGCGGCGAAGCCTTAGGCTTCACACGCTTGAGCGAAGCCGCTTTCCGCATCGCGAATCGATCGATCGGAAAGCGTCTGACGGCCTCCGGGCAAGCGCCCGCATCACCGCCTCTCCCCGTCGCACCGCCCCGGCTCCCGCCGCGGGCGGCGCTGCCGTATGCCCGCACGCAACAATCCGCGTAATCCGCACGCAATCCTGCGATGACAGACTGAGCGGCAATCAGCGGGAGAGGCAGATGGACAACGTCATCCGTCCGGATTTCCAGCGCACCTCCAAAGCCCATTCGTCCAAAACCCACTCTTCCAAGGCCCCCTCTTCCAAGGCGCATGTGAAGGCCCCGGCCGACGAAGCGAGGACGGCCCGCGCCGACGGTCCCGTGCAAGTCGTCAAGACCTACGGCGAGGTCGGCCGGCACGCCGTGTCGCTGGTGCGTGCCCGCTCGGGGCCGCAGAGCGGCGTGTACCAGGTCGTGATCGACACGCCCCAGGGCCAGATCGGCCCGGTCGGCGTCGAGCCGGCGACCGCGGACGGCAAGTTCGACGCCGACCGCGTCGGCATGGCGGTGATGCGCACCCTCGAATTGCTGGCCGGATGCCCGGGCGATTTCGACGTCGCCTGACGCCTGTCCTCTCTTCTGCCCTGCCTCTCCCCCCTCGCCCCGCAACCCTCTCCCCCGTCTCGTGCGGGCCGCCCCGCATGGACAGCCGGCGCCGGGCCGCGCCATCATGCGGGCCTGGACGAGCGGGAGCGGGCGATGGCCGCGACGGACGAGATGACGGAAGACACCTGGACCTATTTCGAGGGCGCCTGGCACCCGGGCAACGTGCGGATGATGGGGCCGCGCACCCATGCCGCCTGGCTCGCCTCGTCGGTGTTCGACGGCGCCCGGGCCTTCGAGGGCGTGACCCCGGATCTCGACCTGCATCTCGCCCGGATCAACCGCTCGGCCGCCGCCTTCGGCCTCGAACCGGTAGTGGCGGAGGGCACCTGGGCCGAACTGGTGCGGGACGGGCTGACCCGGTTCGCGGCCGACGCCGCGCTCTACATCCGGCCGATGTACTGGGCGGAAGGGGGCTTGGGCGGCGCGGTGCGGCTCGATCCCGCCTCGACCGCCTGGTGCCTGTGCCTCTACGAGGCGCCGATGCCGCCGCCGACCGGCTTCACCGCCACCCTGTCGCCGTTCCGGCGCCCGACGCCGGACATGGCCCCCCTCGACGCCAAGGCCGGCTGCCTCTACCCGAACAGCTCGCGGGCGATCGCCGAGGCCGCCTCGCGCGGCTTCGGCAACGCCCTGATGCGCGACGCGCTCGGCAACGTCGCCGAGTTCGCCACCGCCAACGTGCTGATGGCCCGCGACGGCGTGGTCTATACGCCCGTGCCGAACGGCACGTTCCTCGCCGGCATCACCCGCGGCCGGGTGATCGCGCTCCTGCGCGAGGCCGGGGTCACGGTGGTGGAGAAGACCCTCACGGTCGACGACCTGATGGGCGCCGACGAGGTGTTTTCCGTCGGCAACTACGCCAAGGTCGTGCCGGTGACCGCCCTCGACGAGCGGACCTTTGCGCCCGGCCCGCTGTTCCGCAAGGCCCGCGAGCTGTACTGGACCTTCGCCCACCGGGGCTGATTCGCCTTTACGACCCCGCATCCTGCGTTACGGTTGCGGCAACGCAACAAGGGAGTGGCGTGGGTCAGATGATGGTCGTGCGGTTGGCGGTGGCGTGGGCGACGGTGGCGGCCTTCGCGGTGTTCGGCGGAGGCTGGCTCGGGGGGCTCGATGCGCCGCTGGTGGCGGCGGGCCTGTTCGCCTGGCTGTTCTTGGTCATCCTGTGGTCGGCCTTCGGGGTGGTGCACGAGGCCGAGGAACTGGCCGACCGCCTCGGCGAGCCCTACGGCACCCTGATCCTGACCCTGTC
The DNA here is from genome assembly GCF_016804325.1 of Methylobacterium aquaticum. Taxonomy (NCBI): domain Bacteria; kingdom Pseudomonadati; phylum Pseudomonadota; class Alphaproteobacteria; order Hyphomicrobiales; family Methylobacteriaceae; genus Methylobacterium; species Methylobacterium aquaticum. Next base: position 361,212 of record NZ_CP043627.1, read on the forward strand.
GATCGTCATCATCGAGGTGGCGCTCGTCGCCGCCGTGATGCTCGGGGCCAAGGCCGCCCCGACCCTCGGACGCGACACGATGTTCGCCGTCATCATGATCGTGATGAACGGTCTCGTCGGGCTCGGGCTGATCCTCGGCGGCCTGCGCCACCACCGCCAGAACTACAACCTCGACGGCGCCGGCGCCTATCTGGCGGCGATCATCCCGCTCACCACCATCGCGCTCATCATCCCGAACTTTACCACCTCGACCCCGGACGGCTCGCTGACGGCGTTCCAGGCGGTGGCGTTCTCGGTGCTGACGGTGGTGCTCTACGGCATCTTCCTGCTGCTCCAGACCGGCCGGCACAGCGACTTCTTCACCGATTTCGTCCAGCCGGGCACGGTGGTGGAGAAGAAGGCGCCCCACCCGGATGCGGGACGGGGGGCGATCCTGCGCCATGCCGGGCTGCTCCTCGTCAGCCTCCTGCCGATCGTGCTCCTGTCGAAGAGCCTCGCGGCGATCCTCGACCACGGCATCAAGGCGCTCGGCGCCCCCTCGGCGCTCGGCGGCGTCATCATCGCGGCCATCGTGTTCACCCCGGAGGGCATCAGCGCCGTCAAGGCGATCCGGCGCGACCAGCTCCAGCGGGCGATCAACCTCTGCCTCGGCGCCGTGACCTCGACGGTCGGCCTCACCGTGCCGGCGGTGCTGGTCATCGGCCTCGTCTCGGGCCAGCGGGTGGTGCTCGGCCTGGCGCCGGCCGAGATGGCGGTGCTCGCCATGACGCTTCTGCTCAGCGTCATCACCTTCTCGCGCCAGGGCACGACGGTGCTGGAGGGCGCCGTCCACCTGGTGGTGTTCCTGACCTACCTCACGCTAATCTTCAGCCCCTGAGACGAGGGGCGCCGGGGGCATACCCCCGGCGGTCTCATCACGGCCCGTTTGGGTCGCTCGACAGTTCCGACCCTCTCCGCGTCATTCCGAGGCCGCGAGAGCGGAGCCCGGAATCCGGAACCGCCGAACCCTTGCGATGACCGAAGCATCGCAAGGATCGGGTCTGCGATGATCGAGCGGTTCGAGAAGTCTGCACGGCGAGCCTGATGCCCTGAAGGGCACGTCTCTTACGACGCAGCCGTCCCGGCCTGCATCTCCTTGACCTTCTTGCTCAGCCAGAACGAGTAGCCGACGCTGGCATTCTCGATCAGGGCGGCCGTCCTGGTCGCGTAGACCGTCATCAGGTCGCCGTACTGGCCGACGAGGTTGAGATCCTGCTCCATGATCTTCGACACGGTGTTAGCCTTGCGCAGAGCCAGCGCGCCCTCGGCGATGCGCATCAGCCCGGTGCGCCACTCCAGGTCGATGCTCCAGATCTGGCGCATGAAGGCCGCCTGCATCGCGACGATGTCGTCGAGGACGTCCGGGGTCGGGCGCACCGACAGGAGTTCCGCCGTGCCGACCGCGTTGGTGGCGCAGAGCGTCGCGATCTCGGTGACGGCCGCGCTGCGCCGCAGCGGCACGTCCGCGCCGGCCGGCGCCGCGGCGGCGGCCTTTGCCGGCAGGCACTCGGCCGCGCTGAACGCCGTCCGCACGAAGGCGGTGAGGGGCAGGGCGGCGATGGTTTCGGGAGGCGTGGCCTGACGCGTCATCGCGGAAAAATCCTCAACTGTCCTGGCCGGTGAGGCGATCGAGCATGCGGTCGATGGCCCTGATCTGGATCGCGTTCTTCGAATAATAGTCGGGCGCGTGCGGGTCGTCCGCGCTGTAGCCCCACCAGTCCCAGCACCCGTCCGGGTTCTGCATCACGCCGCCGTCGCTGCCCTCGGCCTGCGGGTAGAGGACGATGAGGTCGTTGCTCTCGGCGATCGGGTTGTAGCCCGTGGTGGTGATGTAGCGGTTGCCGTAGGGCGGCTGGTTGGCGATGTCGGGCAGGCCGCGGATGTAGTTGACGTAGTTGTAGCCCTGCTTGCAGCCGTGCAGCGCGATATGGACCCCGGCCGCCGTCCCGCCCGCGAGGACCCTGGAAGGCACGTAGGCGTAGCCGAAGGCGCTCATGCTCGCGCGAGGCTCGCGTTCGAAGAATTCGCCCTGGTCGAAGCGGATCAGCCGCCCGGTCGCCTGCTCCGCCGGCGGCTTCAGGTCGCCGTAGATCTGCCGGAGGATCCGGTGCGACTGCATGAACCGGCCGTTGTTGATGTAGGGCGGGCGGTTCACCGGCAGCGGCGAGTCCTCGAGGTTGTCGGTGATGATCGCGTGGCCGGCATCGACGCTGCCGTCGTACCGGATGTCCCGCGGATCGACGCCGATCGCCTCGTAGAAGTCGCGGGTGCGCCGGACGACGTCGGGATAGACGACGCAGTCGGACTGGCCGCTGAAGATGTAGAGCCGCTGGCCCGCCAGGTTCTCGAGCCGGTCGATGCCGCCGGCGCTCTCGGTGCTCCGGGTCAGCGCGACGAGGTCGTCCACGTCCGGCGCCATGGCGGGGATGAGCGGGTTCATCCCGATGGCGAGCGCCCCCAGCGTGTAGGCGTCGGCCGCCACGACCGCCCCGCCCCGGAACGACTCGGCGCAGCGATAGGGTCCGCCCGCGATGATGCCGGCGCCGACGAACTTGCGCGAATGGGCGAGATGCAGCTGCACCGTCATGAAGGCGCCGGAGGACAGGCCGGAGATCGAGTTCCGGCGTTCCTCGACCTTGTATCCCGACAGCCGCTCGGCCTGCTGGCTCGCGTCGCCCATGTCCCCGCCCCTCGATCGGCCTTGTCGTACCGGAACATCGAACCATCCCGGAACGCGATGAACCAAATCACGGCGGGCATCATCTCGCAAGTGCGAAAAAAATCGGCGAAATATATTTTGCATCGCCGAAAATTCTCGTAGACTCTGGAAGAGACGCGAATCGTCTCGCCACCGCCCTTCGCCCTCTCGTTTCGGGACAGGGGGGATGCATGGCGATAATCTCTGAAGGACGACCGTCTGGACTATTTTCGACTCGCCTCTGAGCATCGGCTCAGGGGCTCGTCACGATGGCTGTACACGCACACGGGATCGTGAAGCCGGGCCGATTTTCGCCACGGTTGAGGCTTAACCCTGCCACCCATCCTGTCGCGGGGACCCGGTAACCGTTTGTTGACGGTTTTCGGCAACCCTGCGTTCACCATGGCGCCCACGCGGCCCGAGCGAGGATGAGGGGATCGTGCGAGCGCTCAAGCGTGCCGGCCGCAGGGCGGCCGACCCGGCCCAGGACTCTCCCTCCATCCCGTCACGCTCCTGCCGGCGCGGCGTGCTGGCGCTGATCGCCTGCGTGGCGGCGGTGTTCGGCTCGACCAGCGGCACCCAGGACGCGGTCGCCAACGGCGACACCCGCACGATCTCGATCTTCCACGAGCACACCAAGGAGAGCGCCGCGATCACGTTCAAGCGTGACGGGCGCTACGACCGGGCCGCCCTCGAGCAGTTGAACTGGCTGCTGCGCGACTGGCGCCTCGACGAACCGACCAAGATGGATCCCCGCCTGTTCGACGTGGTGTGGGAGGCCCACCGCGCCGTCGGCTCGCAGGACGCGATCCACGTCGTCTCGGCCTATCGCTCGCCCAAGACCAACGCCGCCTTGCGCCGTCGCTCCCGCGCGGTGGCCGAGCACAGCCAGCACATGCTCGGCAAGGCGATGGATTTCTATCTCGCCGATGTCTCGATCGACCAGATCCGGTCGATCGGCATGCGGATGCAGCGCGGCGGCGTCGGCTGGTACCCGCAGGCCAACAGCCCCTTCGTCCATCTCGACGTCGGCTCGGTCCGGTCCTGGCCGCGGATGAGCCACGACCAGCTCGCCCGGCTGTTTCCCGACGGGCGCACCGTCCACCTGCCCGCCGACGGCCGGCCGCTGGCGGGCTACGAGAGCGCCCGGGCCGAGATCCTGGCCCGCGGCGGCAGCGTGATGGGCGTGAGCCAGGCGATCGCGGCCGCGGACGAGGAGGACAGCCCGAACGTCGTCGGCCAGTTCTTCGCCATGCTGTTCGGCGGGTCGAAGCCCGCCGCCGCCCCGCCGCCCGCCCCCGTGGTGCTGTCGGGCCGCGCGGGCCGCGTCCGCCCGGTGGCGCTGGCGAGCGCCCAGCCGGAGGATGCACGCGACGCCCTCGCCTACGCGGCACCCGCCGCCCCGGTCGCGCCCGCCGCCCTCCTGCCGCAGGCCGCCTCCCGTCAGGCCGCCCTGCCGGAGCCGGCGGAGGCCGCGCCCGTCGCGCCCCCCGAGCCGGAGGCCGGCGCGGCCGAGCCGGCCCCGGACGTGCCGGGCAAGCCCGCCCTGTCCGCCGCTCCGCTGCCGCCGCGGCGCCCGTCGGAATTCGCCGCCCTGGCGGAGGCGCTGGTCGCGAGCCCGCCGCCGGTCGCCGTGCCGCTTCCGCCCGCCCGCCCGGCCTCGATCCAGATCGCCACGGCGGATCCGGCAGCCCTGGGCGCCATCCTCCCCCTGCGCGCGCGGACGGCTCCCGTGCCGGCCCCCACCCCGCAGAAGGCGCAGCTGAATGCCCTGTTCAGCGCGGCGGCCGCTCCGGCGGTCGAGGCCGCGGCCACCCGCCTGATCCAGCGGCCCAAGCTCGGCACCCCGACCGCCGGCGCACCCGGGACCCGGTTGCGGGCCGGCGGCGCCGAGGAAGCGCCCGGGTCCGGCCGCGTCGGCGGATCGGCAGCCGGGCGGCGCTGAGCGCCGGCCTTGGACTGGGTCGCGGCGAACTGGGTCGAGGCGATCGGCTATCTCGGGACGGCGCTCACCATCGCGTCGACCGCCATGAGCACGATGATCCCGCTGCGGGTCGTGTCGATCCTCGCCAGCATGGCGGTGATCACCTACGGGCTCCTCACCGGCAGCATGCCGGTGGTGCTCACCGAGGCGATCCAGATCCCGTTCAACCTCTGGCGGCTCTACCAGATGGTCCGGCTGGTCCGCGACGTCGAGCGCGCGGCCGAGGGCGACCTTTCCCTCGACTGGCTCCGGCCCTTCGGCGAATCCCGGCGCGTCGCCGCCGGCGAGGTGCTGTTTCGCAAGGGCGACCCGGCCGACGAGATGTTCCTGATCGAGGGCGGCCGCTTCCGCATCGAGGAACTCGGCCTGGAGATCCGGCCCGGCGCCATCGTGGGCGAACTCGGCATGCTCTCGCCCGGGAACCTGCGCACCGGCACCCTGGTCTGCACCGAACCCGGCATCGTGCTCGGGGTCGCCTACACGGACGTGAAGCAGCTCTACTACCAGAACCCGGAATTCGGGTTCTATTTCCTGAAGCTGACGAGCGAGCGCCTGTTCCAGGCGGCGCAGGGCGCCCCGGCTCGTGGAGCGGTGGGCACGGACGCGATCGGAACGCCTGTTCGCGCGGGTCCCTCGAACGACCTGACGGTGATGCTGACGTCTCCCGACGTCATCCCGGCGCTCCTCGAAGACGAGAATCCGGGATCCATCATCGCTCACCGTCCAGGATGAAGCGGAAGCGGTCCGCTTCGGTCTGCACCGCCAGCGGTCATGCATCCCGGATTCCGCTGCGCGGCCCGGGATGTCGTCGAGGGTTTCAAGTCGGTCGCATCACGCCGACAGGCTCCGCGACCGGTTCAGGGCAGACACGCCGCCTACCCCCGCGGGAACACCCGCGCCGCGCCCACCACCAGGGCGACCCGGTCGCCCGGCTCGTAGACATCCGTCACCTTCACCTCGACCGGGGCCTCGGCGCCGTCGAGCAGGATCTCCGCCACGGTGCCCCGGCCGGTCCGGCGCCATTCGCGCACGGTGCCCGGCAGCGTGCCGGGCCCCTGCCCGACCGTGAGGTCCCAGGGACGCAGGCAGAGATCGACCGGCCCTTGCGGCCAGCCGGCCTCCGCGGCGATCACGGTGCGGCCGGCGACCCGGACCTCGCGGCCCACGACCTCCGCGGCCAGGCGGGCGGTCTCGCCGACGAAGGACATCACGAAGCGCGAGGCCGGATGGTCCTGAACCTCGTGCGGCGCACCGACCTGCTCGATGCGGCCCTTGTTGAGGATCGCGATCCGGTCGGCGAGTTCCAGCGCCTCGTCCTGGTCGTGGGTGACGAAGATCGTGGTCTGGCCGGTCTCGCGGTGGATCTCCCGCAGCCAGCGGCGCAGGTCCTTGCGGACCTGGGCGTCCAGCGCCCCGAACGGCTCGTCGAGGAGCAGCACCGAGGGCTCGACCGCGAGCGCCCGGGCGAGCGCCACCCGCTGACGCTGGCCGCCGGAGAGCTGGCCCGGATAGCGCCTGGCGAGGTCGGGCAGTTGCACGAGTTCGAGCAGGCGCTCGACCCGGCGGCGGATCTCGTCCTCCTTCGGACGGTGGGCCCGGGGCGCGAGCGCAGCCCGTAGGCGATGTTCTCGAACACCGTGAGATGCCGGAACAGGGCGTAGTGCTGGAACACGAAGCCGACGCCGCGGCTCTGGACCGGGATGTCGGTGGTGTCCTGCGAACCGAAGAACACCCGGCCGCCATCCGGGATCTCGAGCCCGGCGATGACGCGCAGCAGCGTCGTCTTGCCGGAGCCCGAGGGGCCGAGCAGGGCCAGAAGCTCGCCCGGCTCGATCGCCAGGCTGACGCCTTCGAGCGCCGCGGGGCCCGGGCCGCCATAGCGCTTGACGATGCCGTCGACCCGGACCGACGTGCCGGCCTGGCGCAGGCGCTCGGCGGAGGCCGTCTCGACCGGGCGGGCGGACGCCTCGCGGCGCAGGGATAGGGCGGTGGGAGCGAATCCTGCCGTCATCTCAGTGGCCTCCGCGTCCGGCCAGCGCATCGGCGTGGCGCCATTCCAGGAAAGATTTACCCGCCAGGGTGACGAGCGCGAGGAGCGCCAACAGCGAGGCGATGCCGAACGCCGCCACGTAGTTGTACTCGTTGTACAGGATCTCGACGTGGAGCGGCATGGTGTTGGTGAGCCCCCGGATGCGGCCCGACACGACCGAGACGGCACCGAACTCGCCCATCGCCCGGGCGTTGCAGAGCAGCACGCCGTAGAGCAAGGCCCAGCGCACGTTCGGCAGGGTCACGGTGCGAAACACCCGCCACGGGCTGGCGCCGAGGGTCAACGCGGCTTCCTCGTCGGTGGTGCCCTGGTCCTGCATCAAGGGGATCAGTTCGCGGGCGACGAACGGGAAGGTGACGAACACCGTGGCGAGCACGATGCCCGGCACCGCGAAGACGATCTCGATCCCGTGGCGTTGCAGGAACGGCCCGAACAGCCCCTGCGCCCCGAAGATCAGCACGTAGATCAGGCCGGCGACCACCGGCGAGACCGAGAACGGCAGGTCGATGAGGGTGATGAGCAGGTTACGGCCGCGGAAGTCGAACTTGGCGATGGCCCAGGAAGCGCACAGGCCGAACACGACGTTGAGCGGCACGGCGATCACCGCGACGAGGAGCGTCAGGCGGACCGCCGCGAGGGCGTCGGGCTCGGCGAAGCTGGCGAGATAGGGCCCCAGTCCCTTGCTCAGCGCCTCGACGAACACCACCGCGAGCGGCAGCAGCAGGAACAGCGCGAGGAACGCCACTGCCAGCACGGTGAGCGCGATGCGGACCGGGCGGGGCTCGGTCAAAGCCGCATGTGGGCCGCGTGCAGCGGGGCGAATGGAGGGAACGGTGGTCTCAGACATGACCGAACCTGCGGCGGCTGAAATCCTGCAAGAGGTTGATGGCGAGAAGCGCGGTGAAGGACATCAGCAGCATCACGGCGGCGATGGCCGTGGCGCCCGCATAGTTGAACTCCTCGAGCTTGATCACGATCAGCAGGGGCGCGATCTCGGAGACGTAAGGCAGGTTGCCGGCGACGAAGATCACCGAGCCGTATTCCCCGACGGCGCGTGCGAAGGCGAGCGCGAAGCCGGTGAGCATCGCGGGGATCAGGGGCGGCAGGATCACGGTGACCAGCGCTCGGAAGCGCGAGGCGCCGAGGATGGCGGCCGCCTCCTCGCTCGACTTGTCGATCTCGGCGACCAGCGGCTGCACCGTGCGGACGCAGAACGGCAGGCCGACGAAGACGAGCGCCACCAGGATACCGAGCGGCGTGTAGGCGACCTTGATGCCGAGAGCCATCAAGGGCTCGCCGAGCCAGCCGTTCGGCGCGTAGAGGCTGGCGAGCGCGATGCCGGCGACAGCCGTCGGCAGCGCGAAGGGCAGATCCACCAGCGCGTCGATGATCCGCCGGCCGGGAAACCGGTAGCGGGTCAGCACCCAGGCGATCAGGAGCCCGAACACCGCGTCGATCGCGGCGGCGGCCAGCGACAGGCCGAACGAGGTCTTGAGCGCCGCGAGGTTGCGGGAATCGGTGATCAGCGCCCACAGGCCGGCGGGGCCGACGCTGGCGGCGCGCAGGAGCAGCACCGCGAGCGGCAGGAGGACGAGCAGGGTCAGGTAGGTGAGCGTGATCCCGAAGGTCAGGCGGAAACCCGGCAGCGCGCTCGGTCGCCGGAAGCGGGCCGCTCCCCGCCCCGCGGGCAGGACCGCGGCGCCGCTCATTGGCGGGACTTCAGGATGGCGTCGAACACGCCGCCATCGTCGAAATGGGTCTTCTGGGCCTTGGGCCAGCCGCCGAAGGTGTCGTCGATGGTGACGAGCTTCAGCTTGGGGAAGCGGGCCAGGTCCTCCTTCGCCGCCGCCGACTCGTCGCGCGGGCGGTAGAAGTTCTTGGCGATGATCGCTTGCGCTTCAGGCGTGTAGAGGAATTGCAGGTAGGCCTCGGCCTGCTTGCGGGTGCCCTTCTGGTCGACGTTGGCGTCGATCAAGGCCACCGGAGGCTCGGCCAGGATCGACAGGGAGGGCACGACGATGTCGAACTTGCCCTTGCCGAATTCCTCGTCGGCGAGGAACGCCTCGTTCTCCCAGGCGATCAGCACGTCGCCGAGGCCCCGCTGCACGAAGGTGGTGGTGGCGCCCCGCGCCCCGGTGTCGAGCACCGGCACGTTCTTGAACAGGGCGGTGACGAAGTCCTTCGCCTTGGCGTCGTCGTTGTTGTTCTTTGACAGCGCGTAGGCGTAGGCCGCCAGATAGTTCCAGCGCGCCCCGCCCGAGGTCTTCGGATTCGGGGTGATGACCTGGATTCCCGGCTTCACCAGGTCGTTCCAGTCCTTGATCCCCTTCGGGTTGCCCTTGCGGACCAGGAACACGATGGTCGAGGTGTAGGGCGTCGAGTTGTTCGGCAGCCGCTTCTGCCAGTCGGCCGGCAGCTTCTTCGAGCGGGCGGCGATGGCGTCGATATCGCTGGCGAGCGCCAGCGTCACCACGTCGGCCGGCAGCCCGTCGATCACCGAGCGGGCCTGGGCGCCGGAGCCGCCATGCGAGGCGCGCACCGTCACGGTCTCGCCGGTCTTGGCCTTCCACTCCTTGGCGAAGGCCGCGTCGATCGCCCGGTACAGTTCCCGGGTCGGATCGTAGGAGACGTTGAGCAGGGTCTGGGCGCGGACGGGAGCCGGAGCTCCCGCCAGGGCCAGGAGCGAGGCTCCGGCGGCGAGCGCTAGGGACGAACCGCGGAACAGCCGCTTCAACGAGCCGAGGAGGCCGCCGCCGGCGGGAGCCGCCTCGGTCTTCGCTTCCGTTTTCGGAGCCTCGACCTTGGTCCCGCCCTGCGAAGCGACGGGCAGGGCCTGGACGAGGCCGAGTGCCGCGGTGTCGGTGGTCGCCCGGTCGATCAGGATCAGGCTGCCGGTGTCGCGGTTCTGCCGGTAGGCATCGACCGCGACCTTGCGGTCGAGGCTGAGCGTCACGTCGCCGATGTCGTTCGCGCTCAAGGACCCGGCCGGCACGCCCTGCCCGGTCTCGGTGTCGATGCGTGCCCGCACCGCCTCGACCACGGCATTCGCCGTGACGGTGCCGATCTTGGCGAGGTAGGTCGCGCCGGGGGTCAGCTCGGTCTCGTTGGCCCAGAACAGCCGCACCTCGAGCCGATCGCCGACGATCGGGGCCTGCGCGGCCGCCGTGATCACGCTGCCGCGGGAGGCATCGACCTCGTCGGCCAGCACCAGGGTCACAGACTGGCCCGCGATGGCCCGCGGCAGGTCGCCGTCATAGGTGTAGATCCGGGCGATCGTCGACGGCGTGCCGGCGGGCGCCACCACCACTTGGTCGCCGACCGCGACCGCACCCGACGCGATCAGGCCCGAGAAGCCGCGGAAGTCGGAATTTGGCCGGTTGACCCACTGCACCGCCATGCGGAAGGGAGCGGCCTCCTCCTCGACATGCGCGGGCACCTCCTCGAGGTATTGCAGCAGCGGCGCGCCGGTGTACCAGGGCGCGGCGGTGCCCGGCAGCACGACGTTGTCGCCGTTCGCCGCCGAGAGCGGGATGCCGGTGACGTCGGAGAAGCGCAGGCCTTTCGCAAAGGCCTGGAACTCGGCGACGATGGCGTCGAACCGACTCTCGGACCAGCCGATCAGGTCCATCTTGTTGACCGCCAGCACGACGCGGCGGATGCCGAGCATCGAGACCAGGAGCGCGTGGCGCCTTGTCTGCGGGCTGAGGCCCTTCCTCGCATCCACCAGCAGCACCGCGACCTCGGCGGTCGAGGCGCCGGTCGCCATGTTGCGGGTGTACTGGACGTGGCCGGGGGTGTCGGCGACGATGAACGAGCGCCGCTCGGTCGAGAAGAACCGGTAGGCGACGTCGATGGTGATGCCCTGCTCGCGCTCGGCCTGGAGGCCGTCGACGAGGAGGGCGAGGTCGATCTCGCCGCCCCGCGTGCCGTGGCGGCGCGAATCGCGCTCCAGCGCGCTGACCTGGTCGTCGAAGATCTGCTTGGTGTCGTGCAGCAGGCGCCCGATCAGGGTCGACTTGCCGTCATCGACCGAGCCGCAGGTGATGAACCGCAGCACTTCCTTCCGCTGATGGGCGGCGAGAAAGGCCTCGTAGCCGAAAGCGCGGGTGGATTGATGCACGGTCATCAGAAGTAGCCTTCCTGCTTCTTGCGCTCCATGGCGCCGGCGCCATCCTTGTCGATCACCCGGCCCTGCCGCTCGGAGGTGCGGGCGGCCAGCGTCTCGCCGATGATCTCCGGCAGGGTCGCGGCGTCGCTCTCCACCGCGCCGGTCAGCGGGTAGCAGCCGAGCGTCCGGAACCGCACGAGACGCATCTCGGGCGTCTCGCCAGGGTTCAGCGGCAGCCGCTCGTCGTCCACCATGATCAACTGCCCGTCGCGCTGCACGACGGGGCGCTCGGCCGCGTAATAGAGCGGCACGATCGGGATGTTCTCCTGCTCGATGTAGAGCCAGATATCGAGCTCGGTCCAGTTCGACAGCGGGAAGACGCGCAACGACTCACCGCGCTGCTTCCTCATGTTGTAGAGGTGCCAGGGCTCGGCGCGCTGGCGCTTCGGGTCCCAGCGGTGCTGCGCGGTGCGCAACGACACGATGCGCTCCTTGGCCCGCGAGGCCTCCTCGTCGCGGCGCGCCCCGCCGAAGGCCGCGTCGAACTTGTGCTTGTCGAGTGCCTGGCGCAGGGCCTGGGTCTTCATCACGTCGGTATGGACCTCGGAGCCGTGGCTCACCGGCCCGATGCCGCGGGCGAGCCCGTCCGGGTTGGTGTGGACCAGGAGATCGAGGCCGAGTTCCTTGGCGCGCCGGTCGCGGAAGGCGATCATCTCGCGGAACTTCCAGGTCGTGTCGACGTGGAGCAGCGGGAACGGCAGCCGGCCCGGCGCGAAGGCCTTGAGCGCCAGGTGCAGCAGGACCGAGGAATCCTTGCCGATCGAGTACAGCATCACCGGATTCTCGGTCTCGGCGACCGTCTCCCGCATGATGTGGATGCTCTCGGCCTCCAGGCGCTGGAGGTGGGTCAGACGGTCGAGCCCGTCGGTACGGGCCTTGAGGGCGGCGCTCATGCGACCAGCTCCGGATTGGATGATTGCGACGATGTGGCGGGCTCGAAGGCGCCGGGCTCCTGCCCGGGCCTGATCTCGCTGCCGGGGGCACCGGCCGAGGCTCCGGGAACATGCAGGCCGCATTCCTGCTTGCCCGCCTGCTCCCACCACCAGCGGCCGGCGCGCTCGGGCTCGCCGAGCTTCACGGCGCGGGTACAGGGCGCGCAGCCGATCGACGGGAAGCCCCGGTCGTGCAGCACGTTGTAGGGGACGTAGTTCCCGTGGATCAGCTCGGCCAACGCCTCGCGGGTCCAGTCGGCGATCGGGTTGAGCTTGATCAGCCCGCGGGCGTGGTCGGCCTCGGCGAGCGGCGTCTCGGCGCGGTTCGCCGACTGGCCGGCCCGGAGACCGGTGAGCCAGCCGGCGGCGCCGGCAAGAGCGCGGCCGAGGGGCTCGACCTTGCGGAAGCCGCAGCAGGCCTGGCGCGCCGCCACCGAATGGCGAAAGCCGTTGATGCCCTCCTGCGCGACGAAGCGTTCCTCGGCCTCGCGCTCCGGCGCGTAGGCGCGGATGCGGAAGCCGTAGGCGGCTTCCGTCTCGGCCCAGGTGTCGTAGGTCTCGGGGAAGAGCCGGCCGGTATCGAGGGTCACGATCTCGGCGCGCGACTTCGCCATGCGCAACGCGTGGGTGAGGGCCTGGTCCTCCAGGCCGAAGCTCGTGGTGAAGACCAGCCGGCCGTCCACCGTCGCGTCGATCAGCGCGAGACGCGCCTGTAGGGCGAGGGGACGCAGACGCGTCGCCAGTTCTTCCGCAAGGGCGTCCAGCGCCGCGCGGTCGAGGGGAAGGGTCATGGAGAGCCCGGGATTGGCTGCTTGTGTGGGGAGGTAACTGTTCGCTATACCGAACACTGTCAAGGCATGGCTGGGCTGCGGTCCCGGAGTTTTTCATTCTCCTCGCAGCCGCATCTCGCCCTATTCGGGATCCGGCCAACCCTCGCATAGGAAATCCGTTCCCTTCCCGAGGGTCAGTCTTGAAAGAATCTTCTCCAAAACCGGAGCCGCGCAGTGGATGCCATCGACCTGAAGATCCTCGCCCTGCTCCAGAACGACGCGACCCTGTCGATCGCCCAGATCGGGGAGCGCGTCGGCCTGTCGCAGACTCCCTGCTGGAAACGCATCCAGCGCCTCGAGGCCGACGGGGTCATCGACCGCCGGGTGGCGGTGCTCGACCCGGTCAAGTTGGGGCTAGGGTTAACGGTTTTCGTCTCGATCGAGACCAGCGACCATTCCCGCGAATGGCTGGAACGCTTCGCCGCCACCGTCTCGGCCATGCCCGAGGTGCTGGAATTCTACCGCATGGCCGGGGACGTGGATTACATGCTCCGCGTCGTGGTGGCCGACATGCAGGCCTACGACGCCTTCTACAAGCGCCTCATCGCGGTGCTGCCGCTGAAGAACGTCACCTCGCGCTTCGCCATGGAGAAGGTGAAGAGCACCACCGCCCTGCCGCTTCCGACGGCCCCCTTCGTCCAGCCCGTCGTCGCCAGCGGGAAATAATCTTCTCTTCCGACGCCATCGGACGATAACGATGATCTCCCGTTAGCGCGTTCTTCAAAAAGAACATTTCGGTTGACTCCGGCGCGGCGCGGGCACATCTGTGCGGGCATGTCTCGCCCCGCGCTTCTCCCCCGCACGGCTCCCTTCGGCGACGCCGAGCGGGCCCATCTCGATGCCGCCCTCGGCTCCACCACCGCGCTTCAGCGCGCGTGGCTGGCCGGCTTCCTCGCCGGCCTCGACGCCGCGGGCGGTGCCGCCGCCGCCGAGGCCCCCGCCCCGGCCGCCCCGCCCCGCGCCGCCGAACCGCTGACGATCCTGTTCGCCAGCGAATCCGGCAACTCGGAGAAGCTCGCCGGCGACGTCTCCAAGCTCGCCCGCAAGAACGGCTTCAAGCCGAAGGTCGTCGATTTCGCCGATCTCGACGTGGCCGCCCTGGGGAAGGAGAAGCGCGTCGTCGTCATCGCCGCCACCTGGGGCGAGGGCGAGCCGCCGGCCCGGGCCGTGCGCGCCTATGGCGAGATCATGGGCGAGGGCGCGCCGCGCCTCGACGGGGTCGAGTTCGGCGTCCTGGCGCTCGGCGACACCTCGTATGCCGAGTTCTGCGCCATCGGAAAGCGCCTCGACGACCGGTTCGAGGCTTTGGGCGCCAAGCGCGTGCTCCCGCGGATCGATTGCGACCTCGACTTCGACAAGCCGGCCGCCGCCTGGATCAAGGACGCCCTCAAGGCGCTCGCCCCGGCCGAGGCCGCGGGCAACGTCGTGGCGGTGGACTTCGCCCGCACGGCCGGCGCCGACGAAGAGGCCGAGGTCAGCCGCGATCCGGTCACCGTCGAGGTCATCGAGCACGTCAACCTCAACTCGTCGCGCTCCGACAAGGAGACGATCCACCTCGCGCTCGCCTTCGAGGACGGTGCCCCTGCTTACGAACCCGGCGATTCCCTCGAACTCTACCCTGAGAACGACCCGGCCCTGGTCGAGCAGATCCTGAAGGCCGCCGGTCTCGAGGGCGACTCGGTCCTGCGCCAGGCGCTGCTGGCCGAGCGCGACATCACCACCCTGTCGGCCGCGACGGTCGAGCGCTTCGTCAAGGCCACCGGCCACGAGGAGGCCCGCCGCCTGATGGAATCGAACGAGGTCCGGGCCTGGATCGAGGGCCGGCACCTCATCGACCTGATCGAGACCTACCCGGCCAAGCTGTCGGCGCAACACCTCACCGACATCACCCGGCCGCTGCCGCCGCGGGCCTACTCGATCGCCTCCTCGCGGGCCGAGGTCGGCGACGAGGCCCACCTGACCATCGCGGCGGTGCGCTACACCACCCACGACCGGGCGCGCACGGGCGTCGCCTCGGTCCACGTCGCGGACCGGATCCGCAACGGCGCCAAGCTCAAGGTGCGGGTGAAGCCGAACAAGCATTTCCGCCTGCCGAAGGACCCCGCCACCGACGTGATCATGGTCGGCCCCGGCACCGGCGTGGCGCCGTTCCGCGCCTTCGTGCAGGAGCGCCGCGCCACCGAGGCGCCGGGCCGCAACTGGCTGTTCTTCGGCGACCGCCACTTCACCCACGACTTCCTGTACCAGCTCGAATGGCAGGAAGCCCTGGAGGACGGCTCGCTCGCCCGCATCGACGTCGCCTTCTCCCGCGACCAGCCGGAAAAGATCTACGTCCAGGACCGGATCTGGGAGCAGCGGCGCGAGCTGGTGTCCTGGCTCGATGGCGGTGCCCATTTCTACGTCTGCGGCGACGCCAAGGCGATGGCCAAGGACGTGCGGGCGGCTTTGGTGAGGGCCTTCGCCGACGTGAAGGGCCTCGATGCCGCGGCTGCGGAAGCGGCGGTGGCCGGCCTGGAGCGCAGCCACCGCTACCAGCAGGACGTGTACTAGGGACCCGCCACCGCCGGGTGCGTGTTTCCCCTCTCCCCGCGGGCGGGGAGAGGGCCGCGACGACCTTGTCGTCGGCGCGGCGAGGCGGCAGCCGAGGGTGAGGGGGTCTCGACGAGTGAGCCTCCTCCGGAGATACCCCCTCACCCTCGCCCTTCGGGCTACCTTCGCACCCGACGAGGGGTGCGAAGGCCTCTCCCCGCCCGCGGGGAGAGGAGAAGGGAGACAGATCCGGCAACGGTTCGGCTCTTCCGCCTGCAACCAGTTCCGAGGCGTCATACCCTCAACCCTCGCCCCTCCTCCCACCCGATGAGGGGTTCCCGCGTCTCATTCAGTGCTGTCAGGCGCCTGGGACGCTGGTAGATGATGCGCCGTACCCGGCGCCCGAACGGACACACCCCATGGCCGACCACAAGACCGCCGACACCCCCACCGCCGAGCGCGTCTACGAGACGCCGCCGACCGAGCGCCCGATCACCGAGGCGGAAGCGGCGCGAGCCGCCAAGCTGTCGGCCAACGAGCACATCAAGATCGCCAGCGGCTACCTGCGCGGCACCCTCGCCGAGGGGCTCCTGAAGAACGCCACCGGCGCGATCTCGGACGATGACGGGCAGCTCGTGAAGTTCCACGGGATGTACCTGCAGGACGACCGCGACCTGCGGGCCGAGCGGACGAAGAAGAAGCTCGACAAGGCCTATTCCTTCATGATCCGCCTGCGCATCGCCGGCGGCGTCGTGACGCCGAAGCAGTGGCTGATCCTCGACGAGATCGCCCGCACCTACGCCAACGGCACCCTGCGGGCGACGACGCGCCAGACGTTCCAGTATCACGGCGTCATCAAGTCGAACCTCAAGCGCACGATGGCGGCGATCGATGCGGCCCTGCTCGACACGATCGCGGCCTGCGGCGACGTCAACCGCAACGTGATGGCGGCGACGAACCCGGCCCAGAAGGGCGCCCACGAGGCTGCCTACAAGCTCGCCAAGGACATCTCCGACAGCCTGCTGCCGAAGACCAATGCCTGGCGCGAGATCTGGCTCGACGGCGAGCGCGTGGTCGGCGGCGAGGATGCGAGCGAGGTCGAGCCGGTCTACGGCAAGACCTACCTGCCGCGGAAGTTCAAGACCATCGTGGCGGTGCCGCCCTCCAACGAGGTCGACGTCTACGCCCACGATCTCGGCTTCATCGCGATCCTCGACAAGAAGGGCAAGGTGACGGGCTGGAACGTCACCGTCGGCGGCGGTATGGGCATGACCCATGGCGAGACCGACACCTTCCCGCGCACCGCCGACGTGATGCTGTTTGCGGAACCGGAATACGCCCTCAAGGTCGCCGAGGCGGTGATGACCGTCCAGCGCGACTGGGGCAACCGCAACGTCCGCAAGAACGCCCGCCTCAAGTACACGATCGAGCGCTACGGCCTGAAGGCCTTCCGCGCCGAGGTCGAGAAGCGGGTCGGCCGCGCCTTCCAGGACCCCAAGCCCTTCACCTTCTCGGGCAACGGCGACCGCTACGGCTGGGTCGCGGGCGACGACGGCAAGCACCACCTGACGCTGTACGTACCGTCGGGCCGGATCAAGGACGTCGAGGGCGGGCCGCAATTCCTGGCGGGCCTGCGCCGCATCGCCGAGATCCATGAGGGCGATTTCCGCCTCACCGGCAACCAGAACGTCATCATCGCCAACGTCCCGGCGGACAAGAAGGCGGAGATCGACGCGCTGGTCCAGGAATACGGCCTGACCACCGGCGCCGGTGCTCTGCGCCGCAACAGCCTCGCCTGCGTGGCGCTGCCGACCTGCGGCCTGGCTCTCGCCGAGAGCGAGCGCTACCTGCCAAGTCTGATCGACGAGCTCGAGGAGAGCCTGGCCTCGCACGGCCTGTCCGACGACGACATCACCATCCGGATGACCGGCTGCCCCAACGGCTGCGCCCGGCCGTTCATCGCCGAGATCGGCCTCGTCGGCCGCGGCCCCGAGCGCTACAACCTCTATCTCGGGGCCGCCTTCGATGGCTCGCGGCTGAGCAAGCTCTACGCCGAGGACGTCACCGCCGCCGACATCCGTCCGAAGCTCGATCCGCTCTTCGCGGCCTATGCGAAGGACCGTCAGACGGGCGAGCGCTTCGGCGACTTCGTGATCCGGGCCGGCTACGTGGCGAAGACCGGCAACGGGCCGGACTTCCACGTGCAGACGGGGGCGCAGAAGGCGGTGGCCTGATCGGTTCGGCGTGGGCTTGCGCGCACCTCAGGCGATCGAGCCCACGCCCGTCCCACCCTCTCACCTCATCCTGAGGTGTCAGTCCATCGGAGATGGACTGACCTCGAAGGAGGGCTCCAGTTAGCTCGAGACTTCTGGAGCCCTCCTTCGAGGTTAGCCGATTGTTAATCGGCTAACACCTCAGGATGAGGTCGTGTGTGGGATAGAGGAGAGACGTTCCGGGCTTCCACTCTCGCGAAGCGCCCCCTACCCCACCGCCTCCAGCTCCTTGGCGATCGCCGCGATCACCCGCGGATCGGTCGGCTCGACCTGGGTCGCGAAGGCCGCCGCGACGTGGCCGTCGCGGCCGACCAGGTATTTGTGAAAGTTCCAGCGCGGGGTCTCGGCCGGCTTCTCGGACGCGGCCCAGCGGTAGAACGGATGCGCCTGCGGTCCCGTCACCCCGGTCTTGGCCATCACCGGGAAGGTGACCCCGAAATTCTTGCGCGCGGCCTCGGCGATCGCCATCCCGTCGAGCGGTTCCTGGCGCCCGAAATCGGCGGACGGCACCGCGATCACCGTCAGCCCGCGCGGGCCGAACCGGGTCCAGAGATGCTGCAGGCCGGAGAATTGCGGGGCGTAGCCGCAGGCGGTCGCGGTGTTGACGACGAGGATCGGCTTGGGTGCCAGATCGGCCAGGGCCAGGCTGCCGCCTTCGGGCCGCGCGAAGCTGAAGGCGGAGGCCGTCATGCCGTTCTGCAGCGATGCGGCCCGGGCCGGCAGGCTGACGGCGCCGGCGATCAGGAACAGGGCCTCGCGGCGGGCGATCGGCATCGGGATGCGTCCTCGGACATGAACGGTCCGATTGTCTCCCCGCCCGGGCGTCGGCGCAAGCGGTTCGCCATGCTCGAGCTTGCCCGAAGGTCGGGTGATCGGCTGCAACTTTCCGTGAACTTCCGTCGGGGTGTCGCGTTATTCGCCGGAATTGGTCCGGAGGCCGGATATGGGCGGGCACGAGATCCTGAACTACTTCGAGCATCGCCGCGACGGGGCCTGGGTCTGTACCCGGCCGGTCACCCTGACCACCCCCCGCGAGAGCGTGGCGATCCGTCCGGGCATGCGGTTCGATTACGGCAAGAAGGTCGGCGGCATCGATCTCGCCGAGTATCTGGAGCGTCTGGGCTCGCAATTCGGCTCGTGACGCGTCAAGCCCGGTACGGCGCCGCGGGTGACGCAGATGTCACACACCGCGCCGAGCCGGCCGATGCCTTTTGACCAGCCGGCGATCGGCACGATAGGTTGCGCGGATGATCCCTGCCCTGTCCGCTCCCCCTCCGGTCGAGGAACCGTCGTCCGATACCCGGTTCCGCATCCTGGCGACCGCGGAGCGCTTCTTCCGTGAGATCGGCTATCAGAAGACCACGGTCGCCGACATCGCCAAGACCCTGCGGATGAGCCCGGCCAACGTGTATCGGTTCTTCGATTCGAAGAAGGCGATCAACGAGGCCGTGGTGGCGCGCATCATCGGCGAGGTCGAGGCGCGGATCGCGGCCCTCGCCGACCGGCCGAGCGTCACCGCCGAGGCTCGCCTGCGCGAGATCATCGTCTTCCTGCACCGCGATGCCGTCGAACGGTTCACCGGCCATCCGCGCATGCACGAGATGGTCGAGGCAGCGATGTCCGAGAGCTGGGACGTCTGCCGCCATCACGTCGACCGGATCACCGCGGTGCTGGAGCGCGTCGTCGCCGACGGTGTGGCGCGGGGCGAGTTCGCCGTCGAGGATCCGGCGGTGGCGGCGCGCTGCGTCCACACCGCCATCGTCCGGTTCTGCCATCCGGTGCTGGTGGTGCAATGCCCGGAGGATTTCGTGCCGGCGCTGGATGCGATGATCGCGTTCCTGATCGGCGCGCTGCGGGCGGGGTCGCGCGCGGCGTGACGCCGTCCCGAAGCCGACGAGCCGACGGTGGCGGAAGGCGCGACCCTCATGGTGGCCGCGCGCCCTTCCGGAAGACATGCGCGATGAGGCAGGTCGCCCGGCGGCGACGACCCGTGACGCCGCTCACGCCCCCGCCCCACCGCCAAGGCGGCGCGGACCAGTTCGGCCAGGCTCCCGGCCTGCATCTTCGCCATCACGTTGGCCCGGTAGATCTCGACCGTCCGCGGGCTGATGCCGAGATCCCGGGCGATGATCTTGTTGGGCTTGCCGGCCACCAGTTCGTCGAGCACCTGCACCTCCCGGTCCGAGAGCGAGGCGACGCGCTGGCGGATCCCGGCCGCGGCGGCATCCCGCTCGGCGCTCCGGCGACCGGTTTCGAGGGCGGCGCGCACCGCGGCGAGGAAGACCTCGTCGTCGAACGGCTTCTCGATGAAGTCGGCGGCGCCCTCCCGCATCGCCGCGACGGCGAGCGGCACGTCGGCGTGACCGGTCATCACGATCACCGGTGCCGTCTCGCCGCGGGCCTTCAGACGCCGCAGGAGCTCGATCCCGTCGAGGCCCGGCATCCGCACGTCGGTGACGATGCAGCCCGAGACCCGCGCGACCGCCTCCAGGAAGGCGACGGCCGATTCGTGCAGGCGCACCGGGATCCCGTCCGAGGCGAGCAGGAAGGCGAGCGCCTGCCGGACGGCCCGGTCGTCGTCGACCACGTGCACCAGCGGCTCATCGGGCATCGTCCAGCTCCTCCCTGTCCACCGCCCGCAGGCTGAAGCGGAAATCGGTCCCTCGCCCTTGCCCGTGCCCTTGCCCTTGCCGGGATTCGGCGCGGATCTTGCCGCCATGCGCCTCCACGATGGTGCGGCAGATCGAGAGCCCGACTCCCATTCCCTGCGGCTTGGTGGTCACGAAGGGCTCGAACAGGCGCGACGCCACCTCCGGGGCGAGGCCCGGGCCGGTATCCGTGACGCCGACCTCGACGAGGCCTTCCCCGGGCAGCGCCGTCGTGGTCACCCGCAGCTCGCGCCTCTCCGAATCCTGCATCGCCTCGATGGCGTTGCGAATCAGGTTGAGCAGGACCTGCTGTACCTGGATCCGGTCGGCCAGCACCAGCGGCGCCGCCGGGTCGAAGGCGAAGGTGACGTGAACGCCGCGCTCCTTGGCGCCGACCAGCGCGAGGGCACTCGCCTCCTCGATGAGCTTGGGCAGGTCCTCGATGCGGCGCTCGCCCTCGCCGCGGGTGACGAATTCGCGCAGGTGGCGGATCACCTGGCCCGCCCGCAAGGCCTGCTCGGCGGCCTGGTCGACCGCGCCGGCGAGCATCGGGATCTCGGGCATCGTCGTGCCGTCGCCCTGCATCCGGTCGAGCACGCGGCGGCAGCCCTTGAGGTAGCTGGCGATGGCGGTGAGCGGCTGGTTGATCTCGTGGGCGAGCGTCGAGGCCATCTCGCCGAGGGCGGTGAAGCGCGACATGTGGATGAGCTCGGATTGCAGTTCCTGCAGCCGGGTCTCGGTGCGCTGGCGCTCGGTGAGGTCGCGGATGAAGCCCGTGAAGTAGCGCGCCCCCGAGGAGCGCATCTCGCCGACGGCGAGCTCCATCGGGAAGGTCGAGCCGTCCCGGCGCTGGCCGACCACGACGCGGCCGATGCCGATGATGCGCCGCTCGCCGGTGGCGAGGTAGCGGGCCATGTAGGCGTCGTGCCGGCTGCGATAGGGCTCGGGCATCAGCAGGCTGACGTTGCGGCCCACCACCTCCTCGGGGGAGTAGCCGAACTGACGCACCGCGGCGGCGCTGAAGGACTGGATGCGGGCGGCCTCGTCGATCACCACCATGGCGTCCGGCACGGTCTCGAGGATCGAGCGCAGATGCGCCTCGCGGGCGCGCAGCTCGGTCTCGGCCTGGCGCTGCGCCCGGATGCTGAACACCACCCCGCGGTGGCGCAGGGGCCCGCCCTCCGGGTCGATCTCGACGGTCCCGCGCGAGCGCAGCCAGTCGGTCTCGCCGTCGGGCCGCACGACCCGGTAATCGATCTCGTAGCTGCCGCCCCGGTCGAGGGCCCGCCGGATGACGCGCGACCGTGCCTCGCGGTCGTCGGGATGGACCAGCTCTTGCGTCGCCTCGAAGGTCGCGAGGCGCTCGGGGGGCACGCCGAACAGCCGGGCGCCGCTCGGCGAGACGGTGATGCGGCCGGTGGCGGGATCGAGCGACCAGAAGCAGATGCCGACCTCGTCGAGCGTCTGCCGCAGCTCCTCGGCGTTCGGGGTGCCGGGGGCGGTCATGCCGGCCGCGGGGCGGCCGGGACCCGTCCGGATCGAGATCCGCCGTCAACCCCGCCCGTCACGCCCCTGCGGTTCACGTCCACTGCCCCCATCGCTCGTCACGTCCGGATGCGGGCGCGCCCGGCACGGCACAAGGTGCCCGAGGCCAACCGGGAATGCCAGTCCGCGCGGACATCGCCGTTAGTCCTTGATGCCGGCCCCGTCACGCACAAGCCCGCGGAGCGGCCTGGCCGAGACCATTCACGGAAATCCGCGCCCCGACCGGTCACGGGCGCCTGCGCGAAGAGCCCCGCCGGCATCCGGAGCCCGCCCGGCGATCATTCCGGAATCCGGAACGATGAACTGCCGAAGGCGGGCATTCTCGATGCCGGGCGAAACCCGCATTCTTCATGGGCGGTTCGGGGACGGCCCGGCCACGGCGACGAGGACCCGCGATCATGATGAAGCTCTATCACCACCCGCTCTCGGGCCACGCCCACCGGCCCCGCCTGTTCCTCTCGCTGCTCGGCGTGCCGCACGAAGCGATCGAGGTCGACCTGAAGGCGGGAGCGCACAAGCGGCCCGAATTCCTGGCTCTCAACCCGTTCGGCCAAGTGCCGGTGCTCGACGACGACGGCACGGTCATCGCCGATTCGAATGCGATCCTGGTCTACATCGCGAAGAAGCTCGGCCGGACCGACTGGCTGCCGGAGGGGGCCGGGAGTGCGGCCTCGGTCCAGCGCTGGCTGTCGGTCGCGGCCGGCGAGCTGGCCTACGGCCCCGCGGCGGCCCGGCTCGTCACGGTGTTCGGCGCCGATTTCCGCCCCGAGGAGGTGATCGGCCGGGCGCATACCCTGCTGCGGCGCCTCGAGGCGCACCTGACCGGGCGCGACTGGCTGGTGGGCGGGCATGCCACGATCGCCGATGTCGCGCTCTACAGCTATCTGGCGCGGGCCCCCGAGGGCCATGTCGACCTCTCGGGCTACGAGACCGTCGTCGCCTACCTGCGCCGGATCGAGGCCCTGCCGGGCTTCCTGCCCTTCGCCGAGACGCCGGCCGGCCTCACCGCCTGACCTCGCCTGTCCGGGCGCGCCTTCCGGCTGCGCCCGACCGAACCGGACGGGAGACGCACCATGAACGATGGTTCGACGATGACGGCGGCCTCACCCTGGCACCCGGGGGAGATCGCCATCCAGGAACAGGTCGGCGTCGCCGCGCGGATGGCGGAGGTCGGTCGGCGCGTGGTGCGGGACTTCCTGCCCGAGCAGCACCGCGCCTTCTTCGCGCAACTCCCCGTCCTCGTCGCCGGCAGCGTCGACGGGCAGGGTGACGCATGGGCGACGCTGATCGCCGGTGCGCCGGGCTTCGTCGCCTCGCCGAGCCCGACGGTGCTCGACCTGGCCGTGCGGCCCGATCCCGGCGACCCGGCGAGCGCGGGCCTGCGCGACGGCGACGCCGTCGGGCTCCTCGGAATCGAGCTGCAGACCCGCCGCCGCAACCGGGTGAACGGCGTCATCCGCGGGGCGGCGGACGGCGTGCTGCGGGTCGAGGTCGAACAGAGCTTCGGCAATTGCCCGCAATACATCCAGTTGCGCGACCTCGCCGCCCTCCCCGACCCACGGCAGACGGTCGCCGGGGCCATCGAGGAGAGCGGCGAGCTCGACGCGGCGGCCCGCGCCGCGATCGCCTCCGCCGACACGTTCTTCGTCGCGTCCTACGCCGAGCCCGCCGGGCGTCGTCAGGTCGATGTCTCGCATCGCGGCGGCAAGGCCGGCTTCGTGCGGATCGCCGCCGACGGCACGCTGACGATCCCGGATTTCGCCGGCAACCTCTTCTTCGCGACCCTGGGCAACATCCTCCTGAACGGCAAGGCCGGCCTGGTCTTTCCCGATTTCGCGACCGGCGACCTGCTGCAACTGACCGGCGACGCCGAAATCGTCCTGTCCTCGCCCGAGATCGCCGCCTTCCAGGGCGCCGAGCGGCTCTGGGTGGTCCGGCCGCGCCGGGTCGTGCGGCGGCGCGGTGCGCTGCCCCTGCGCTGGAGCGTCCGGCCGGACGGCCGGTCGCCCAATTCCCTGATGACCGGCGACTGGGGCGAGGCCGCCGACCGGAGGCGGGCGGCCGACCTCGCCGCGCGATGGCGCCCGTTCAAGGTCACCCGGATCGTCGACGAGAGCCGGACGATCCGCTCATTCCACCTCCGGCCGGCGGACGGGGCCGGGCTCGTCCCGCACCGTGCCGGCCAGCATCTGCCGATCCGCGTGACGCTGCCCGGAGACGACACGCCGGTCATCCGCACCTACACGCTCTCGGTCGCGCCCTCGGACGCGGTCTACCGGATCAGCGTGAAGCGCGACGGCACGGTGTCCCGACATCTCCACGCGAGCGTGACGGTCGGCGACGTGATCGAGGCCCGCGCCCCGGCCGGCGGCTTCACCATCGACGCGGGAGGCCGGCGCCCGGCCGTGTTGCTCGCCGGCGGCGTCGGCATCACGCCGCTGCTGGCGATGCTGCGCCACGTCGTCTACGAGGGATTGCGGACCCGGCGCGTCCGGCCGACCGTTCTGGTCCAGGCCGCCCGGTCGCGGGAGGACCGCGCTTTCGCCCGCGAACTGGCCGACCTCGTCGAGCAGGCGCAGGGCGCGGTGCGGCTCGTGCGGGTGCTCAGCGAGCCGGACGATGCCGTCGCGGGCCTCGATTACGACGTCGCCGGCCGGATCGACATGGCGCTGCTCGCCCGCATCCTCCCGTTCGGGGATTACGACTTCTTTCTCTGCGGCCCGCCCGCCTTCACGCAAGGACTCCATGACGGACTGCGTGGCCTGAACGTCGCGGACGACCGCATCCATGCCGAGGCGTTCGGTCCCTCCTCGCTCGTGCGCGGCGGCCCGGCGGCGGAGCGCCCGCCCGCCTCGGCGGAGCCGGTCGCGGTCGCCTTCCTGGATTCGGGAAGGAGGCGCGCTGGACGCCGGAATCCGGGACGCTGCTCGAGCTCGCCGAGACCCGGGGCCTCAGCCCCGAATTCAGCTGCCGGACGGGCTCCTGCGGGTCCTGCCGGACAAGGCTGCTCGCCGGCGCCGTCACCTATGCCGGGGAACCCACGGCGGCGGTCGCGGCGGACGAGGTGCTGATCTGCTCGGCCGTCCCGGCCATGGGCGGCGGGCCCGTCCATCTCGCCCTGTGAGTCGCGGTCCGGCGGCCATCGACCGCGCCGCCATCCTCCGTCACCTTCCCCTCGCCACTTTGCCTCCGCCACCCTGCTCCGATCCCGGAACCCCCATCAGGAGAGCCCGATGTCCCGTCCCCCGCTGCCCCCCTTCACCGAGGCGAGCGCGATCGAGAAGGTCCGCCTCGCCGAGGACGGCTGGAACGGCCGCGATCCGGCCAAGGTCGCCCTCGCCTACACCCCGGATACCCGCTGGCGGAACCGCGCCGAGTTCCTCGCCGGCCGCCAGGAGGTCGAGGCCTTCCTGACCCGCAAGTGGAACCGCGAACTCGACTACCGTCTGATCAAGGAGATCTGGGCGTTCGCCGGCAACCGCATCGCCGTGCGTTACGCCTACGAGTATCACGACGACAGCGGCCAGTGGTTCCGCGCCTACGGCAACGAGAACTGGGAATTCGCCGAGGACGGCCTGATGCGCACCCGGCATTCGAGCATCAACGAGCATCCGATCCGGGAGGAGGACCGCCGGTTCCGCTGGCCCCTCGGCCGCCGGCCGGACGACCATCCGGGACTCAGCCATTTCGGGTTCTGAATAAGAAAATCGCGATCCAGGGCGATAGTCGCCGCCATGGATCGCGAAGGGGTTCTGTTCGCGAGGGACGGCCGAGAGCCGGTGCCGGGCCTTACGACCGGCGGCAGGTCGCGGTCCGGAGGGCCAGGGGGAGCACCATGGATCGCCTGCAGGCCATGCGCATCGTCGCGACGGTCGCGGAGACGGCGAGCTTCGCCGAGGCCGCGCGGCGGCTGCACATGAGCCCGCCGGCGGTGACGCGAGCGGTGGCGGCGCTCGAGGAGGCGATCGGCGCCCGCTGTTCGTGCGCACCACCCGGTCGGTGAAGCTCACCGAGGCGGGACGGCGCTATGACGAGGATTGCCGGCGGATCCTCGCCGACATCGCCGAGGCGGAGGCCGCCGCCGCCGGCTCCTACGCCACGCCCTCCGGCGCGCTCGCCGTCACCGCCTCGGTCCTGTTCGGCCGGCTGCACGCGCTGCCGATCGTGACCGAGTATCTCGACCTCTACCCGACCATGACCGCCCGGACCCTGTTCGTCGACCGGCAGGTCAACATCGTCGAGGAAGGCATCGACGTGGCGATCCGCATCGGCCACCTGCCGGATTCCGGCCTCAAGGCGGTACGGGTCGGCGCGGTCCGCCGCGTGATCTGCGGCGCGCCATCCTACTTCGCGAAGCACGGGATGCCGGCGACGCCCCAGGACCTGAAGCACCACCGCATCGCCATGTCGACCGGGGCCTGGGCCTCGCCGGAATGGCGCTTCGGACACGACCAGCGCGTGACGGTCCAGCCCGCCCTCCTGAGCAACACCAACGAGGCCGCCATCGCCGCGGCGCTCGCCGGCTGGGGGCTGACGCGGGCGCTCTCCTACCAGGTGGGCCCCGCCCTGCTCGATGGCCGGTTGCAGGTCGCTCTCGCCGGGTACGAGGAGGCGCCGCTTCCGATCCACGTCGTCCATCCCGACGGGCGGCAGGCGCCGGCCAAGGTGCGGACCTTCGTCGATCTCGCCGTGGCGCGGCTGCGCGCGAACCGCTTCCTCGACTGACGATTCAGGGGGCCGCCCGGGTGGTCCGGCGGGAAAGGCGCGGCCGGAGCGCGCCGCCGATCGCGAGCCAATCGTAGCCCGTCGAGAGCGCCGCGATCATCCGGTTGCAGCACTCCCCTCGGCCGTGAGGCCGATCGCCATGGCAAAGCCGTGCCGCAGGCGGGACACCGACGCCATCGTCCTGCGCGAAATCGAGAAAACACCCCGTCCCGGCGATCACCCCACCGCCTGCCTTCGCGAGCCGGCACGGCATCGCGTTCGACGGCGGCGCCGTCGAGACAGGCGCCGGGTGATCCGGCCGGCTGCGTCGGAGGATCGAGGGGACGACAGCGAGCACGGGAGGCGGAAGGCCCGTGACGGGCCCCCCTGCCGGACAATTCTCAGATCTTCTTCGCCCGCGCCTTGGGCGCCGCCTTCGCGGCGGCGGTCTTCGTGCCCGTCTTGGACACTGCCTTGGAGCCTGCCTTGGAAACCGTCTTGGGGGCGGCCTTCGCGGCGGCCTTGGAGGCTGCCTCGGCATCGGCCTCGGCCTCGCGGGCGAGGCGCAGGGCCCTGAGGCGGGCGGTGTTGTCGTCGCGGCTGCGCTCCGCATTGGCAAGGTCGGACCAGGCCTGCGCCGCCATCTCGGCCTGCATCTGGGCCCGCGCCGCGCGGGTCTCGGCCTGTCCGCGCGCGGTGCTGTCTTGGGTCGCCATGACGTCATCCCTCTTGCGAGGCGCGGGCGAGCCACGGCCTCGGAGGGCGCCGGGCCGAACGGGCCGCCGAGTGCGGCCCGCCCCCGGCGCCCTCTCCTCATGTAGGGCGCGGCAGCGGATTGTCATGCACTGACGGCCAGCGGACGGAAGCGGTCCGGTGTCGCGACGGCCTCAATGGGCGGTCGGCGTCCCGTGATGCGGCTCCGCGGGCACGTCCCCCGCCAGGGCCTCGGCGAAGGGGAATTCCAGCACCACCTCGCCGGCCTCGTCGGTCACCACCAGGCTCGCGGCGAGCAGCCGACCCTGGTTTTTCGGATCCTCCATCATCGCGCGGATGATCGCGCGCGAGGCCTCCCAGGCATGATCGGGATCACGCAACTCTTCACCGTTCAGATCTGTGATCACGTCCTCGCCGATGTGAGTGTTGAAGAAGTATCGGGGCATGGGCAATCCTTCCGGCCGAGCATCGGCTCTACCTGCCCTGTTCGTCCCTCCGCGACCAGTCCCCTGATCGGCGGATGCGATGCCGATCGCGCGGCGTTCGCCCGATCGGGGATCGCCCCGCCATCGGCTCCCGGACGACGCTCCCCGAGGCCCTGTCCCAGCGGGACCGCCGCACGGCGGGAGACGAGGCCCCGCGCCGCGGACGGGGGCGCCGCAAACGTTAAAGAGTCGGCTAACGTCCACTTGCGCGGGGACCTGGATTGGGCTTTGCTGACGTTGGGCCACCGATGGAACGCCAGGTCATAGAAACCGGCGCCGCTCGGCCTCGCCCCAGGGAGCCTCGAGACGTCCGATGCTGTGGCGCATCACCCCATGGAGCCGCAAGGCCGCCGCCCCGCCCTCATCGGCGGGTTCGATCCGATCTATTATCTCGGCAAGAATCCGGACGTCGCGGCGGAAGGCTGCGACCCCCTGGAGCATTACCTGCATTTCGGCTGGCGCGAGGGGCGCGATCCCTCCGCCGAGTTCAGCACCAGGGGCTATCTCACGGCCAATCCCGACGTGGAGCGGGCGGGGGTGAACCCGCTGCTCCATTATCGCGAGCACGGCCTGTCCGAACGCCGGCGCGGCTGGCAGAAGCCGGGCACCGGTAGCCCTCAGCTGCCGCGATAGGTGCTGTAGGAATAGGGCGCGATCAGCAGCGGCACATGGTAGTGGTTCAGCCCGGGCCGGACCACGAAGCGCACCGGTACGTCGTCGAGGAAGTCGCCGGCCCCGTCATCGCCCGCGCTCGCGAAATAGGCCCCGACCGCGAAGACCAGCTCGTAGATGCCCGGCACCAGCGCCGCGCCCGACAGCAGCGGCGCGTCGCAGCGTCCATCCGCATTGGTGAGGGTCCGGGCGACCTCTTCCCGCGCGCCGCCGGTCAGGCGCCAGAGCTGCACGGCCACCCCGGCGGCCGGACGGCCATGAGCGGTATCGAGCACGTGGGTCGTCAGGCGCGGCGTCTGTTGGCTCGACATGGCGAATCTCCGGTCTCGACCGCGTCGGGGTGCCCGAGGCCTGCCGCCCGGTCAAGCGGCGCTTGACCCGTGACCGCCCGGGCGCCCAGCATGGCGGCTCCGATCCGCCGGAGCACCCGCATGGCCACGCTTCTCCTGCGCAATGCCGACCGCGTCGTCACCATGGACGAAGGCCGGCGCGAGATCGAAGGCGGCTTCGTGCTGGTCGAGGACAACCGGATCGTCGCGGTCGGCGGAGCCGAGGCGGCGCCCGACACCGCCGATACGGTGATCGATCTCGCCGGCCACGTGCTGCTGCCCGGCCTCGTCAACACCCATCACCACATGTACCAGTCGCTCACCCGCGCCGTGCCGGCGGCGCAGGATGCCGACCTGTTCGGCTGGCTGAAGGCCCTCTACCCGATCTGGTCCCGGCTGACGCCCGAGATGGTGCGGGTCTCGACGCAGACCGCGATGGCCGAGCTGATCCTGTCGGGCTGCACCACCTCGAGCGACCATCTCTACCTCTATCCCAATGGCTGCCGCCTCGACGACAGCATCGAGGCGGCCGACGCGATCGGCCTGCGCTTCCACGCCGCCCGCGGGGCGATGAGCGTCGGCGAGAGCGCCGGCGGCCTGCCGCCCGATTCGCTGGTCGAGAACGAGGCCGCCATCCTCGCCGACACCCGCCGCGTGATCGAGACCTGGCACGACCCGTCCCGTTACGCGATGCGCCGGATCGTGGTGGCGCCGTGCTCGCCCTTCTCGGTCAGCGAGGGGCTGATGCGCGATGCGGCCCGGCTCGCCCGATCCTACGGGGTCTCGCTCCACACCCACCTCGCCGAGAACCAGGACGACGTCGCCTATAGCCGCGAGACATTCGGGAAGACGCCGGCGGACTACGCCGCCGATCTCGGCTGGGTCGGGCCGGACGTCTGGCACGCCCACTGCGTCAAGCTCGACGAGGACGGCATCCGGTTGTTTGCCCGCACCGGCACCGGGGTGGCGCATTGCCCGTGCTCGAACATGCGGCTGGCCTCCGGCATCGCCCCGGTGCCGCGGATGCGCTGCGAGGGCGTGCCGGTCGGCCTCGGCGTCGACGGCTCGGCCTCGAACGATGCCGGCCACCTGCTGGGCGAGGCCCGCCAGGCGATGCTGCTGGCCCGGGTCGGCCACGGCCCCGCCGCGATGAATGCCCGGCAGGCCCTGGAGATCGCGACCCTGGGCGGGGCGAAGGTGCTCGGGCGCGACGATATCGGGGTGCTCGCCCCGGCATGGCCGCCGATTGCGTCGCCTTCGACCTGCGGGGTCTCGGCGTCGCGGGCGCCCTGCACGACCCGGTCGCGGCTCTGGTGTTCTGCGCGCCGCAGGGCGTGCGCCTGAGCGTCATCAACGGCAGGATCGTGGTGCGGGACGGCCGGTTGCTCACGCTGGAGACGGAGCGGCTGGCGGAGCGGCACAATGCGCTCAGCCGGCGACTGGTGAACGGCGATTAGAGCATCTTCCGACGAAGTGGATGCCAGTCCGTCGTAGAAAGTGCAGCCAATTCAAAGACCTGGAGAGATTCGCGATTGCAGCGCGATCGTGAAGCGCTCTCGGTGCATGATCCCGGAACGACCAGGAGGGTGTCGCCACGGCTGGGCCAGTCGACCGGGCTCGGAAACGGCCGGGGTCTTTGGTCCAGGCCCGGCACGAAGGCCGGCACATGCGCCCTTTAGCGGAACCGTGGTCCTGGGTGACTTCGGCGCATCCGTCGTCGCGGTCCGCTCGCGCCATGTCGCGACCGCTCCCGGGTTCAGGCCGTCGGGGCGGCGACGTCGCGAACGACGGTGTGCCGACGGCCGGTGGTTATGCCCCGACCAGCAGCCCCTGCCCCAGGAATCCACCCGTCTCCGGCAGGCCCGGCAGGGCATAGAAATACCCGCCGCCGACGGGCTTGATGTATTCCTCCAGCGGCTCGCCGTTGAGCCGGTTCTGCACCGCCACGAAGCCGGCATCGAGGTCGGCCTGGTAGCAGACGAAGATCAGGCCCATGTCGAGCTGGCCCGACGGGGTGATCCCGGCCGAGTAGTTGTAGCCGCGGCGCAGGATCAGGCTGGAGGCGGTCTCCGGTGTGCGCGGGTTGGCGAGCCGGATATGGGCGTCCATCGGCGTGCGGGTGCCGGCGGGGTCGGCGGCGTAGTCCGGCAGGGCGTGCTCGTCGCTCGCGCCCAGGGGCGCGCCGCTGTCCTTGTGGCGGCCGAAGATCCGCTCCTGCTCGCGCAGGGGCGTGCGGTCCCAGCGCTCGACGAAGTTCCGGATGATCCGCACCACCTGGTAGGAGCCGCCCGCCGCCCAGCTCGGTTCCCCGCTGCCCGGCTGCACCCAGACCTGGCGGCGCATGAGGGCGTCGTCGCGGGCGTCGAGGTTGGCGGTGCCGTCCTTGAAGCCGAGGAAGTTGCGCACCGTGTCCTGCCCCTGGCGCTTGACGACGTGGGGCGGCAGCATGCCCTCCAGCTTCCAGCGCAGGGAGACCAGACCCGGCGTGTGGCGGATCACGTCGCGCAGGGCGTGCAGGGTGGTCTCTGCGGTATTGGCGCAGAATTGCAGCAGCAGGTCGCCGTGGCAGAGCTTGCCGTCGAGGGAATCGTTGGGGAAGCGATCCATCGGCCGCAGGTGCCGGGGCGCCGCGCCCGCGAGGCCGTAGCGGTCGTCGAACAGGCTGGCGCCGACGGCGAGCGTGGCGGTGAGGTTGTCGGGCAGCACCCGCGGCCCGAGGATGCCGGAATCGGCCGGCGGCAGGCGCGGGTCGAGGACCGGCACCGGCCCGCCCTCGGTCAGGAAGGCGAAGCGCTCGGTCAGGATCCGGAACAGCTTGGCGAGTTCGCCGCGATCCTCGGCCAGCACGTCGAGGGCGACGAACAGCGCGGCGGCCGGCTGGGCCGTGACGATGCCGGCCTGATGGGCCCCAAGGAACGGCTGGCGGTCGAGGGTGCCGTCGCTGGCGGCCGAGGGCGTCGCGTCGGCGGCGTGGACCGGCGTCGGCGCCACGGCCAAGGCGCCGCCGGCGGCCGCACCGGTGCCGGCGGCGAGCCCGCGCAGCAGGGCGCGGCGGGAGGTCGAGAACGGGCAGGAGGCCATGGGGCTCGCCTCAATCCAGGCCGAGCTTGCCGCGCAGGGTCGAGAGGTCCTCGGCCAGCACGGTGATCGGTCGCTTGAGGGCGTTGCGGTCGCGGTCGCTCAGGGAGTCGTAGGGTGCAAAGCCCCCGTCTCCGGTCCGGTACTTCGCCAGCAGCGTCTCGACGCGCGAAAAGTTCGTCTCGGTGCGGGCGACGAGGTCGGGATCGCGGGTCGCCACCAGCGGACGCAGGAGGTCGAAGATCTTGCGCGAGCCCTCGACATTGGCGTGGAAGTCCCACAGGTCGGTGCGGCTGTAGCGGTCCTCCTCGCCGGAGATCTTGGTCGCCGCGACCTCCTCGATCAAGCCGGCGGCGCCGCCCACCATCTTGGCTGGCGGGATGGTGAGGTCCGCGATGCGACGCTTCAGCTCGGTGGCGTCGGCCAGGAGCCGGTCGGCATGGGCGCCCAGGCCCTCGGTGCTGTTGTCGGCCCACAATCCCTTCTCGAGGCGGTGGAAGCCGATGAAGCCCGGATCGGCGTCCTTCCTCTCGAAGTCGTCGGCCCGCACGTCCATGCTCTTGTCGAGGTCGTTGAAGAGGGACGCCACCGGCTCGATCCGCTCGTAATGGCGGCGGGCTTGCGGGTAGAGGGCCTTGGCCTCGGCGATCCGGTCGGCCTTCACCGCCGCGACGAAGGCGGCGGTCTGTCCGTGGAAGGCCTCGACCTCGGCCATCACGTAGAGCTTGTAGGCGGCGAGCGGGCCGACGAGGGCCATCGGGTCGGGGGCGCCGGGTGCGGCGGCCGTCGCCGCGGTCACCGTCAGGGTGCCCTTCGGGTTGCTGAGCAGCCCGCAGGTCATCTCGTAGGAACCGGGCTGGAGCGTCGCCGAGAGCGACTGCACGAAGCCCGGGATGATGTTCTCCCGCTCCTCGACGATCATCGTGCCCTGGAGGATCTCCCATTCCAGGACGCGGCGGCTCTTGTTGCTGATCTTGAACACCGACTTGCCGGCCGGGACCGTGAGGGCGGCGGGCTCGCAGCCCTTGTCGGTCACCGTCACGGCGACGGGGTCGGGCGCTTGCGCCGAGGCGGACCCGGCGGAGAGCAGGAATGCGGCGGCGAGGGCGGGCCAGCGGGCGGTCATCGGAACTGTCCTCGGCGCCGATCAGGCGTGGCGCGGCTGGGGAGCGGAGGCCGGCCGGGCGCCCGCCAGGAAGGCCCACAGGGCCGGGACCAGGAAGCCGAGATAGACCAGCACCTCGCCCCAGGCCGGCGCCTCCTGGTAGCCGAAGAGGCCGGTGAGCAGGGTGCCCAGCACCGTATCGGCCGGCAGGATGGGACCGAGGTCGAAGGCGGTGGCCTGGAGGTGGTTCCAGAGGCCGGCCTCGTGGAAGGCCTTGAGCGCGCCGGCGAGCAGGCCCGCGGCGACGAACAGGATAAACACCCCGGTCCAGCGGAAGAAGCGGCGCAGGTCGATGCGCACCGCCCCCTTGGCCAGCGCGATGCCGATGACGACCGACAGGGCGATGCCGAGCACCGCGCCGACCGGCACGCCCCAGCCGACATCCTGCTGCACGGTCGCGAGGAGGAAGAACACCGATTCGAGGCCCTCGCGGCCGACCGCCAGGAAGGCCATCACGGCCAGCGCGAACCCGCTCCTGCCCTTGCGTTCGAACGCGTGGTCGACGGCGCCGTGCAGCTCGGCCCGCACCGAGCGGGCGGCCTTGCGCATCCAGAACACCATCGTGCACAGCATGCCGGCGGCGAGCAGCGCGATCACACCCTCCGCCAGTTCCTGCTGCTTCTGCGGGAACTCGGCGCCGATCGCCTGCAACCCGAGGCCGAGCGCCAGGCAGAGCGCGGCGGCGAGCACGACGCCGCCCCACACGGCCGGCATCCAGGCCCGCCGCCCGGTCTGGGCGAGGTAGCCGGCGATGATGCCGACGATCAGGGCCGCCTCGATCCCCTCGCGCAGCATGATCAGGAACGCAATCAGCACGGGCGTCTTTCCGGAAGCTTTACGAACGAAGCCGCGGTTTAATCCAAAAACTGCCGGCGTCATAGCGCTGCCTCGCGCTTCTTCTTTATAATAACTTGAAACTGGCGCGCTTTCATCGGCGTGCGCGAAGGAGCGATGACCGGTCCGCCGAGGGCGGCCTTTCTCAGATTCGCCGCTTTTTCCGCTTAGGTCCGAGCCTGCCGGCCGCGACGGTCGGTCTCGTTAACCGTGCGGATGCCGGCTCGGCGCATGATCGGACAGGCCTCGGCCCGCCCGCCGCATGTCCCGGGGCGGCCGCACCCCTCTCGAGCGTGCTGCCCCGACGATGATCCGCCTCGACAACGTCACCAAGATCTACAAGACGGACGGATACCGCCGCACCATCCTCGACCAGGCGTCGATGACCCTGAAGCCCGGGTGAGCTACGGCATCCTGGGCATCAACGGCGCCGGCAAGTCGACCACCCTGCGGCTGCTCGCCGGCTGCGAGCTGCCGACCAAGGGCCGGGTGATCCGCACCACGCGCATCTCCTGGCCGCTCGGCTTCGGCGGCGGCTTCCACCCGTTCATGACCGGGCGCGAGAACGTGATCTTCGTCGCCCGCATCCACGGCGAGGACCCGCGCCGGGTGCTGGCCTTCGTGGAGGATTTCGCCGAGCTCGGCGACTACATGAACGTGCCGATCCGCAACTACTCCTCGGGCATGGGCGCGCGGCTGGCCTTCGGCATGAGCATGGCGATCCCGTTCGACTGCTACATCGTCGACGAGATCACCGGCGTCGGCGACGCGCGCTTCGCCAAGCGCTGCGAGGAGGTCTGGAGCCAGCGGCGCGCCAACGCCGACATCATCATGTGCTCCCACTCGATGGACACGATCCGGGACTACGCCCAGCAGGGGATCGTGCTGGCGAACGGCCGCGCCGTGATCTATTCCGACATCAACGACGCGATCGAGGTCTATCAGCGACTCAACCAGTGAGCGCCGCGCCCTCCCGCCCTCCCCACTCCGACATCCCTGCCGGCCGGCGCGTCCCGCGCCCCGGCTCCGCCCGCAGCCGGAACCTCCCGTCATGACGATCGATGCCCGCAACCCGGAAGGCAAGGCTCTCAGCCCCGCCGACCGCTCCCGGCTGATCGGCGAGGCCCTGCGGCAGGCGGCCCGGGTGTCGCGGTTCTCGAACCCGAACAAGTCGAGCATCCGGACGATCCGGGCGCAAAGGCGCCGGGACATCGTCACCCCGCTGCTGTTCCTGTTCCTGTTCGTGATCCCGTCGGTGAGCAGCGCCGTGTTCTTCGGCCTCTACCTGTCGGACCGCTACGTGACCGAGGCGCGCTTCGCCCTGCGGCCGGCGATCGGCGGCGCGGAGAAGGCGACGCCGGACTCGGTCGGCACCACCTCGAGCCTTCCGGCCCAGATGATCGCCCAGGACTCGATGATCATCGGCGAGTACATCAAGAGCCGGACGATGGTCGAGACGCTCCAGCGCACCCTGCCGCTGCGGCAGATGTTCTCCCGCGACGACATCGACCGTTACTCCCGCTTCGATCCCGAGAAGCCGATCGAGAAGCTCGTCCGCTACTGGGGCGAGCGGGTGAAGGTGAACGTCGAGACGTCCGGACTGATCGAGGTCACGGTCAACGCCTTCGATCCGGACGATTCCATGACGCTGAACCGGGCCGTGCTGGCCGAGAGCGAGCGGCTGGTGAACCAGCTCACGGAGCGGGCCCGCACCGACGCCCTGGCGGAGAGCGAGCGCGAGATGAAGCGGGCCGAGGCGCGCCTGACCAAGGTGATGCTCGCCGTGCGCGACCTGCGCAACCGCGACGGCGTGCTCGACGCCCAGAAGTCCAACGACACCAACCTGAAGATGATCGCCGAGATCCGCACCCAGCGGATCAACCTGGCGGTCAAGCTCAGCCTGCTCCAGCGCGACCTGCGCGACGACAGCCGCAGCATCCAGGATCTCAAGGCGCAGATCGCCCAGCTCGACGAGACCATCGCCCGCATTGAGCGCGAGGCGGCCAACCAGGATCCGGAGCAGCGCCGGGTGCTCTCGGCCACGCTGACCAAGTTCGAGGAGCTCGAGGCCGAGCGCAAGAGCGCCGAGAAATACTACTCCGCGACGATCGCGGCGCGGGAGCGCTCGCGGATGATCGCCGACCGGCAGATCGAGTTCTTCAGCATGATCGTCGAGCCGGTGCGGGCGGAATCGTCCCAGCAGCCGCGGCGCCTGCTCTACATCACCATCGCGATCGCCGTCTCGGCCCTGGCCTTCGGCCTCTCGGTGCTGATGCGCAAGGTCCTCGCCTGATCCCGTCGGCCTGATTCCTCGCCGGACTCCCCTCGAAGGCGCGCGCCGCGGGCGGGCGCACGGAACCACCATGCTCTCCCCCGCGCCGTCCGGCTGGACGCTCTTCCGCAACCGCGACTTCCGGCTCTTCGGCGGCGCCCGCTTCCTCACCGGGCTGGCCTACCAGATGCAGGCGGTGGCGGTGGGCTGGTTCGTCTACGACCTCACCCGCAGCGCCCTGGCGCTCGGCTTCGTCGGGCTGGCGAGCTTCGCCCCGGCGATGCTGGGCGCGCTCGTCACCGGCCACGTCGCCGACACCTACGACCGGCGCCGGATCGCCGCCCTCTCCTACGGATTGCTGGCGCTGGCGGGCCTGGGCCTGACGGCGCTGGCGGCCTCCCGTGCCACGCCGGTCTGGCCGGTCTACGCCCTGATGGTGCTGGTGGGCATCGCCCGCGCCTTCGCCAACCCGGCGAGCCAGGCGCTCCTGCCGACCCTGGTGCCGCGCGAGCTTTTCGGCAGCGCCATCGCGCTCAATTCCTCGCTCTGGCAGAGCGCGTCGGTCACCGGCCCGGCCTTCGGCGGCCTGCTCTACGCGCTGGGACCGGCCGTCGTGTTCGGTCTCGCCGCCGCCTGCTTCGCGCTGGCGGCGATCAGCATCGTCCGCATCCGGCCGCGGCCGTCGGCCGTCACCACCCGGCCGGCGGTGACCTGGAGCACCCTGCTCGCGGGCCTGACCTATATCCGCTCGCAGCCGGTGGTGCTCGGGGCCATCACCCTCGACCTCGTGGCGGTGCTGCTCGGCGGCGCCACCGCGTTGCTGCCGATCTTCGCCCAGGAGGTGCTGTTCGTCGGCCCCCTCGGCCTCGGGCTCCTGCGCAGCATGCCGGCGCTCGGCTCGGTCCTGATGGCGATCTTCCTCGCCCACCGGCCGCTGACCCGCGGCGTCGGCCCGCGGCTCCTCATCGCCGTCGGGGTGTTCGGCCTCGCCACGATCGGCTTCGGCCTCTCGACCTCCCTGCCGCTCTCGATGGCCTGCCTGTTCGTCACGGGGGCGGCCGACATGGTCAGCGTCTACGTCCGCCAGAGCCTCGTGCAGGGCGAGACGCCGGACGCGATGCGCGGCCGGGTCGCGGCGGTCAACACCGTGTTCATCGGCGCCTCGAACGAGCTCGGCGAGTTCGAATCCGGCACGCTCGCCGCCTTCATCGGGGCGGTGCCGGCGGTGGTGGTGGGCGGCGTCGCGACGCTGGCCGTGGCGGCCTTGTGGGGCCGGCTGTTCCCGGCGCTCCGGCGGCGCGACCATCTGATCACGTGAGGCCTGTGCCGGGTCCAGGGTCGCGATCTACTTCAGCTCGGGGCATGCGATGGGCCGCTTGCGACCCTGTCACGACCGATCGCGAGCGTTCAGCCGCTCGCCCTAACGGTCACTCGCTGAGGGCACGATGTCGCGCCAGCCATGCTCCAGCACCCATGCCGAGCCGTCGAAGGCGAAGAAACAGCCGCCCCCGGCGACCGGCTGATCCCGGTCCCGCGAGATGGGCGCGCCCAGCAGGTCGCACAGAAGCAGCGTGCCGACCCCGCCATGCGAAACGATGCACACGTCGCCGACCCGGTCGCCATGGGCGGCGATGCAATCCCGCACCGCCGCCTTGATC
This sequence comes from Methylobacterium aquaticum, assembly GCF_016804325.1. Lineage (NCBI taxonomy): Bacteria > Pseudomonadati > Pseudomonadota > Alphaproteobacteria > Hyphomicrobiales > Methylobacteriaceae > Methylobacterium > Methylobacterium aquaticum. The sequence continues at coordinate 398,819 of NZ_CP043627.1, forward strand.
CGCGCCTGCGCATCCACCGCCCGCTCCCAGCCAAGAACGCTCGTCTCCGGCTCGGCGAAGAAGCGATCCACGATCTCCCAAAAGCGCGGCGGCGCGACGTAGCCGGTCGCGGAGCGGTCGTTCTCTCCCAGCCGCGGGTCGATCGTGACGGGGCACCCGTGTCGCTCGTGCAGCATATCGGCTCCGTCTCGCGCCTTGCGCTCGCTGCTGACGAAGACATGGCCGATGCTCGCCGCCTCGGGTCGGGCGCAGAAAGCCGCCATGCGCTCGCGGCCTCGTGCCGACAGGCCCCAGTCGGGCACCGGGACAGCCGGGTCGATCGTGACCTCGGGATGGGTGACGAGAAGAACTCTCATGCCGGGTGCCATGCTCCTGAAAGACCGGCGACGTCCGGCATGCTCACATCCTGCCTTGAAAGCCGAAAGGCGGAAAAACCCCCTCGGCAGCCCTCCATCCGGTCAGGCTGCTCGGCTTCAGCGCATGGTTCTCAGGCTCCGCTTGCCGGATGCCACGACAGCACCCGCCCCGCCCGTTCCCGCACCGGCGCCCCGTCCCGCCGGCAATCCGCCACCGCGGCGCGAGCGGCATCCACCGCCAGGATCAGCGCGCTCATCGTGCGCGCGTCGGTGTCGTTGGCGCGCGCATGGCGCACCACGTCGATGACGAGGCCGTCGATCTCGACCGCCAGGGCCTCCAGGGCGGCCGGATCCTGCGTCGCCCGCGCCTCGATCAGGATGGCGAGCAGCCGGTCGAGGACGGCGTCGATGCGGGCGCGCTGCTCGCGGGCGAAGCGCTGGCCGAGCCAGGCCACTGCCGAGCCGAGGCCGCCGCCGAAGAACGCCACCAGGTAGACCCAGTCCTCGTAGCGTTGCAGGAACGTCTGCTGCTCGCGCTCGTAATAGTCGACCGCGCCGGGATGGATCGGCAGGCGGGCGCTGGTCGCCTCGGCGGCGCTGTCAAAATCCGGTGCCTTCATCAGGTTGGCGGTCGGTACCATCGCGGCGAGCCGCGAGCGCAGCTCGAACAGGTGCTGGGTCACGCTGGCGGCGGTATCCCGGCTCAAGGACGCGCGGGCCATCAGGCGGTAGGAGGCGCCGACGGTCTTCACCTCGTCGTCCGGCCGCTTCGGGCGGCCCCCGAAGGTGCCGGCCGCGATGGTCACGGCCTGCAATTCCGGCAGGCGCTGCACGATCGCCTCGCCGTCGGGAATCGCCACGATCGTCGCGCCGTGACTGGCCGAGGCCGCCTCCACCGCCTGCACCACCCGGCCGGCGGGCTTGGAGGACGGGGCCGCGATCACCGCGGCGGCGTCGATCCGGTGCTCGGCGAGCGCGGCGGCCACCTCGGAGGCCCGCATCGGCACCACCGCGACGCTGCCGGCGGCGGCCGGAAGCGCACCTGCCGGATCGGCCGGAGCCGGCGCCGAACCGGCGGGGGCCGGCGTCAGGGCGTAATAGGCGAGCAGGCTCGTGACCAGAGGCTGGTCGGCGCCGTGATGGGCGACGAGGCCGAGCCGCTTGCCGGCGAGATCGGAAAACGTCTGGATGCCGGAATCCGGCGGGGCGGCCACGATCAGCGCCTCGTCGTGCAGAACCGCCAGCGTCAGGCCGTTCTCCGGCAGGCGCACGTCGGGCCGCACCACCGCGAGGTCGGCCCGGCCGCTCTGGAGCGCCGCGGCGCTGTCGCGCACGTCGTCGTACGAAACGACCTCGAGGCGTATATCCTCGCGGGCGCGGGCAAGCGCGTCGGCATAGGCCTGGATCAGGTGGGTCTCGACCCGGTCGCGGGGGCCGACCGCGACCCGCAGGGTGGTCGGCCGCGACAGGTAGAGCACCACGCCGGCCACCGCCCCCAGGGCGAGGGCGACCAGGAGGAAGAAGGATTCACGCTTGTGCAGAAACGCCGGCATCACCCCTCGCGCGGGCCCGGGACGGAGGCCCCCGCCGGGACGGAGGCGATCCGGGCCGGGGCCGATGAACCCGGCCGCGATGGCGGATTGAGGGCGGCGCGGCCGATCACCCCGGCCTACCTCGAACGGGCGGCGCTCTACTACCTGGAGCGCTACGGCGCCTCGGCGGAGATGCTGCGCCGGGTGCTCAGGCGCCGGGTCGAGACGCGCTGCCGCCTGCGCGGCGAGGCGCCGGACGATTTTTCCGAGATGGTCGAGGCGGTGGTGGCCCGGGCTCTGGGCGCCGGCCTCGTCGACGATGCCGCCTTCGCGGCCGCCAAGGTGCGTTCCTTGCGCCGCCGCGGCGGCTCGGCCCGGGCGATCGGCGCCAAGCTCGCCGCCAAGGGGGTCGACCGCGAGACGGTGGGGGCGGTGCTCGCCGAGCAGGAGGACGGCAGCGAGGACGAGGCCGCCTTCGCCTATGCCAGGCGGCGGCGCCTCGGGCCGTTCCGGCAGCCCTCCGCCCGGGCCGCCGCCCGCGAGCGCGACCTCGCCGCGATGGCGCGGGCGGGATTCGCCCTTTCCCTGGCCCGGCGGGTGGTCGATGCGGATCCCGAAGAGGATGACCTCGCGGCCCGGTGACCTACCTGTGGGCGTGAGCGGGCGCCGGAACGGCTCCGCCGCGTTTCAATCCACGGGAGACGAGCATGAACCGCAAGGCGAGCGCCGTTTGGCAGGGCAGCGGCAAGGACGGCAAGGGCCAGCTGACCACCCAGTCGGGTGTGCTGTCGGAGAACCCCTACGGCTTCAACACCCGCTTCGAGAACGAGCCGGGCACCAACCCGGAGGAGCTGATCGCCGCCGCGCATGCCGGCTGCTTCACCATGGCGCTGGCCTTCCAGCTCCAGGGCGCGGGCTTCACCGCCGACGAGCTGCGCACCGAATCGGTCGTGACCCTGGAGAAGGACGGCGACGGCTTCACCATCACGGCCTCGGCCCTGACCCTGACCGCGAAGATCCCGGGCATCGACCAGCAGAAGTTCGACGAGCTCGCCGGCATCGCCGAGAAGAACTGCCCGGTCTCGAAGGTGCTCAACGCCAAGATCAGCCTGAAGGCGACGCTGCAGGGATAAGGCACCAGGGCATCGGCCGGGCGCCTCCGGCAATCATACCCTCCGCGTCATCCCGGGGCCGCGCAGCGGAACCCGGGATCCAGAACCGCTGATGGACCAGGAAGAAGCGGACGGTGTTCCGCTCCATTCTCACCCGCCTGCGGTTCTGGATTCCGGGCTCCGCTGCGCGGCCTCGGAGCGACGATGGAGGGCGTCGGGACCGGGGAGCGACCGGCAGTCCCGACCACCCCTCACAGCATGCTGGGCAGGATGCGGTCCGGCGGCCGGTGGCCGTCGAGGAAGGTCTTGATGTTGATGATGACCTTCTCGCCCATGTCGACGCGGCTCTCGTGGGTGGCCGAGCCCATATGGGGCAGCAGCACCACCTTGCCGGCACGCGCGAGCTTGACGAGGCGCGGGCTCACCGCCGGCTCCTGCTCGAACACGTCGAGCCCGGCGCCCGCGATGTCGCCGACCTCGATCAGGCGGGCGAGCGCGGTCTCGTCGATCACCTCGCCGCGGGCGGTGTTGACCACCACCGCCTCGGGCTTGAGCAGCTTCAGGCGCCGAGCCGAGAGCAGGTGGTAGGTGGCCGGCGTGTGCGGGCAATTGACCGACACGATGTCGACCCGCGCCAGCATCTGGTCGAGGGATTCCCAGTATGTCGCCTCGAGGTCGCTCTCGATCCGGGCGCCGACCCGGCGGCGGTTGTGGTAGTGGATCGACAGGCCGAAGGCCTTGGCGCGGCGGGCCAGCGCCTGGCCGATGCGCCCCATGCCGACGATGCCGAGGCGCTTGCCGGTGATGCGCCGGCCGAGCATCCAGGTCGGCGACCAGCCGCCGGACCAGGCGTCGTCCGGGATGATCCGGGCGCCCTCGGTGACCCGGCGCGCCACCGAGAGGATCAGCGCCATGGTCATGTCGGCGGTGTCCTCGGTCAGCACGCCCGGCGTGTTGGTGACCGTGATGCCGCGCTGGAGCGCCACGCCGACGTCGATATGGTCGACGCCGTTGCCGAAATTGGCGATCAGGCGCAGGTTCGGCCCGGCCTGGGCGAGGAGCGAGGCGTCGATCTCGTCCGTCACCGTCGGCACCAGCACGTCGGCCTCCTGGAGGGCCTGTGCCAGGGCGGCGCCCGTCAGCGGCGTATCCTCGTGGTTGAGACGCGCGTCGAACAACTCGCGCATCCGCGTCTCCACGACGTCCGGCAGGCGCCGGGTGACCACCACGAGCGGCTTGCGCTTCAACGACATGATCCCTCCCCTGCCCCGGGCCGGCCTCCCGGCCCGCCCGCGCGGCCCCGACACGCGATGTGGGCGCGTGCCTCATACGATATGCGACACGTTTGCCCGGCGAAAAGCCCCGCCTTGGTGCGGGCCACAGGCGTCGTTACGCCCCGTTAACCACGCTCCGGCGATAGGGGCGTTTGCGCCCCTCGATCCGGCCGGGGCTCGACGCCCGGGGCCTCTCTAGCAGAGGTGACCCGGAAGACAATCCGCGCCGCTTCCCCAAGGGAGACCAACCCGAGGGAGACCGACCGATGGGAGACCGACCGCCGATGCTCCACCTGCGCCTCCTCGCCGCCCTGCTCTTCGGCGCCTTCGGCATGCCCGCCGCCGCGGCCCCGCCGACGCCGGCCGCCAATCCCGCTCCCGGCGAGATCGGCGTCACCATCGGCCCGGCGACGAAGCTCCCTCTGCCGCGCTACGTCAGCCTGAAGACCGACCGGGTGAACCTGCGCGAGGGGCCCTCCAAGGACCACCGCACCCTGTGGGTGTTCCAGCGCGCGGGCCTGCCGGTGGAGATCATCGCGGAATTCGAGACCTGGCGCCGCATCCGCGATTCCGAGGGCACCGAGGGCTGGGTGCTGCACTCGCTTCTGTCGGGCCGGCGCACCGCCGTGGTGCTGAGCCGCGGCGCCGACAAGGGCGCGCCGGTGCCGCTCTACGACCGGGCCGATGCGACGAGCGGCGTGGTGGCTCAGTTGCAGGCCGGGGTGATCGGCAGCGTCAAGACCTGCGACAAGACCTGGTGCCGCCTCGTCGTGGCCCTGCCGCAGAAGCGCGGCGACGTCGACGGCTACATGCGCCAGGACCGGCTCTGGGGCGTCTATCCGGACGAAAAGGTCGAGTGATACCAACGGTCGTCGGAAACGACCTTTGGTTCCGTTCTCGAATCTTCGTCAAGCCTCTGGCATGGCATAAGCAATTCGAGATGGCTCGATGGCCCGATGCGTCCAGCATCTTGAGCCATTGGCATGATACCGGTGCCGGACGCGATCGTCCGGACCCCGTATCACGAAGCGATCGATCGAAGACCGGATGACGCAAGGGGCCTTTCCTCGCGAAGGCCTGCCGGCTTTCTCCGGTCCACCCCCTCGCCCCGACATGCCGGGGATGAGACGGAGATCGGGTTCCTCGATCGAGGCCGCTCCGGGAGACGCCCGTCACGCCTGCATGAGGAACTGCGCCAGCTCCTCCCGCGCCAGCACCCGCGCGAGGGAATCCTCCGCCGGGCCGTCCAGAGCCATCAGCAGGCCGCCGCAGACCATGCCGCGGCCGGTCACCGCGTAGCGCAGGGCGCAGGCGGGTTCGAGCACGCCGGGCCGGACGACGAAGCCCTGCATGGTGCCGGGCCGGTCGCTGCGGCCGATCACGGTCTCGAGACCCGCCACCCGGCCGGCGACCGCGAACGGCACCAGGCCGAGGCGCCGGCCGCCCTGGCGGGCCTGGACCCGGCGCGGCCCCTCGACGGCGACCAGCGTGTCGGGCGCGAGCTGCGCGGAGGCCCGGAAGGTCAGGGGGGCGCCGTCCCGCGCGACGAAGCGGTCGATCACGGCGAGGCCCGACAGGTCGTGCGGCAGCACGAAGATCCGCAGGTGGCGAAAGCCCGGCCCGTGCACGTCGGTCTCGATCGCGTGGGCGACCGCACCCGGCAGCGCCAGGCTGCCGCGATGGAGGCCGCGCCCGGCCACCGGCTCGGTGCCCTCGATCACCGCGACGTTGTGGGCGCGGGCCGAGAGCAGGTAGTGGCGCGCCGCCCCGATCTCGGTCTGCTCCGAGCCGCCGGCCTCGACGATCCAGCGCGTCGCGCCGGCCGCGTAGACGAAGGACGTGCAATCGGCGTGGCCCTGCGGCGCGGTGTCGGCGAAGGTGCAGGCGAAGTGGCTCCAGCCGCGCCCGGCGGTCTCGTGGCGGGCAGACAGCCCGTCGGGCAGGAGCGTCGAGGACGAGGCCGCGGCGGGCTGCGCGGCCGGCCGCTGCGCCACCAGCCCGGCCGTGCCGCGCAGCCGGGCGATCCAGCCGGCATCGTCGATGCCCGGGACCACCTCGCCGAAGGGCGGCAGCCGCCCGCCCGGATCGACGAGGCCGGAGAGCTCCAACAGGGCCGCCTCCGTCCGGGCGGCGACGAGGGGGCCGGGCGCCGCCGCGCCGAGGGGTTCGCGCAGGGCCCGCCCGAGGGTGACGAGGTCGAGGCGGCGGTGGAGCGAGGAATCCGGAAAATGCCCGTCCGCCGGCAGGAGGGCCGGCACACCGTCGCGCAAGGACTCGCGGGCGAGCCCGTCCCAGTAGCCTGAGAACGGCAGGCGCGGCAGGGCGCGGGCAAGCGCCAGCAGGGCGGCGGCGGCCTGGAGCTGGTGCAGGCTGCGCCCGAAGGTGTTCTGCCCGACGATCTCCGCCAGAGCGAAGCCGTGCCGCACGGCCTCCCCGGTCAGGACCGGCGCCGCCGCCCCGGCGCCCGGAAGCGCGAGGAGCCCGATCCACACCTCGGCCCGGGCCGGGAGCGCGCCGGGATGCAGGCTCAACGGATCGGCCGGCTGGCCCCAGGGGTTGGCCCGCGACCAGGCGAGCGCGAGCGCGAGCGCCCGGGCCGGGGCCGCCTCGGCGAGAGCCGGCAGCCAGGTCAGCGACTGGTAGGCGAGGCGCCAGGGGACCGCCCGGGAGGGCACGGCGCGGAACGGATCCTCGCGGAAGTCCGGGAGATCCGGCAGGGTCCAGTCCGGGCAGCCGGCAAGCCGCAGGGACAGGCCGCCATCGGGCCGCAGGGCCACCGGGCGCTCGGCCTCGGACCGCAGGGCCCGGGCGCGGGCGAGCGGCAGGGCGGCGGCGCCCGCCTCGCCGGGGCCCGGGATCCAGGCGGCCTCGGCGCCGGGATCGCGCCCGAGCCGGGACGAGAGGCGGGCGAGGAAGCCGGGCGCGTCGAGAAGGTCGTCGCCGCACAGGCTCTCGAGCCGGAACCTGTCCTCGAGCGCCACTTCCGGCGGCCCGAGCAGGTCCACGGCGGGCAGCCGCTCGCCCTCCTCCTCCCAGGTGCAGAAGCCGAGATCGAGGGAGACGGCGCCCGGCGGCGGCTCCAGGCCGAGGGTGAAGCGGCGCGCCTGCGGCCGGGCCGGCAGGTTGATCGCCGCACCCAGTCCCGTCTCCTCCTCGCCCGGCTTTGCGCCCAGGCCCGGCACCGCGACGGTGCCCGGATAGGGCGGCGGGATCTCCGCCCCGTCGCGGTCGCGGTAGACGAGGCTCACCCGCGCGGCGTGCTCGGTCGAGCGGGCGGCATGGATCTGCCCGCGCACCACGAGGCCGAGGCCCGGCACGAGGCCGTGGCGCAGGGGCTCCGGCTGCGGCCCGAGGCGGCGGCGCCGGAACGCGCCCGCCCGCAACGGTCCGCCGGGGCGCAGGCGCGGCTCGGCGATCGTCATCGTTTCGGTGTTGCGCCAGGAGCGGAGCGTGAGGGCGAGGCCGCGGGCCTGGGGCGGCACCCCGAAGGCCACCCGGACGGGCGCGGCCCGCATCAGCTCGCTGCCGGCGGGCTGGCAGGCGGGCCCGGCGATCCAGGCGCTGTGCGGATCGAGCAGGGTGCGGACGAGGCCGGGCACCTGCTCGACGTCGAGGCTCGACCCGTCGGCGGCCAGGAAGTCGAAGCCCGCGAGGAGGAAGTCGAGGACCTGCCCGCCCTCCTCCGCGTCCGTCCAGGCGAGCGTCGCCTCCAGGCAGCACCAGGCCTCCGCCGGCAGGTGGCGGAAGGTCAGCTGCACCCGGGACCAGCGGTTGTTGGCGGTGATCGCGTGCTCGCCCTCGCGCGTGCCCGGTCCCGCCCCGCCCGCGTAGCGGGCCTGGACCGGGAGGAAGACCGGCTCGGTGGGCAGCAGGGCCGGAAGCATGTGCGGAAGAGGGGAACGCGTGCGGGCGGAGTGCCCCGCGGCAGTGACGGGGAGCGGCCGCCCCTGTCAAGGCGCGGCAGCGCCCCGGGGCGCAGATCCTCGACCGGCCGCCCCGCAAGCTTGCGCCAGCCTCGGGCAAGGTAGCGCTTCTAAACCCTCCGTTACGCGGCAGGGCCCGGGCGTAGGGTCGTTTCGGCACAGGGCGAAGGAGTGACGGACATGGGGGCGTTCGCGTGACGGGGATCTACCTGTTCGAACTCGCCTCGCTGCACGGCACCTACCTGTCGGTGCGCCAGGCGGCGATCGCCGGCAACGTGGCGAATGCCAACACCCAGGGCTACCAGGCCCGGGACACCGTGCCCTTCGCCCAGGTGCTGGCCCGCACCGGCGCCGACATGGCCGCCACCGCGCAGGCGCATCTGAGCGCCCCGGGCCTCGGCGTGCCGACGCGCAAGGACAAGGCCGGCTGGGACGTGCTCGAGACCTCGAGTTCGGTCAGCCTGGAGCAGGAGATGCTGAAGGCGGCCGACGTGTCGCGCCAGCACAACCTCGATATCGGCGTGGTCCGCAGCTTCGACCGCATGCTGAAGCTGGCCGTGAGGGGCGCATCGTGATCGACCCCCTGCTGGCCGCCTCCCGCCTCGCGAGCGCGGGCCTGGAAGCCCAGTCCCTGCGCATGCGCGTGGTGTCGGAGAACCTCGCCAACGCCCAGTCGACGGGCGACGCGCCGGGCGCCGATCCCTATTCGCGCAAGACCGTCACCTTCAAGGCCGAGCTCGACCGGGCGGTCGGCGCCGCCTCGGTGCGCGTGCGCGACATCGACACCGACCGGGCCCCGTTCCGGGTCGAGCACGACCCGAGCAACCCGGCGGCGGACCAGAACGGCAACGTCAAGCTGCCGAACGTCAACGCCCTGATCGAGATGGCCGACATGCGCGAGGCCAACCGCTCCTACGAAGCCAATCTGCAGGTGATCAAGCAGGCCCGCGCGATGGTGGCCAGCGTGATCGACCTCCTGAGGACATGAGCATCCGATGATCGAGGCCCTCACCCTCTCGGCCTTCGACCGGGCCGCGGCATCCGCCCGCCCCGAGGCGGCGGCTTCCGTCCAGCGCGCCGCGCTGCCCCCGATGACCGGCGCCGCGATGCCGGGCATCGAGGGCGCCGCGCCGGCCGATTTCGGGCAGATCATGGCGAGCTTCGCCAGCGGCGTGCGCAACGACCTGCGCACCGGCGAGGCCGCGTCGATCGCCGGCATCCAGGGCAAGCTCTCGACCCAGCAGGTCGTCGAGGCGGTGATGTCCGCCGAGCAGAGCCTGCAGACCGCGGTCGCCATCCGCGACAAGGTCGTGTCCGCCTATCTCGAACTGAGCCGCATGGCGATCTGAGGACGTTACGCAGATGAGAGCGCTCGCCGTCGCCGCCACGGGCATGTCCGCCCAGCAGCTCAACCTCGAGGTCATCGCCAACAACATCGCCAACCTGAACACCACCGGGTTCAAGGGGGCGCGCGCCGAGTTCACCGACCTGCTCTACCAGGCCGAGCGGCAGCAGGGCGTGCCCAACCAGTCCGGCCAGGAGGCGATCCCCGAGGGCGCGATGCTCGGTCTCGGCGTGCGCGCCGCGGCGATCCGCAACCTGCACCGCCAGGGCCAGCTGACGAACACCGCCAACCAGCTCGATCTCGCCATCAACGGCCGCGGCTACTTCCAGATCACGAGCCCGAGCGGCGAGATCAACTATACCCGCGCCGGCGCCTTCAACAAGAACGCCACCGGCCAGCTCGTCACGCTCGAAGGCTACACCGTCGATCCGGCGATCCTGATCCCGCCGACCGCGACCGAGATCACCATCAACCAGTCGGGCCAGGTCTTCGCCAAGATCGACGGCCAGGTGGCGCAGCAGAACATCGGCACGATCACCATCGCCAACTTCGCCAACGAGTCGGGCCTCGAGCCCCTCGGCAACGGCCTCTACCGCGAGACGCCGGCCTCGGGCGCGGCGGTGATCGGCAATCCGGGCGATGCCAGCTACGGCAAGCTGCAGCAGGGCTACCTCGAAGGCTCGAACGTCGACCCGGTCAAGGAGATCACCAGCCTGATCACCGCCCAGCGCTCGTTCGAGATGAACTCCAAGGTGATCCAGGCCGTCGACGAGATGGCGGGCACGATCTCCAAGGGCATCCGGTAATACCAACGGTCGTTGGAAACGACCTTTGGTTCCGTTCTCGAATTTTCATCAAGCCTCTGGCTTGGCATGGAAAATTCGAGATGGCTCAATGGCCCGATGCGTCAGCATCTTGGGCCATTGGTATAAGCCGATCTTTCGGTGAGACTGCCACGCCGCCGGACCCGGCGGCGCCCCTCCTCCCGGCGCGACACCCCCATGCGTTCCCTTCCCCGGTACTCCCGTCTGCTCCTGGCGCTGGTCCTCCCGGCCCTGGTCGGCCTGTGCCTTCCGGCCGCCTTCGGCGTGGCGGCGCCCGTCCCGTCGTCGCCCGCCGACACGTCCTCGGCCCTCACCGAGATGATGCTGCCGGTGCCGACGGTGACGATCTACCCGGGCGACACGATCAAGGAGACGATGCTGCGGCTCCAGGCCTACCCGACGACCTACCGGGCCCGGGCCGCGGTGATCGACGCGCCTTTGGCCATCGTCGGGCGCACCGCCCGCCGGATGCTGCTGCCGGGCGAGCCGGTGCCGGTCAACGCCGTCGACGATCCCCGCCTCGTCAGCCGCGGCACGCCGACCCAGATGATCTTCGAGGAGAACGGCCTCGTCATCACGGCGGTCGGGTCGCCGTTGCAGAATGGCGGGCTGGGCGAAACCATCCGGGTGCGCAACACCGACACCAACCGCATCGTGCTCGGCACGGTGATGGCCGACGGCCGCATCAAGATCGGCGGGTTCTGATGCGGGCCCCGCTCCGCGTCGCCCTCGCGCTCGCCGTCGCCCTGGTCCCGGCGGTTCCGACGCGCGCCGCCGCACCGGTCATCGCCACCGGCGGCTACGCCCGGATCAAGGACGTCGCCAGCCTCAAGGGCGTGCGCGACAACCAGATCGTCGGCTACGGCCTCGTCACCGGCCTCCAGGGCACCGGCGACACCCTGCGCAACGCCCAGTTCACCGAGCAGTCGCTGCAATCGATGCTCGACCGGATGGGCATCAACGTGCGCGACGCGCGGCTGCGTACCCGCAACGTCGCCGCCGTGATGGTGACGGCCGACCTGCCTCCCTATGTCGGCGCCGGCTCGCGCATCGACGTCACGGTGACCTCGCTCGGCGACGCGACCTCCTTGCGCGGCGGCACCCTGCTGATGACGCCCCTGTCCGGCGGCGACGGCAACGTCTACGCCGCAGCCCAGGGGCCGCTCGCCGTCTCGGGCTTCTCGGCGCAGGGCCAAGCCGAGCAGCTGACGCAGGGCGTGCCAACCGCCGGCCGCATCCCGAACGGCGCGCTCATCGAGCGCGAGGTGCCGGGCGCGTTCCGCGACCTGCCCGAGCTGATCTTCGAGCTGAAGAACCCCGACTTCAAAACCGCCACGATGGTCGCCGACGCCATCAACGCCTACGCGATCGGCCGCTTCCGCCGCCGCATCGCGAGCCCGCGCGACCAGCGCTCGGTGGTGCTCCAGCGCCCCCGCGACATGGTCCTGCCGCGCCTCGTCGCCGAGATCGGCGACCTGACGATCCAGCCCGACGTGCCCGCCCGGGTCGTGGTCGACCAGCGCACCGGCACGGTGGTGATCGGCCGCAACGTCCAGATCTCCACGGTGGCGGTCACCCACGGCAACCTCACGGTGCGGGTCACCGAGACGCCGGAGGTGTCGCAGCCCGCACCCTTCTCCAACGGCCAGACCACGGTGGTGCCGCGGACCGAGGTGGCGGCCCGCGAGGAGCAGGGCCGGCTCGCGGTGCTCGGCGGCTCCGACCTCCAGACCCTGGTGCGCGGCCTCAACCAGGTCGGCCTCAAGCCCACCGACATCATCGCGATCCTCCAGGCGGTGAAGACCGCCGGCGCCCTCCAGGCGGAGCTCGTCGTCCAATGACCCGGATCCTCCTCGCGGCCCTCCTGCTGGCGCTGGCTGGCCCCGCTCTGGCCGCCGGCGACGGCCATGGCGGGCCGGCGCCCGACCCGGCCAAGGACGCGGCGATGCGGGCCATCGCCGCCCGCGACGCCCCCAAGGAGCCGACGGCGCAGGACTTCGCCGCCGGTGCGGCGGGCAAGGACCCTTCCAAGACCGGCTACTGCGCCACCATCGCGGATGCTGCGGCCGATGCCCGCTTCGCCTGGCAGAAGGAGCAGCTCGCCGCGCTCGAGAAGCAGGTCGAGGAGCGCATCCGCCGCCTTGAGGAGAAGCGTGCCGAGTACGAGGCCGTGGTCCAGCGCCGCAAGGAGTTCCTGGCCAAGGCCGACGAGAGCGTGGTGGCGGTCTACGCCAAGATGCGGGCCGACGCGGCGGCGCTCCAGCTCACCAACATGCCGGAGGACAACGCCGCGGCGATCCTGGTGAAGCTCAACGCCCGCACGGCGAGCGCGGTGCTCGCCGAAATGGAGGCCTCCCGCGCCGCGTCGCTGGCCCGCAAGATGGCCGAGGCCGGCCGCCGCAAGGACAACGCGAAATCGTGATGACGACCCGCCTCCTGATCCTCGCCCTCGCCGGCCTCTCCCTCGCCGGCTGCCAGAGCAAGCTCGACGAATTCGGCCGCCCGCCGGTCCTGACCCCGATCGGCACCGGGCTGTCCGCCCCGCGCGAGGCCCTGCCCTCGACCTTCGGCTCGTTCCAGAGCCGGCACAGCTACCACTCGACCTGGACGCCGGCGAGCGCCGACCTGTTCCAGGATCCCCGCGCCCGCAACATCGGCGACGTGCTGACGGTCAGCATCCTGATCAACGACAAGGCGCAGTTCGACAATGCCAGCGACCGCTCGCGCAGCCAGAAATCGAGCCTCGGCTTCGATTTCGGCTACGGCGTCTCGGGGCTGAAGGACTCGGCCACCGCCGATACCGGCATCCGGTCGGGCACCGAGACCAAGGGCCAGGGCACCATCGACCGCAAGGAGAACCTGAGCCTGTCGGTGGCCGCCGTGATCACCGAGGTGCTGCCGAACGGCAACCTCCTGATCAGCGGCTCGCAGGAGATCCGGGTCAACAACGAGGTGCGGGTGCTCAACGTCGCCGGCATCGTGCGGCCGCGCGACATCTCGCGCAGGAACACCATCGACTACGACAAGATCGCCGAGGCCCGGGTCTCCTATGGCGGCCGCGGCCGGCTGACCGACGTGCAGGGGCCGACCCTCGGCCAGCAGATCTTCGAGACTGTCGCGCCGTTCTGACGGCCCGATCCAGAAGCACCATCCGATCGCAGCGCGATCGGATGGTGCTTCTGGTCTTTGGATTTTGCCGCATTTTCTTCGACGAACCGGCGTCCACTTCGTCGGAAAATGCTCTGGGAGCGCGCGATGGCGGACAAGACGGACGAGAAGAAGGGCGGGGGCAAGGCCTGGATCGGCGCGCTCGCCCTCTGCACCCTGGTGGCGGTCGGCACCGGCGCGGGTCTCGGCCTGTACCTGATGACCAGCGTCGAGAAGGCGGTCGACCAGAAGACCCGCGAGGCGAAGGAGCACGAGAAGGCCGCCAAGGTCCTGAACTATTCCGGCGAGCTGACCCTGCGCAGCGTCGGCTCGGTGGTGACGAACCTCGCCGAGCCGGCCGATTCCTGGATCCGGCTCGAATCCTCGGTGGTGTTCAAGACCGGCAGCCTGCCGACCCCCGACATCACCGTGGCGGAGATCAAGGCCGACATCATCGCCTACCTGCGCACGCTCTCGACGGCGCAGATCGAGGGGGCGAGCGGCCTCCAGCACCTGCGCGAGGACCTCAACGAGCGGGTCGCCCTGCGCACCAAGGGGGCGATCCGCGAGCTGATCGTCGAAGCTCTGGTGGTCCAGTGATACGAAATCCGATCGATCGCTTCGCGATGCGGATTTCGCCTTCGCTCAAGCGCCGCGCAGGCTCGCTCATACGATTTCCGGACGGATCGTCCGGAAATCGTATGAGCCGGCGTACCGCCCTCGTTCTCGGGACGCTCGTCCTTCTGCTCCTGCCCGCCGGCGCCGCCCTGGCGCAGGGCGCGGGCGGGGCTGCGGGCAGCGTCACCGGCATCCCGGGCCTCGACGCGCTGCTGCCGCCGGGCAACGGCGCGGCGAGCGGGCGCATCATCCAGATGGTGGCGCTCCTCACGGTGCTGTCGCTGGCGCCGGGGCTGCTCGTGATGATGACGAGCTTCACGCGCTTCGCCATCGCGTTCTCGTTCCTGCGCTCGGGCCTCGGCCTCCAGAGCACGCCGGCCAACCTCTTCCTCGTCAGCCTGTCGCTGTTCATGACCTTCTACGTCATGGCGCCGACCTTCGACCGGGCCTGGAGCGAGGGCGTGCGCCCGCTCCAGGAGAACCGGATCACCGAGGAGGAGGCCTTCACCCGCATCACCGACCCGTTCCGCGAGTTCATGTCGACCCAGGTGCGGCCGAAGGACCTGCAGACCTTCCAGGATCTCGCCACCCGCACCTTCCCGAAGGCCCAGGAAGGCGAGAAGATCGACCTGCGCATCCTGATCCCGGCCTTCATGATCTCCGAGCTGCGCCGCGGCTTCGAGATCGGCTTCCTGATCGCCCTGCCCTTCCTCGTCATCGACATGATCGTCTCCACGATCGTGATGTCGATGGGCATGATGATGCTGCCGCCGACGGTGATCTCGCTGCCGTTCAAGGTGCTGTTCTTCATCCTGATCGACGGATGGAACCTTTTGGTGAGCGGGCTGGTGCGGTCGTTCTTCTAGAATCGTCTCACGATAGCGCGCCCTTGAACCCTCCCCCCTCTGCGGGGGAAGGGGGCCGGGAAAGGGGCAGCGCGACGCTGACCCAGCGGTGCGCTCCAGAACGGTTCCGCCTCATCCGGAAGCGTGGTTCCCCTCTCCCGCCCCGCTCCGCGGGGCACCCTCCCCCGCAGCGGGGGAGGGTTCAGGCGCGCGCCGCCGATCGGGTTCTCCCCGGGCCCCGCCAGCAGCCGGTCGCTCTCGTCCTTCAGCGCCACGCCCGTCAACCTCCGGCTCAGGGCCTGGTCGATCAGCCAGTGCAGCTTGAACGCCGCCAGATCGGCTTTCAGCCCCGCCACCCGCACGTTCGACAGGCAATTGCGCTCCGCATCCGTGCGGCCGGGCCGTGGGTCGAAGGTGAGGTAGATTCCGAGGCTGTCGGGCGAGGACAGGCCGGGCCGCTCGCCGATCAGCACCGCGACGGCGCGGGCCTTGAGCAGAGCCCCGACCGCGTCGCCGAGCGCCACCCGGCCTTGCGTCGCCACCACCACCGGCGCGAGGCGCCAGCCGGATCCGGTGAGCGCCGGCTTCAAGGCCGCGAGAAGCGGCACCGCGCCCTCGTGGACGGCGCGGGCCGAGAGACCGTCCGCCACCACGAGCGCGAGGTCGACCGGATCGCCGGCCGCCGCCGCCAGCGCCGCCGTGGAGGCCTCGTCGAGCCGGCGTCCGAGATCGGGCCGGCGCAGGTAGGTCGCCCGGTCGGGTGCCGCCGAGGCCGCCGCCAGGGTCTCGAAGCCGAGGGCCTGGATGCCGGCTCGCACGGCGTCCGCGTCGAGGGGCGTATGCACCGCGTCGCGGGCCTGGGCATGGGCGAGGCCGAAGCGCAGCACTTCCCGGGTCGGCAGGCCGGATCCGGCACGGCCGAGCGCGATGCGGGCCGGGGTCAGGCCGGCGAGGCGTCGCCAGACCGCGGCCGGATCGTCGGCGCTCATGCGGCGAGCCCTGCGAGGAGCGGCGCTCCCCCGCCCGCCCGCAAGGCCCCGTCGGCATCGGTCAGCCCCATCCGGGCGAGCCACCCGGCGAATTCCGGCGCCCGCCGCAAGCCCATCACCTCGCGCAGGTAGAGCTGGTCGTGGAACGAGGTCGATTGATAGTTCAGCATCACGTCGTCGGCGCCGGGAACGCCCATGACGTAGGTCACGCCGGCCGCTCCCAGCAGCGTCAGCAGCGTGTCCATGTCGTCCTGATCGGCCTCGGCGTGGTTGGTGTAGCAGATGTCGACCCCGAGCGGCACGCCCATCAGCTTGCCGCAGAAATGATCCTCCAGCCCGGCCCGGATGATCTCCTTGCCGTCGTAGAGGTATTCCGGGCCGATGAATCCCACCACCGTGTTGACGAGGAGCGGCCGGAAGGCGCGGGCCACCGCGTAGGCCCGGGCCTCGAGGGTCTGCTGGTCGATGCCGTGATGGGCGTTTGCCGAGAGGGCCGAGCCCTGCCCGGTCTCGAAATACATCACGTTGTCGCCCAAGCTCCCGCGCTTCTGCGCCAGGGCCGCCTCGTGCGCCTCCTTCAGCAGCGCGAGCGTGACGCCGAACGAGGCGTTGGCGGCTTGCGTGCCGGCGATCGACTGGAAGACGAGGTCGACCGGCACGCCGCGGTTCATCGCCTCCAGGGTCGTGGTGACGTGGGTGAGGACGCAGCCTTGCGTCGGGATGTCGAAGCGGTCGATCGTCTCGGCCAGCAGGTGCAGAAGGCCTGTCAGCCTCTGCACCGAATCCGAGACCGGGTTGATGCCGATGCAGGCGTCGCCGCAGCCATAGGCGAGCCCGTCGAGGATCGAGGCGGTGATGCCGGCCGGATCGTCGCTCGGGTGGTTCGGCTGGAGCCGCACCGCCAGCGTGCCGGGCAGCCCGATCGTGTTGCGCAGCCGCGTGACCACCCGGGCCTTGCGGGCGACCAGGATCAGGTCCTGGTTGCGCATGATCTTCGACACCGCCGCGGCCATCTCCGGCGTCACCCCGGGGGCGATCGCCGCCAGGGTCCCGGAGGAGGCGGTGAGCAGGAACTCGCGAAAGTCGCCGACGGTCAGATGACCGACCCGCCCGAAGGCCGCCGCATCGTGGGCGTCGAGGATCAGCCGGGTGACGTCGTCGGCTTCGTACGGGATGAGCGGCCGGGCCAGGATCTCGGACAGCGGCACCTCGGCGAGGCACCAGCGCGCCGCCACGCCTTCCTCGGCGCTCTCCGCCGCCAGGCCGGCGAGCCGGTCGCCGGAACGCGGCGGGCTCGCCTTCGCCATCAGCTCGGCGAGGTCGGAGAAGACGAAGGTCCGGGGTCCGACGACGTGACGGTAGCTCATGCGAGGCCTCCGCAGGAAAACCTAGCGCAGGCCGGCCCCCGCGTCAGGGCCATCGTCCGCAGTCGCGATCGCCGCGACGGTGCGCTCGCCCGCTTCCGGCGCGCCGTCGGCCCGGTCGATGCGGATCTCCATGCCGGTCGGGTTCATCTCGCCGAAAGGGGTCGAGAACGCGATCTCGGCCGCGTCGCGCCCGACCCCGATCCGCACCAGCCCGTCGAGATTGGCCTGCCGCGTCGCGTCGAACAGCCACCAGCGGCCGTCGAGATAGGCCTCGAACACGGCGTGGAAGTCGGGCGGGACCAGGCCGTAGGCGTAGCAGCTGACGAAGCGGGCCGGGATGCCGAGCGCCCGGCAGAACGCGGCGCCGAGATGCGCGAAATCGCGGCACACCCCCGCCCGTTTCAGGAGCGTCTCGTCGGCGGTGGTCTCCTCGTCGCTGGCGCCGCGGACATAGGCGATGTGGTCGTGGATCCAGTTGCAGATCCGGCTCACCCGCTCGAAGCCGGGGGGCGCATCGCCGAACTCGGCCTGCGCGAAGGGCGTGAGACGGTCGGAGGAGACGAAGCGGCTCGGCAGCAGGTAGGGCAGGATGTCGAGGGGCAGGTCCTTCACCGGCGTCTCGCCGATATCGTCCGGATCGGCCCGGTGGGGCGCGAGGGTCACCTCCGCCGCGTAATCGAGGCTGAACGGCCCGGGCGGCACCGTGACGGCGACGTAGCGGTTGCCGGTCTCCGGCGCCTCGTGCCGGCGCACGGGCAGGTCGGGCGTCAGGCGGAACGTCTCGCGCAGGTCGCGGTGGCGTTCGAGCCGGGCGACCTCCAGGTTGAAGATGAACACCGTCTCGGTCTCGACCTCGTAGGCGAGATGGCAACCTAAAGTGTAGCGCACGGCTTGAGACCCCTTCCGTCGGCGGGCTAGGGTGACGCAAGAGCCGCGCCGATTCGGCGTACGGGACGACTCGTGCGGAAGCGGCCCGATCTTTGCGTATAAGGTTTAGCTTGCGTTAAGGCGCAGGTCGTCGGGCCCGGCGAGACCGGGGTGAGCAGGGAGGATGTGCCATGCACCGCTACTTCTTCGATCTCGATGCCGGAACCTGGGATGCCCGCGACACGATCGGGGTGGTGCTCACCGATGCCGGCGCCGCCCATGCCGAGGCCGTGCAGGCCCTGCGCTCCTGCGCCCTCGATCCGGCCCGGTCGGCGGGCGCGATCCTCGCCATGAACGTCCGCGACGAGACCGGGCGGACGGTGTTCCGGGTGTCGCTGGCGGCGCAGTAACAGGGTGACGATGGGGTAATGGCCAACCCGTCACCCCTGATCTCGGCCGGTCAGGTTCTGGATATCGGCAATCATCCTGTCGATGACGGGTGCCAGGATCGGGAGATGCACCGTCAGGATATTCCACAGAACGAGGGGATCAACAGCGTAATAGTCGTGCCGCAGGATGTTGCCGATGCCGCGAATGTCAGCCCAGGGCGGCCCCGGATGACGATCCGTCAACTCGATCGGAACGGACTTGACGGCTTCGGAGATGATCAGAACCGCGTGTTCGGTGGTGCGTCGCAAAACATAGGATTCCAGGAAAGACTCACGGCTGACACCGGCTGTTGCCGTGGTGAGCGCGCGAATTTCATCCCGAACATGCTCCAGTCGAAGCAGCGGGTTTCGGCTCGCTGCCATCAGAACACCCGCACCGCTTCGCGGTCCACCCGCGCGCGGAGATGTGCCGAGAGCCCGGCACGCGTCGAGTAGCCGATCGCGAGGCCCGGAAAGGCCGCCGCCAGCCGCTCATAGGCGCCCATGTAGTTGCGCAGGTCGTAGAACGTGTCGCTGCCGGGCTCGACAAGGATGTCGAGGTCCGAATCCGGCCGGGCTTCGTCGCGGGCGACCGAGCCGTAGATCGACAGGCCGCCCACGCCGAGGGCCCGCAGATCAGGCTCGATCGCCTTCAGGTGAGCGAGGGCTTCGTCGCGGTCCATCGCAGCATCCTCCAGATCGGCAGGCCCCGGGAGGAACCGGCACGAGTCTATCAGGATGCGACCGGCCCAGCCATCAGATCATCGGCTTGCCGCCGGTCACCGCCACGGTGGTGCCCGAGACGTAGCTCACCTCCTCGCTCGCCAGCATCACGTAGACCGGACTGAGTTCGACCGGCTGGCCGGGGCGCTTCCCCGCCCGAACGCCGCCACCGCCTTCTCGACGATGGCGCGGCAATGGGCCGGGTCCTTGATGTCGCCGGGAACCAGCGACGGCCGGCGGATTCGGCCAGCCGGGCCGCCTCGCGGGCATCGTCGTGCTCGTCGTCATAGGCAATCAGCACGTCGGCGCCCTCGCGGGCGAAGGCGAGCGCCACCGCCTTGCCGATGCCGCTGTCGCCACCCGTGACGATCGCCGTGCGGCCGGCCAACCGACCCGAGCCCTTGTCGCGCGTCTCGCCGTCATCGGGCCGGGGGTCCCTCTCGGCGTCGCGGCCCGGCATCGGAATCAGGGTCTGGCGCTCGAACGGGGGCTCCGGACAATCGGTGATCGGCGGGCTCCTGGGCCCGGTGATGCCCTGATAACTGGCAGGGAGTATGTGCGCTCCGACCCGGACCCCGCCTCATGCGTGAGCATGCTGCCCAATGGGCAACCAAGTCGGAAGATCGGCGTTTCCGGTGTCCTGATTGGCGGCCTCACACGCCCACGGAGACCACGATGCTGACCCGCTTCCTCGCCACTGCCGGTGTCCTCGCCCTCACCACCGGCCTCGCCCTCGCCCAGACCACGGCCCCGACCGCTCCGACCGCTCCGGGCACGGCCCCTGCCGCCCCCGTCGCGACGAGCGACATGAAGGACATGAAGGAGTGGCAGGCCGCCAAGCTCGCCAAGATCAGCCTGGCCGACGCCATCGCGACCGCCGAGAAGAAGGACGGCAACGGCCGCGCCATCGACGCCGATTTCGAGAAGGCCGACGGCAAGAACCCGACCCATTGGGCGATCAAGGTCGTCTATCCGGACGGCAAGCTGGTCGAGCACGGCATCAACGCCGAGACCGGTGCGCTCTACAAGAGCGAGAACCAGCCGATCGAGCGCTACTTCACCCGCCTGAAGGTCGCCGACTTCAACAACGCGAAGGTCTCGCTGAAGGACGCCCTCGCCATCGCCGAGAAGCAGGCCGGCGGCGGCAAGGCCTACGAGGCCGAGGTCGAGCGCGAGGGCTCGGCGGTCGCCTACGAGATCAAGGTGGCGCTGGCGGACAAGGAGCAGGAAGTGAAGGTCGGGCCGGACGGGCAGGTGATGAAGGATTGAGGTCGGCGACGATTCTTTCGGCGGTTTTCCCTCGCTGAGCAGGGCTGACCGGTGAAAGGAAGCGGCACCCTCCCCTCTCCCGATCGGGAGAGGGGAGGAACTTTTCCCCGTCGCTGTCGCCGTGTGATCTGAGGAGGGCGAGGAGATGCTTCGCCAATACGCCACCTCCTCACCGATGGGCCCGCCGATAAATCCTGTGCTTGTCCCACGGAACTGACGGGCGAAATCCTACCCGATTGCGTCAGCGGGTACCGACGCTTCCGTAGCCGTCAGCCCTGCGTTCCACGACATCGACCAGCGTGGCTGGTCTGCCTGGAGTTGCGGCATTCGGATCGTGCGCGAGCCACGCCGACTGGAACATGCCGCAAGCATACCGCGCCAATGGCGCAGGCTGCGTCAGGTCTCGCACGCGACGGCGGCGAGGAAGAGGCGCCGCCGCTGATCCCGCATCGCGGATGCGTCGCCGACGGCCACGGCCGCCGACGCTGCACGACGCCGGATCGGGACACCGATGCCGCCGGCCTCAATGGGCCATCAGCACCGGCATGCGCGCGGTCTCGATCACCTGGCGGGTGACGCCGCCGAGCAGGAACTCGCGCACCCGGCTGTGGGTATAGGCGCCGAGCGCCAGCAGGGTGGCGTCCATCCTCCCGGCGGCATCGAGGATGGCGGCGCCCACCGATACCCCCTCCCCGACCGTCAGATTGTTCGCATGGGCCACGATGCCGTGCCAGCGCAGATAGGCGCACAGGTCCGCGGCTCTCGCCTCCTCGGCGCGGTCGGTGCGCGCCTGCACCACCGTGACCCGGCTCGCCGCGTGCAGCAGCGCGATCGACTGGGCGACGAGGCGGGTTCCCTCCAGGCTGCCGTTCCAGGCGATCACCACGTGCGCCAGGAGGTCGTGGGGAACGACCTCGCCCACCATCAGGGCGGGCCGCCCGACCGAGAACAGCGCGGTGTCGAGAGCCCGGCCGGTGAAGGGCTGTGCGGGATCGGGCCGGTCGACGATCACGAGGTCGGCGACCCGGCCGGCCAGCGTCAGCATGCGCTCGACCTCGCCCGACCACTCGGTCCAGGTGGCGAAGGTGGCGTCCAGCCGCTCGACTGCGGGCATGAACGGCACGCCCTCGCGCGCGCACCAGGCCTGGAGCGCCGCCTTGCCCTCGGCGGCGGCGGCGCGCGTCCCCTCCTTGATGGCCGCGATGGTGGCGCTGCTCACCGGCGCCGTGCCGGCCAGCGCCGCCAGCACATTCTCCGGTCCCGGGGCGATGAAGCCGACACCGATATGGGCGTGGAGGCGCCGGCCGAGGCGCAAGGCGGCGTCGAGCCGGCGGGTCGGGTCGAGGCCGGGTGCGGTCGGGACGAGGAGGCAGCGCAGGAACATGGAACGATCCTCCGGCTCAACGTTCGAGGGACTCGAGGTAGACGATGAGGGACTGCGCCTGGTCCGGGTCGAACCGGAACTCGGGCATGCTCGGATGGCCGGTGCGGATGCCCTCGGTGAGGGCCTCCGCCAGATCCTCGACGGGATAGCGGGCGTACAGGTCCCGGAACGGCGGCGCGGCGGGGAGCGGGCTGACGCCCGAGCGCCCGACGGCGTGGCAGCGGGCGCAATGCGCGCGGGCCAGCGTCCGGCCCTGCTCGACCTGCCGGTCCCAGGCCCGGGCGGGGATCGACGGGGACAGGAGCGCGGCGGCGCCCGCCGCGAGGAGGAAGCGGGCGCGCATCAGTGGCTCATCAGGCAGCAGAAGGGGGTCGTGCGCAGGACGTCGCGGGTGACGCCGCCGAACACCCATTCGCGCAGGCGCGAATGGCCGTAGGCTCCCATCACCAGCAGGTCCGCGCCTTCGCGTTCGCCGAAGCGCAGCACCTCGTCCGCCACCGACAGGGTCGGGTGCGGCAGCAGATGGGTGGTGGCGGCGAGGCCGTGCCCGGACAGGTACCGGGCCGTCGCCTCCGCGCCCCCGTGATGCGCGTCCGGCCCCGCGGCGACGACGCAGACCCGCTCGGCGCCGGCGATGAGCGGCAGGGCGTCGTGGACGGCGCGACGGGCCTCGCGCGTGTCCTTCCAGGCGATCACCACCCGCTTGGGCACGAGGCGCTCCAGGCCCGGGGGCACCACCAGGACGGGGCGGCCGGCCTCCATCAGCAGGGCACCGGGGGCGACGCCCATCGGCCCCGGATCCCCGTCGCCGGGCCCGTGCCGCCCGACGATCACGAGATCGGCGGCGCGGGCCTGTTCGGCGGTGGTGGACAGGGGCGTGGACAGGCTGCTGCGCCAGGCGCGCTTCGTCACGGATCCGGCCTCGCGCTCGAACAGCGCCTCGGCGGCCGCCAGCCGCTCGCGGGCCCGCTCCTCCTCGGCGTCGTAGACGTCCTTGGCCACGGTCCCGTCGCGGGCCGGAACGACGACGGGGACCGGGCAGGCGGCGACGCCGACGAGCCGCGCGGCATGCGCCGCGGCGAGCCCGGCCGCGAGCTGGATGCGATCCGCGGCGTTGGGCCCGAGATCGACGGACACCAGGATGGAGGAGAGCGTCATGACCGTCTTTCCGTGCCGGAGCGTGATCGTTCGTGTCGGGATCACTCTCCCGCGCGGCCGGGTCCGGCGCTTTGATGCACCTCAAGGACGGGATCGCGCCCCGCCGGCAGGCTCGCCCGAGATCTGCGGCATCGGGAGGCGGACATGCGGGAGACGAGCGCGGGCGCGGCGCGGCCCGGCGACGAACGAAACGACGGGACCGGCCTCGCCCAAGAGCACGGCCTCGCCTTCGTGCCCGGTCCGCTCGGGCCGCAAGGCTTGCGCGAGATCGACGCCTATTGGCGCGCCGCCAACTACCTGTCGGTCGGGCAGATCTACCTGATGGATAACCAGCTGCTGCGCCGGACGCTGGCGCCCCAGCACGTCAAGCCGCGGCTCCTCGGGCATTGGGGCACCACGCCGGGATTGAACTTCATCTACGCCCACCTGAACCGGGTGATCCGCGAGCGCGACCTCGACATGATGGCGGTCTGGGGTCCCGGCCACGGCGCTCCCGGCCTCGTCGCGAATGCCTGGCTCGAGGGAACCTACGGCGAGATCTATCCGGACGTCTCGCGCGACGCCGACGGGATGGCGCGCCTGTTCCGGCAGTTCTCGTTCCCGGGCGGCATCCCGAGCCACGCCTCGCCGGAGCTGCCGGGCTCGATCCACGAGGGCGGGGAACTCGGCTATGCGCTCGCTCACGCCTTCGGCGCCGCCCTCGACAATCCTGGCCTGACCGTCGCCTGCGTCATCGGCGACGGCGAGGCGGAGACGGGCCCGCTCGCCGCCTCCTGGCACTCCAACAAGTTCCTCGATCCCCTGCGCGACGGCACGGTCCTGCCGATCCTGCACCTCAACGGCTACAAGATCGCCAACCCGACGCTGCTCGCCCGATTGGAACGGGACGAACTGGAGAGCCTGCTCGTCGGCTACGGCTACGCTCCGGTCTTCGTCGAGGGGCAAGAATCCCCTCCCTTGCCCGGCCCGATGCACCAGGCGATGGCGGCCGCCCTCGACGGCGCGCTGGACGCCATCGCGGCGATCCGCGAGCGGGCGCGGCGCGGCGAGACGGAACGCCCACGCTGGCCGATGATCGTGCTGCAGAGCCCGAAGGGCTGGACCGGGCCGCGAACGGTCGACGGCAAGCCGGTCGAGGGGACGTGGCGCGCGCATCAGGTCCCGGTCGCGTCGGTGCGCGAGAACCCGGAGCACCTCGCGATCCTGGAGGGCTGGATGCGCTCCTACCGTCCGGAGGAGCTGTTCACGGCCGACGGCGCGCTTGCCGCGGATCTCGCAGGACTGCCGCCGACGGGGAAGCGGCGCCTCTCGGCCAACCCGCACGCCAACGGTCACGGGTCGCGGCCCCTGCGCCTGCCGGACCTGGCCCCCTCGCGGTCGAGGTGCCGGCGCCGGGCCGCGTGACGGCGGAGGCGACGCGCGCGCTCGGCGCCTACCTCCGCGAGATCCTGGTGCTGAACCGGGAGGCCGGCAACTTCCGCATCATGGGCCCCGACGAGACCGCCTCGAACCGCCTCGACGCGGTGTTTTCCGTCACGGGCCGCGCCTGGCAGGGCCCGATCCAGCCGGGCGACGATCACCTGAGCCGGGACGGCCGGGTGATGGAAGTCCTGAGCGAGCATCTCTGTGAGGGCTGGCTCGAGGGCTACGTCCTGACCGGCCGCCACGGCCTGTTCGCGACCTACGAGGCCTTCGTGCACGTGGTCGATTCGATGGTGAACCAGCACGCCAAGTGGCTCAAGGGGTCGCGCGCCCTGCCCTGGCGCCGGCCGGTGCCCTCGCTCAACATCCTGTTGTCGTCCCACGTCTGGCGCCAGGACCACAACGGCTTCAGCCACCAGGATCCGGGCTTCATCGACTTCCTCGCCAACAAGCGCGGCGACACCGCCCGCATCTACCTGCCGCCGGACGCCAACACCCTGCTCTGCGTCATGGACCATTGCCTGCGCACGCACGACCGCATCAACGTGGTGGTGGCCGGCAAGCAGCCGGCCCCGCAATGGCTCGACCTCGAGGCGGCGGCGGCCCATTGCGCGGCGGGCGCCGGGATCTGGGGGTGGGCCTCGAACGAGGGCGAGGTCGAGCCCGACGTGGTGATGGCCTGCGCCGGCGACGTGCCGACCCAGGAGACCCTGGCGGCGGTCGAGTGGCTGCGCCGGCACGTGCCGGATCTGCGCCTGCGCGTCGTCAACGTCGTCGACCTGATGACGCTGGCCTCGCCCGAGATGCATCCGCACGGGCTGGACGACGCCACCTTCGACAGCCTGTTCACCCGCGACCGCCCGGTGATCTTCGCCTATCACGGCTATCCGTGGCTCATCCACCGGCTGACCTACCGGCGCAGGAACCACGACAGTCTCCACGTGCACGGCTTCATCGAGGAGGGCACCACGACGACGCCCTTCGACATGTGCGTGCTGAACCGGCTCGACCGCTACCACCTCGCGCAGGCGGCCCTGCGCACCGTTCCGCGCCGCCTCGGCACCCGGGGCGACCATGCCGAGCAGGCCCTGCGGGACGCGCTCGCCGCCCACCACGCCCATGTCTGCCGGACCGGCGAGGACCTGCCGGAGATCCGCAACTGGGCCTGGCCCGAGCGGCATGGTTCGGCGCAGGTCGATCCGCGCCGGGTCGAGGGCGACATCATGCAGGGGGATGGAGAGATCGGGGACCGGCATTCCGAAGCGACGGCGCCGGGCGGATCCGCCTTGGATGATGCGATCGACGGGTGGACCGTAGCGCCGAAGGTGTAAGAACCTGCTCGATTGATCTCTATAAATATCAGATCCTATTCGACTTGCGAAAATTTAGCCGCAACGACCTTTTCCCATCCCTCTCGCGACCTCATCCTGAGGTGCGACTGAAAGGAGCCTCGAAGGAGGGCTCCAGAAGTCTTCGCGATCCCTGGAACCCTCCTTCGAGGTCAGTCGATTTTCAATCGACTGACACCTCAGGATGAGGTCGTGTGTGGGAGTAAGTGATTGAGTCAAGCAAACAGGATTTCAAACCCACCGCGTCATTCCGGGCTCCGCTGCGCGGCCCTGGAATGACGCGGTGGGTACGAGTACTGTTGATCAGGTCAAACGGGCTTTGTGAGGCTGAGGTGGCACCGCGGATCGACGCCGGGCAGACTCGAACGACGAGCCGCGCGCTCGAACCGGAGCGCACAGGCCCGCCTGATCCGTATGGCGGCGGAGCCCAAAAGCCGTGATGGGTCGCAGGTCCGGCGACGGGGAACGCCGGACGGTTACGGTTCCCGGTCCGGCACTACCTCGCTCACGTAGGCGACCATGAAGGTGCGAAAATCCCCGCCGCCGGCGTCGCGGATCGAGACGTACTCGCCGACCACGAAGGCGTGCGTCCCAAGGCGGTAGCCTGCCTCGTCGTCGTCCGTCGTGCGGTCGTCGTAGTCGATGAGCCAGGTCGCCCCGCCCTCCCCGCCCGCCCGATGGACGAGCCGGCCGTGGCGGTCCGGCTCGCCGGTCCAGAAGCGGCGGACGCGGCAATAGTCGCGAGTCTCGCGCCAGAGGGCGGCGTCGAGACGGCCGTCCGGCCCGAGCGGGGCGACGAAGTCGTAGCCGCGCCCGGCGCTGCCGTCGGGATGCCCGGGGCAGCGCGCCAGGGTCAGGGTCACACGGTGCAGCTCGGCCGACGCGCCTGGGTCGGAAGCGGTGGGGCCGGGGTCTTGCGCCCGCCTTCCGGGTGCGTGCGTTCCATGAGCCATGATCGCCTCCTCAGGTCAGGGCGACGGTCCGGTCGTCGACGGCGCGGACGCCCGGGACCGACCAGGCCGCCCGCTCCGCCGCGACCTGCTCGGCGTCGCTGCCGACATGGCCGGTCAGGGTGACGACGCCCTCCGAGACGGCGACGCCGATCTCGGCCGCGTCGAGGCTGGGATCGAAGTCGAGTTTGTCGAGGACGTCGCGGCGCAGATCCTTGTCGGTCATCGCAAAGCTCCTCTGGCATGGCTCCCGGGAGTTCGGCTGTGCTCGCCGGAGTTTCTTCGAGACCTTGGACGAGCTACGGGGACGAGCCTTGATCCAGCGCAAGGCCGACGCGGCTCTCCGCCCGGGCGAGCCCGGCGCAACGCTGCATCTCCCGGCGCAGCACGGAGACCGGCTCGTCACTCCCCGCCGCGGCGAGTTCCACGACCAGGCGCGCCAGGAGCGCCTCGTCGTCGAGGGGCACGGTCTGGGCAACGAAGGTATCGGTGAAGTGCGAAGCCGCGTCGGGGCCGAGCGCCATCCGCTCGCAGGCCCAGCGCGCCAGGAGCCGGTTGCGCCGGGCGCGCTCCTGGAAGCGCTTGTCTTCCTCGTGCGCGAACTGGCGCTCGAAGGCCTGCTCGCGTTCGTCGAACGTCGTCATGACGACCTCCCCTCTCATCTCATCCGTCTGATGGCTGCGCCGCTCAATCCTCGACGAGCCGGTGCATCCGGCCTCGGCGCAGGCTGACCTTGCGCCCACCGGTGCGCAGGAGTGCCCCCTCGGCTTCCAGCTGGGAGATCGTGCGTGACACGGTCTCGATGGTCAGCCCGAGGTAATCGGCGATGTCGCGGCGGGTCATCGGCAGGTCGAAGGTGCCGGTCCCACCCAGCCGCAGGTCGACGTCGAGCAGGAAGGCGGCGACGCGCTCCAGCGCCGAGCGCCGCCCGAGCAGCAGCATGTGGTCCTGGGCTTGGCGTAAGGAACGGCTCGTCAGGTTCCAGAGCTGGCAGGCGACCTCCGCGCGATGGGTGGCGATCCGCTCGACCTGGCGCCGCTTGAAGATCAGGACCCGGGTCCCGGACAGGGCCTCGGCGCTGTGCCGATGGGCCTCGCCCGGCTCGAAGCCGAACAGGTCGCCGGGCAGGTGGAAGCCGGTGATCTGGCGCCGGCCGTCGCTCAGGACCTTGTGGGTGCGGACCGCGCCCTGCATCACCCGGTAGACGCTCTCGGCCTCCTCGCCCTCGCCGAAGATCTCCTCCTCGCGGTCGTAGGCCGCAGGAGTGCCGATGAGTTCGGGGCAGGCGGCGAAGAGGCCGGGGCCGTCGCCGGCCGCCACCGGCGCGCGGGAGCCTGCGAACGGACGTGAGGCAGGAGGCAGGACCGTCTCTCGCGACATCTTTTTCGCTCCTCATCGCGTGGAACGAGGGCGAGAGTGGCCGGACTATTGTCCTGAAGACAGTCCGGTCGGTCGCTTAAGCGGACTTGCTTAAGGGCTCTTACGGAGGCGCGAAGAGGCGCGGCCTCCGGCCGGAGCGGGGAAAGCGGGTCTCGCCCGCCCGGGCCCGCCCCGCGAAGAGCCGCAGCGCTGGCGAAATCCCGCGGCGGCCTGCCCGGCCGGGGCAGGCCGGGTACGAGGGCCGTTCGCGAACCGGGATCGCCACGACCGCTCGCGATCACGTCGATCCTCGGGGGGCCGGTGCGGGACGACAGGCCGCGAGAAGGTCGACGAGCGCCTCGAAGGCGAGCGGCTTGTCGACGAGGGGCACGCCGGCCTCGCGCGCGCGGATGCGGATGCGCGGGTTGGGATGGCCGGTGATCAGGATGACCGGAACGCGGGCATCGAGGTCGCGCAGGCGCCGACAGACCTCGAGCCCGTCCATCCCCGGCATCACGTGGTCGAGGAGCACGCAGAGCGGACAGGGTCCCGGAAAGACCGAGAGGAGCTCGAACCCGCTGGCGAAGGTCTCGACGCGGTGCCCTTCGCTCTCGAACAGGAAGCGGGTCGAATGCAGGACAGCCGGGTCGTCGTCGACGACGTAAATGGGGGGAGCGCTCACCATGGGACCGGCCGTGTCGATCGAGGCGCGGATGCGAGATACGACCGTGGCTGGCCGCGTGGCTTCCCGCCTTGACCTGCCTCAAGCGGGTCAGGCGAGGCCGGCCAGGACCGACCGGCGCATCAGGTCCTGGAGGGTGGGGGCCTGCGTCCCGGCCATCAGCGTCGCCCGGCAGATTTCCACGGTCCGGGATCCGGGCCGGCGCTCGTCGTTCGGTCTCGACCAATTGCTCGACGGGGTGTGAGCCCGCTTGAGCTGGATCAAGGCCGCCCGTTCCCGGCAGGGCGAACCATGGCGTCGAGCCCAGCCCGGAGACGATCCATGTCGATGCCCGCTCCCTCCCCGCTCGCCGCCTTCCGCGACATCCTCGTCGGCACCATCGTGGAGGACGAGCGCGACCGGGTCTCCCCGGCCGTCGGGTACGGGCTCTCGCTGGCGGAGGCGGCGGGCGCCCACGTGACGATCCTGTCGTCCTCGTGGTGCCTCGTCGGAACCGACGCCTGGCTCCAGGGGACCGCCGACCCGGGCATCGGGGTCGTCGACCGCCGCCTCGACGCCCTGGCCCGGGCCTATGCCGAGAACGCGGCCGGCGCGGCGGCGCAGGCGGGCCTCGTCTGCACCTGGGAGACGCCGCGCCTGCCCTATCCCGAGGTGGTCCACCGGCTGGCGGCCGAGGCGCGGCTGCACGACCTGACGGTCCTCGACCTCGGTCCGCGCGGCGAGATTCTCTCGCGCGAGACGGTCGAGGCGGCGCTGATCGGCAGCGGCCGGCCGGTTCTCGCCGTGCCGCGCTCGCACCCGGCCTTCGCCGGGCAGCGGATCCTCGTGGCCTGGGACGGCAGCCTGCAGGCGGCCCGCGCTGCCAACGACGCCCTGCCGCTCCTGCGCGCCGCGGACGCGGTCGAGATCGTCTCGGTCGGCGACGCGGACGACCTGCTGACCTCGGTGCCGGGGGCCGAGTTCGCCCGCCACCTCGCGCGGCACGGCGCCGCCGTCACGGTCAGCGACCTGCCGCAGAACGGCAGCATCGCCGACACGCTCCGCAGCCATGCCGGCCTGGTGCGGGCCGACCTGATGGTGATGGGAGCCTACCGGCATTCCCGCGCACGGGAATTCGTCTTCGGCGGCGTGACCCGCTCGCTCCTCATGGACGCGCCGGTCCCGCTGTTCCTCGCGCATTGAACCAAGGAGGTTCGTCATGATCCGGAAGCACCCGACCCCTGCGGCATCGGTCCGGACGGCGCGCCGGCGCAAGGCCATTCGGCAGACGCTCAGGCCCGCCGTCGCACCGACGCGGTCGCCCCCCGAGGACGAGGCGCCGATCCCGCCGGTCGCGGCGGACGACCTCGCGCCGTTCGACGAGAGCGACCTGCACGCCCTGAGATCCGGCTGGCACTTCGTGGAGTAACCCGCGATCGGGTCGCCAGCCTCGTCGCCGGGATCGGCATCAGGCCGCCGGCAATCCGGGGCGAGAGCCACGATCGGGCCCCGCGAGGGCCCGCATGGCGTTCAGGATCACCGCGACGTCGATCGCCTCCTGCAAGAGCGCGCCCTGCACCGGCGTGAGCGCGCCGAGCGCCGCCGCGACCATCCCGGCAAGCGAGAGCCCGAGCCCGACGAGCACGCTCTGGAGCGCGATGGCGCGGGAGGCCTTCGCGATGCGGATGGCCTCCGGCAGCGGCGCCAGGCTGTCGACGAGGAGGACCACGTCGGCGGCCTCCGCGGCGGCGGCGGCGCCCCGGGCGCCCAACGCCACGCCGAGATCCGCCGCCGCGAGTGCCGGCGCGTCGTTGATCCCGTCGCCGACCATCATCACCGGCCCGCGCCGCCGTTCCTCAAGGACGACCTTCGTCTTGTCCGCCGGGTCGAGATCGGCGGCGACCGCATCGATCGGCAGCCCCGCCGTGAGCGCCTCGGCGAGGTTACGCCGGTCCCCCGTCGCGAGCACCACCCGGGCGATGCCGCATTCCCTCAAGGAGGCCAGGATGGCGGCCCCGTCGCGGCGCAGCGGATCGGCGAAGGACAGGATCGCCGCCGGCCGGCCGTCGACCGCCACCAGGATTGTGGCCGACGCGACCGGCCCGTCCACGTCCGATCCGGCGGGCGGAAAGGCGATCCCTTGCGCGCGCATCAGGCGCGGCCCGCCCGCGCCGACGCGACGGCCCTCGACCAGCCCGGTCACGCCGTCGCCCGGAACCTCGGTCACCGCCGACGGCGAGGCGAGACTCAAGCCCTGCGCCTTCGCCTCCTCGACCAGGGCCCGGGCGATCGGGTGGGCCGAGGCCTGATCGAGGGAGGCCGCCAGCCGCAGGGCTTCCGCCTCGCCGAAGGGCGGCAGCGCCGCGACGGCCCTCAGGCGCGCCCGGCCGTGGGTCAGGGTGCCGGTCTTGTCGACCACCAGGATCTCCGCCCTGGCCATGGCTTCGAGCGCGCCCCCGCCCTTGACGAGGACCCCGCACCGCGCCGCCCGCGACAGGCCCGAGACCAGGGCGACCGGCACCGCCAGGATCAGCGGGCAGGGTGTCGCCACCACCAGCACGGCCAGCGCCCGCACGGCATCGCCCGACGCGGCCCAGGCCCCGCCGGCGAGGACGAGCGTGACGAGGAGGAAGACGATCGCGTAGCGGTCGGCGAGCCGCGCCATAGGGGCTTTCGCCGCCCGCGCCGCCTCGACGAGGCGCACGATGCCGGCATAGGTGCTCTCGTCCGCCCGCCGCTCGGCCACGAGCGTGAAGGCCTGGCCGACATTGAGGCTGCCGCTGAGCACCGCCGCGTTCGCCGCGAAGGCGGCGGGCAGCGATTCGCCGGTGAGGCTCGACAGGTCGAGGACGGCGCGGCCCGCGGCGACGCGCCCGTCGACCGGCAGGACGTCGCCGGCCCGCACCAGGATGCGGTCGCCCGGGGCGAGATCCGCCAGGGGAACCTCCCGCATGCGAGGCGCGTCGGCGCCGTTCCCCTCCTCACGAAGGGCGGTGCGCGGCTGGCGCGCGATCAGCGCGGTCATCGCCCGGCTCGCCCGTCCGGCGACGTAGGCCTCCAGCGACTGGCCGCCGGCGAACATCAGCGCGATGACGGCACCGGCCAGGGGTTGCGACAGGGCGAGCGCCCCACCCATTGACAGGACGGCGACGAGGTCGAGCCCGACATCGCCCCGCGCCAGGCTCGTCGCCACCTGGACCAGCAGGAATGCGAGAACCGCCAGGGTGGCGAGGCTCCAGGCCAGGGCGGCGGCATCGGCGTGGCCGAGGGTTCGGGCCACGAGACCGGCGCTCAAGCCGAGGAGCGGCAGCGCCACGAGCCCGGCCGGCAGGGCCGCCGCCCATGCGAGCGTGGGCCTCCTGGCAGGAGCGTCGCCGGTGGCCACCTTGTCGGTGTCAGCCTTGCCGACGGCTCCTCCTGTTGCGGGTGAGTGCTCCATGGCCGTCCTCTCCTCCCTGGCTCTGCCCGTCCAGACACGCACCGAAGACAGGAGCGGGGCCTTGCGCTGGATCAAGCGCGGGCCGGTGCGGCGGAGGCGATCGATCCTTGAGCAGGATCAATGTCGGGCGACGCCATCGGACGGAGGATCAGCATGACCGAACGGAGGGGGGATTCCATGCTGGCACGCGACATCATGCACCGCGACGTCGTCACGGTGACGCCGGAGACGCCGCTGGGCGCGATCGCCCGGCTGCTGGTCAAGAGGCGGTTCGGCGCCGTGCCGGTCACGGACGAGACCGGGATCCTCGTGGGGATCGTGAGCGAGGCCGACCTGCTCCACCGCGAGGAACTCGGCACCGAGCGGCGGCGCAACCGCTGGATCGACGCTTTCGCGTCGATTGAGACGCTCGCGAACGCCTATCGGAGCGCTCACGGCCAGCTCGCGCGCGACGTGATGGCCCGCTCCGTCGTGACTGCCAGCCCCGACGCCTCCCTCGCCGAGATCGTCGAAGTGATGGAGCGCCGGCGCATCCGCCGGGTCCCGATCGTCGAGGCCAAGCCCGACGGGAGCGAGCGACTCGTCGGGATCGTGACCCGCGGCGACCTCGTGCGGGCGCTCGCGACCCTGGTCCCGGCCTCCCCCGCCCCGACCACCGATCGGGCCCTCACCGACCGGCGCATCCGCGACATGCTGCTGGCCGAACTCGCCCGCCAGCCCTGGACCGACAAGGCCGAGGGCAACGTCACGGTGCTCGACGGCGTCGTCCATCTCTGGGGTCCCGTGACGAACGAGGCCGAGGCGAGGGCGCTGGTGACCGCGGCGGAGGGCATCCCGGGGGTCGTCGCGGTGCGCGATCACACCTTCGTCGCCTCCTGGGGCGCCGACCCGATCATGCTCTGACGCCCGCTCGAGAGCGTCACGATCGCGTTGCACACGGTCCGCGACAGGACGGCTCGTGTGCGGCTCCGGTGCTTCCCATCGGCGACCTCGTCCTGAGGTGCTGGCGATCGAAGATCGCATTCGACCGCGGGGAGCCTCGAAGGAGGGCTCCAGAAACCTCCGAGGGCGTCAGCGCCTGACGTTTCCCCATGCGGCGGCGATGCGTCCACCCCGCCCGGCGTGACGGCCATTCTCGACGATCACCCTGCCGCCACGGCAACATCGGATGCGAACAGGAGACGATCATGACGTCCAGGACCACAGGCTCCGAGACACCGCCGGTCTCCGGCTTCGGCGACATGGCCGCGCTGCCGACCACGGAATCCAAGCTCTGGCGCAGCTTCGGCATCGACCTGCCGCTGCGGCTCGCCGCCGAGATCCTGACCTTCGGCAGCCGTCGCCTGCAGGCCCAGGCCGAGCACGTCGCGGCGCTCGGCCGCTGCGGCTCCCCCGCCGAGACGATCGAGCTCCAGACGGACTTCCTGATGAAGACCTTCACCGACTACCAGCGCGAGGCGGATGCGCTCTCCCGCGATGTCGTCGACATCGCCGTGCCAGGGTGAGCATCGGCCTCACGCCGCCCTCGGCCCGGGATTCGGCCTGGGAACGGTCGGCAGGACGGGAGGGAGGCCACCGTCGCGATGAACCCACGTTGAGGTGCATCGAGGGCGCTTTCGTCAGCGCGACATCAGCACCGGGACCGTCATCGAAGCGAGGATCGTCCGGCTGGTCCCGCCGAGGATCGCCTCGCGCAGCCGCGAATGGCCGTAGGCGCCCATCACCAGGAGATCGGCGCCGCGATCGGACACGTGCGAGAGCAGCGCCTCGCCCACCGGGACACCGCCGGGGATGACCTCGACCGTCGCCTCGATCCCGTGCCGGGCGAGATGGCGGATCGCACGCCTGCGCGTCGCCTCCGGCACCGGCTCGTCGGTCACGCTGACGAGCTCGACCCGCGCCATACGGCGCAGGAGCGGCAGCGCGTCGCCGAGAGCGCGCGCCGCGGGCGCGCTGCCGTCCCAGGCGACGACCGCACAGGAGAATCGGGGCGGCGCCAGCTGGTTATACGGCACCATCAGCACCGGTCGCGCGCCCTGGAACAGCAGGGTGTCGAGATAGGCGTCGGCCGGCTTGGGCGCGGCCTCGTCGGCCTGCTCGATCACCGCGAGGTCGCTCAGATGCACGAAGCCGGCGAGGCGCAACGGCGCGAGCGGCGCCGAGGTGCAGATCGCGCTCGTCTCGCACGGGATTCCGGCTTCCCGCGCCGCTTTGGCCACGGCCTCGACCGCCGCGGCGGCCTGCTCGCGGGCATCCTGCTCGGCGGCCACGACGAGGTCGTAGCGAATTTCCGATTGCGCGAAGGTCTGGAACGGCACGAGCGGCAGGACGCTCACAGCCGAGACGGTCGCCTCGAGCATCGCCGCGAGCGTGATCCCGTAGGGCGCGGCGCGCCGGCCCACCCCGTCGACGACGATCGTCAGATCCTTGATCACGGCCGGTCTCCCGCTGCGGGAACCCGGTGAGGATCCGCCCGACGGGGAGGCGCCACCTTGATCCAGCGCAAGCGGGCGCCGTGGGACTTGACCCGCCTCAAGGCGGCAATGGACAGGTTGGGCTAGCGAACGCTGATGGGGGCGGCTCTCGTCGAGGATTCGCCCCCGCTCCCCAGGGGCGACGGCATGCCGACGAGCCTGCACCCGGACACGGCCGACCTCGCCCGACCCCGCCGGCAGGACCCGCCCGAGGCCGCCGGCCCGGTCCCGCGCCGCGCCGCGCGAAATCACATGGCGCCTTCCCTCCTCGCCTTCATCTGGCGCGAGAGCGCGCTGGCGCAGGTCGGGCTGGCGCTGCTGGCGGTCGCGGTGTTCCTGGCCGGCCTCGCGCCCATCGAACTCCAGCGCCGCGCCGTGAGCTTGGCCACGGGCTTGGCCGTGCGCGGCGCCGATCCGCATCCGCTCCTCGGGCTCGCCCTGCTCTACATGCTGGCCGCTGCCGGCCTCGGCGGGCTCAAGCTGGCGCTCAATCTCGGCCGCGGCTTTGTCGGCGAGCGCGCCGTCCGGCGCCTGCGCGCCGCCATCATGGCCGATCTCCACGCCGCCTCCGGCCCGGAGCGGGGGATCGCGATCGCGATGGTGCTGGACGAGGCCGAGCCGGTCGGCAGCTTCGTCGGGGTGTGCCTGTCGGAGCCGCTGCTGCAGGCCGGCGTGCTCGTCTCCACCCTCGCCTACCTGGCGTTCCTCCATCCGCCGATGGCGCTGGTGACGCTCGCGGTGTTCTCGCCCCAGCTCGTCTTCGTGCCGCTGATGCAGCGGGCGATCAACCGCCGCGTCGCCGCCCGGGTCGGCCTCCTGCGCCGGATCAGCGGCGGACTGGTCGAGCGGCCGGCGGCGCTGCCGGGGCCGACGCCGGCGGAGCTGGACCGCCTGGGCGGCGTCTTCCGCCTGAACATGGGCATCTTCGGCTTCAAGTTCTCGATGAACGTCCTGATGAACCTGTCCTACCACCTCGGCGTCGCCGGCATCCTGGCGGTCGGCGGCTACGCCGTCGCGGCGGGCGAGGCGGAGATCGGCACCGTGGTCGCCTTCGTGTCGGGGCTCGCCCACATGAACGACCCCTGGGGCGACCTCGTCGGCTGGTTCCGGGACGTGAGCGTGACGCGCACGAAGTACGACCTGATCGTCCGGGCGACGTCGGGTCCGGCCGCCGAACGGGCGTGATCTGGATCAAGGGGCGCGGGCCCGGGCCCGGTTACGACGGATCGGCGCTGGAGACCCGACATGACCGACGCGATCCTGGCGATCAACGCCGGCTCCTCGAGCCTGAAATTCGCCCTCTACGCAGCGGAGTCGCTCGCTCTCCTGTGCCGCGGCGGGGTCTCGGGTCTCGGCGCGTCTCCCCGGCTCGAGATCTCCGGCCCCCTGGCGCTCACCGGCGCCCCGCCGACGGCCTGCGACCATGCCGGCGCCGTCGCCTGGCTCCTCGACGCGCTCCGGCGCGTGCCGGGCCTCGCCGTGCGGGCGGCGGGGCACCGGGTCGTGCATGGCGGACGGGACTTCTCGGCGCCGGTGCGGATCGACGACGCGGTTCTCGCCCGCCTCGACCGGCTGGTGCCGCTCGCCCCGGGCCACCAGCCCCTCGCCCTCGCGGGACTCCGGGCGGTGGCGGAGGTCTGGCCGGGCCTGCCCCAGATCGCCTGCTTCGATACCGCCTTCCACCGCGGCCAGCCGCGCCTCGCCCAGCTCTTCCCGATCCCGCGGGCGCTCTCGGACGAGGGGCTTCTGCGCTACGGCTTCCACGGCCTGTCCTACGAGCACGTCGCCACGGTCCTGCCGGAGGTGGCGGGACCGCGGGCGGAGGGTCGGGTGATCGTCGCGCATCTCGGCCACGGCGCCAGCCTCTGCGCCCTGCGCAACCGGCGCAGCATCGCCTCGACGATGGGCCTGACCGCCCTCGACGGCTTGATGATGGGCACCCGGTCAGGGTCGGTCGATCCCGGCCTCGTGCTCCACCTGATCCGCGAGCGGGGCCTGTCGCCGGGCGCGGTGGCGGATCTCCTCACCACGCGCTCGGGGCTGCTCGGGGTCTCGGGCATCAGCGACGACGTGCGGGTGCTGCAGGACTCCGACGATCCGCGGGCGGCGGAGGCCCTCGACCTCTTCGCCTATCGGGCGGTGCGCGAGGCCGGCTCCCTGGTGGCGGCGCTCGGCGGGCTCGACGCCCTGGTCTTCACCGCGGGCATCGGCGAGAACGCGCCGCGGATGCGGGCGGCGATCGCGTCCGGTCTCGCGGCGTTCGGCGTCGCGCTCGATCCGGCCCGCAACGCGGGCGGCGAGCGGTGCATCGGCAGGGCCGGATCGCGGGTCGCGGTCTACGTCGTGCCGGCGAACGAGGAACTGCCGATCGCCCGGGCGGTGGTTCGCTGCCTCGCCGAGGCCGCCAGCCGGGGATAGCCGGTCAGCTCGCCACCCCACGAACCGCCCCCCGTCGATCGCCTTCCGGAACACGAGCACCGCGGCGAGGGCGCCTCGCATCACGCCGTTGCGTGATCGCGAACGACGCCCAGCAGGATCGTGGAGACGTGGGTATCGATCCGCTCGACAGGCCCCTCCCCGGCCAGAAGCTGCACCAGGAAGGCACGGATCTCGGAATCGGGCTCGCCGGGAGGCTCGATCGCGTTGCAGGTCTGCATGCTCACCGCCACCATCCCTCCGTTCCCGCGCGACGAGCGGGGTCTCGTGGCGTCGCGAGCGGCCGGCGCGGTTCGCCGGTCTCCCGGGGGGCCATCGCTGGCGTCGGCATGGCCCAAGGCTTCACCGCCTCGGCCACCGCGAGGGAAAGGACCGTGATCGCCGCGACGGCGATCAGGATCGCGGGTCACGGTGGTGATCATCGGCAGTAATTCGGGGTGAGGCCGACCGCCAGCGCCACCGCGAAGAGCAGGGACTCGACGACCGGGCGCCCGAACGCCACCCGCACGCGCCCGTCACCACGACGATCTCGACGCGCTCGGCTTGGACGAGGAACGGCAGGGCGTCGTGCAGGGCGCGGGCCGCCTGGGCGCTGCAATCCCAGGCGACGAGGATGCGGCGCGTCGCGGCCGTCCCGCAGCCCGGCGGGACGACGATCAGCGGGCGGCCGCTCTCGAACAGCAGGGTCTTGATCAGGCCGCGATCGCCCGTCAGCATCCGCGGCTCGGCGTCGATCACCGCGAGATCGTGCAATCGGGCCTGGGCCGCGAAGCGCGCGAGCAGGCGGTCGTTCGGACAGGTGCTCGGCCTGCGCCGTGCACAGGATGCCGGCGGCGGAGGCATCGCCCCGGGCCCGTTCGGCCGCTTCCTCGGCCAGCTCCCGCAGCCGCCGGTTCTCGGCCGCAACGACCATGCCGACGAAGCGGGAGATCCAGGCATGCGGCAGGACCAGCCGGACCGAGACCGCCTGGACGGTCACCTTGGCCTGCGCGTGCTCCGCCAGGGACAGGCCGTAGGCGAGCGCGCTCGACGGGGTCTCGTCGGGCCCGCTCGCCTCGGCGCGCCGCGAGGCGAACGTCGCGGACAATGCGGGCCTTGCCGGTAGCGGCTTGCGGATGCCGGGCGTCGTCCACCGGCGGAGGCCGGAGGCGAGCCGCACCACTCCGGCGGACGGCGTCGAGCAGGACCTCGTCTTCCTCGGCCTGATCGGCCTGCGCGATCCGCCCCGCCCGGAGGTGCGCGAGGCGGTAGCCCGCGGTCTATGTACGACCGCCGGATCGACGCCGCCTCGCCTTGGTCACGCGAGCTTCGCGGTCCATGGCCCGCTCGCCCTGCTCGGCAGCGCCTTCTGCCCGATTCTCGTTCATCGGCCCGCAGGCACGCTCCACGCTTCCTCCCCGCGGTCGATCGCCCTGCCGCAGCCGCGCTTCGCTCGCGGTGACCAGCTCACGGAGGAACTCACACCCTTAGAAACGCCCCCATGCTGGGCGCACCACGGAAAAGGCCCCCGGATCACGGATCCGGGGGCCTTTTCATGTCAGCACAGGATCGAGGCGGTCAGTGCGCCACCAGTCCGGACGCGTCGTCGTCCGAGCGGGCGGGCGAGGCCTTCGGCAGCGGCTCGTCCCAGTCGATCGCCTCCGGCATGCGGATGAGCGCCCGCTCGAGAACCTGATCCATGCGCGAGACGGGGACGATCTCGAGCCCGTTCTTCACGCTGTCGGGGATCTCCGCCAGATCCTTGGCATTCTCCTCCGGGATCAGCACGATCTTGATGCCGCCCCGCAGAGCCGCCAGCAGCTTCTCCTTGAGGCCGCCGATCGGCAGCACCCGGCCGCGCAGGGTGACCTCGCCGGTCATGGCGATGTCGCGGCGCACCGGGATGCCGGTGATGACCGAGACGATGGCGGTCGCCATGGCGATGCCGGCCGAGGGACCGTCCTTCGGGGTCGCCCCCTCCGGCACGTGGACGTGGATGTCGCGGCGCTCGAACAGCGGCGGCTCGACACCGAAATCGACGGCCCGCGAACGGACGTAGGACGCCGCCGCCGAGATCGACTCCTTCATCACGTCGCGCAGGTTGCCGGTGACCGTCATCTTGCCCTTGCCGGGCATCATGATGCCTTCGATCGTGAGCAGCTCGCCCCCGACCTCGGTCCAGGCCAGCCCGGTGACCGCACCGACCTGGTCGTCGGCCTCGATCTCGCCGTAACGGAACTTCGCCGGGCCCAGGAAGGTGTCGAGGTTCTCGGCCGAGACCGTCACGCTCTTCACCCCCGAGATCAGGATCTCCTTCACCGCCTTGCGGATCAGGTTCGAGATCTCGCGCTCCAGGTTACGCACGCCCGCCTCGCGGGTGTAGCGGCGAATCAGGAGCATCAGGCCGTCATCGGTGATCGACCATTCCTTGGGCTCGAGGCCGTGCTTCTTGAGGGCGCCGGGCATCAGGTGCTTGCGCGCGATCTCGACCTTCTCCTCCTCGGTGTAGCCGGCGATGCGGATCACCTCCATCCGGTCCAAGAGGGCCGGCGGGATGTTGAGGGTGTTGGCGGTCGTCACGAACATCACGTTCGACAGGTCGTAGTCGACCTCGAGGTAATGGTCGTTGAAGGTCGCGTTCTGCTCCGGATCCAGCACCTCGAGGAGCGCCGCCGACGGGTCGCCGCGGAAGTCCATGCCCATCTTGTCGATCTCGTCGAGCAGGATGAGCGGGTTCGAGGTCTTGGCCTTGCGCATCGACTGCACGATCTTGCCGGGCATCGAGCCGATATAGGTCCGGCGGTGACCGCGGATCTCGGCCTCGTCACGCACGCCGCCGAGCGACATGCGCACGAACTCGCGGCCCGTGGCCTTGGCGATCGACTTGCCGAGCGAGGTCTTGCCGACGCCGGGGGGGCCGACGAGGCAGAGGATCGGGCCGGTGAGCTTGTTGGCGCGCTGCTGCACCGCCAGGTACTCGACGATCCGCTCCTTGACCTTGTCGAGACCGAAGTGATCGGAATCGAGCATGGCCTGGGCGCCGGGCAGGTCCTTCTTGATCTTCGAGCGCTTGCCCCACGGGATGCCGAGCATCCAGTCGAGGTAGTTGCGCACGACCGTCGCCTCGGCCGACATCGGTGACATCTGGCGCAGCTTCTTCAGCTCGGCCAGCGCCTTGTCCCGCGCCTCCTTGGACAGCTTGGTCTTCTCGATCTTGTCCTCGAGCTCGGCCAGCTCGTCGCGGCCGTCCTCGTCGCCGAGTTCCTTCTGAATGGCCTTCATCTGCTCATTCAGGTAGTACTCGCGCTGGGTCTTCTCCATCTGCCGCTTGACGCGGGTGCGGATGCGCTTCTCGACCTGCAGCACCGAGATCTCGCTCTCCATCAGCGAGAGCACGCGCTCCAGCCGTTGGGCGACGGTCGGGATCTCGAGGATCGCCTGCTTGTCGGAGATCTTGACCGCGAGGTGCGAGGCGACCGTGTCGGCGAGCTTCGAGGGCTCGTCGATCTGGATCACCGCCGAGACCACCTCGGGCGAGATCTTCTTGTTGAGCTTGACGTAGTTCTCGAACTCCGAGATCACCGAGCGGGCGAGCGCCTCGGCCTCGATCTTGTCGCCGAGATCGTTCGGCAGCACCTCGGCGTCGGCGGCGTAGTACTCGTCCGAGCGGGTGAAATCCTGGATCTTGGCGCGGCCGCCGCCCTCCACCAGCACCTTCACGGTGCCGTCGGGAAGCTTGAGCAGCTGGAGCACGCTGGCGAGCGTGCCGATGGTGTAGATCGCGTCGGTGGCCGGGTCGTCGTCGGTGGCGTTGACCTGGGTGGCGAGCAGGATGTGCCGGTCGGTGCGGACCGCCTCCTCGAGCGCACGGATCGACTTCTCGCGGCCGACGAAGAGCGGCACGATCATGTGCGGGAAGACCACGATGTCGCGCAACGGCAGGACCGCGTAGGTCCCGGTCGAACCGGGGACGACGGGCTGGCGCGATTTCGGCTGGGTCATTGACTGACTTCCTTGTGTGGTGACGCCCAGGTCCCTCCCCTCATGGGGACAAGCAGGAGGAACGATGGGGGCCGACCGGGCCGCGGGGGTCGGAAACGAGGAGAGCGGCCGGGTCGCGGCACCGCACCTCGTCGGGTGAGCATGCGGCCGCCGCGTTGAGTCTCAGGTGGCTCCTTGGGGCGCCGCTTTCAAGCACCGTGCCACCCGGCCGCATCCGGCCACCTCTCAAGCAAGAGGCCGCCGTTTTCGCGGCGGCCTCTCAGGTCACGGTCAGGCGCTGGCGCTCGCCGGTGCGTCCTTGCCG
Source organism: Methylobacterium aquaticum (assembly GCF_016804325.1). Taxonomy (NCBI): domain Bacteria; kingdom Pseudomonadati; phylum Pseudomonadota; class Alphaproteobacteria; order Hyphomicrobiales; family Methylobacteriaceae; genus Methylobacterium; species Methylobacterium aquaticum. The sequence continues at coordinate 440,355 of NZ_CP043627.1, forward strand.
CGGTCGCCGTGGATGTAGAGCGGCCGCGACTTGCCGTCGACGACCTCCGGCCCGATCACCACCTGCTCGACCGAATCGAGGCCGGGCAGGTCGTACATCGTCTCGAGCAGGATGCTCTCCAGGATCGAGCGCAGGCCGCGGGCGCCGGTCTTGCGCTCGATCGCCTTGCGGGCGACGAGGCTCAGCGCCTCTTCCTGGAACGTCAGGTCGACGTTCTCCATCTCGAACAGGCGCTGGTACTGCTTCACCAGCGCGTTCTTCGGCTCCTGGAGGATGCGCTTCAGGGCGGTCTCGTCGAGATCCTCGAGGGTCGCCAGGACCGGGAGACGGCCGACGAATTCGGGGATGAGGCCGAACTTCAGCAGGTCCTCGGGCTCGACGTTGCGGAAGATCTCGCCGGTGCGGCGGTCGTCCGGAGCCTGGACGGTGGCGCCGAAGCCGATCGAGGTCCCCTTGCCGCGGGCCGAGATGATCCGCTCCAGCCCCGCGAAGGCGCCGCCGCAGATGAACAGGATGTTGGTCGTGTCGACCTGGAGGAATTCCTGCTGCGGGTGCTTGCGGCCGCCCTGCGGCGGAACGCTGGCGACCGTGCCCTCCATGATCTTCAGGAGCGCCTGCTGCACGCCCTCGCCCGACACGTCGCGGGTGATCGAGGGGTTGTCCGACTTGCGCGAGATCTTGTCGATCTCGTCGATGTAGACGATGCCGCGCTGCGCCCGCTCGACGTTGTAGTCCGACGCCTGGAGCAGCTTGAGGATGATGTTCTCGACGTCCTCGCCGACGTAACCGGCCTCGGTCAGCGTCGTCGCGTCGGCCATCGTGAACGGCACATCGAGGATGCGCGCCAGGGTCTGGGCCAACAGCGTCTTGCCCGACCCTGTCGGGCCGATCAGCAGGATGTTGGACTTCGCCAGCTCGACGTCGTTGTGCTTGGTCGCGTGCGCCAGGCGCTTGTAGTGGTTGTGCACAGCCACCGACAGGACCTTCTTGGCAAAGTCCTGGCCGATGACATAGTCATCGAGGACCCGCCGAATCTCCTTCGGGGTGGGTACGCCGTCCCGCGACTTCACCAGCGAGGACTTCGATTCCTCGCGAATGATGTCCATGCACAGCTCGACGCACTCATCGCAGATGAAGACGGTCGGGCCCGCGATCAGCTTGCGAACCTCGTGCTGGCTCTTGCCGCAGAACGAGCAGTACAGCGTGCTCTTCGAGTCGTTGCCGCCAGCCTTGCTCATATGGGTCTCCAAGTCCCCGACCGGCCCCGCCCCGGGGACGCGACCGCATCGCTTTTAGATAGTGGCGCCCGGCTAAAGAAACAGTCACCGCCTCCCGCGCCGCCGGGCGCCCGGTGCAGAACCGCGATGCAAACACGCAGCCACCCCGGGATCAATCCCATCGATGCGACAGGCTCCCGCCAAATGGCCGCATCGTCGGGCCTGCCTTCGAGAGTGGCCCCTGTCCTTTTGGGGCAGGCCCGCATTCCGGGGAACGCTCCCCGGGCGCGCGGGCCTGCCGCCGAGCTTTTTTTGGTGACGCTTGGTGTCGCTTACGCCTGGGCCGGCGCCTCGGCGCGCTTCTGCAGCACCTCGTCGATGAGGCCCCACTCCTTGGCCGCGTCGGCGGTCATGAAGTTGTCGCGCTCCAGGCCCTGCTCGATCGCCTCGTACTCGCGACCGGTATGCTTCACGTAGATCTCGTTGAGGCGCCGCTTCAGGGCCTCGATCTCGCGGGCATGGATCAGGATGTCGGTGGCCTGGCCCTGGAAGCCGCCGGAGGGCTGGTGGACCATGATCCGGGCATTCGGCAGGGCGAAGCGGTGGCCCGCCTCGCCGGCGGCCAGCAGCAGCGAGCCCATCGAGGCGGCCTGGCCGACGCAGAGCGTGGCGACCGGGCAGCGGATGAACTGCATCGTGTCGTAGATCGACAGGCCGGAGGTGACGACGCCGCCCGGCGAGTTGATGTAGAAGGAGATTTCCTTCTTCGGGTTCTCCGCCTCGAGGAACAGCAGCTGCGCCACGATGAGCGACGCGGAATAATCCTCGACCGGGCCCGTCAGGAAGATGATGCGCTCGCGCAGCAGGCGCGAATAGATGTCGAAGGCGCGCTCGCCGCGGCTCGACTGCTCGACCACCATGGGCACGAGCGCGCTGTTGTAATAATCGACCGGATCTCTCATCTCACTGGCCCTCTGAACGGAACCCGGCCGCCTCGAGGCGGCCGGGGGTAGCGGCGGAAACGCATGACCTCGCAGGCCCCGTCCCCGCCGCCCGTTCGGGGCCGTGGCGAGGATCAGGCCGGGTTGGACTCACCCGCGGGAGCGGCCTCGGCCGAATCAGCCTTGGTCTCCTCGGCGTCGTCCTCGTCGGCGAACAGCGCCTCCTTGGAGACGGGCTCCTCGACCAGTTTGACCTGCCCGAGGACGTGGTCAACCACCTTCTCCTCGAACAGCGGGGCGCGCAGCTCGGCCAGCGCCTGCGGGGTCTTGCGGTAGAAATCCCAGACCTGCTGCTCCTGGCCGGGGAACTGGCGGACGCGGGCGATCAGGGCCTGATTCACCTCGTCGTCCGAGACCTTGATATCGGCGCTCTCGCCGGCCTGCGCAAGCACCAGGCCGAGGCGCACGCGGCGCTCGGCGATCCGGCGGTACTCCTGGCGGGCCTTCTCCTCCGTGGTGTCCTCGTCCTCGAAGGTCTTGCCGCGGTTCTTCAGGTCCTGCTCGACCTGGGCCCACACGGCGGCGAATTCCTGGTGGACGAGGCTCGGGGGCAGCTCGAAGGAGTAGCGGCTGTCGAGGGCGTCGAGCAGGCCCTTCTTCAGCTTCTGGCGCGAGGCCGCCTCGTATTCGCGGCCCATGGTGTCGCGCACAGCGTCCTTGAGGGCGTCGAGCGAGTCCATGCCGAAGGTCTTGGCGAGCTCGTCGTCGATCGCGAGCTCACCCGGGTACTTGATGGCCTTCACGGTGACGTCGAACTCGGCTTCCTTGCCGGCGAGGTGCTCGGCACCGTAGCTCTCCGGGAAGGTGACCTTGACGAGGCGCTCGTCGCCGACGTGGACGCCGAGCAGCTGGTCCTCGAAGCCGGGGATGAAGGTGCCGGAGCCGAGGTCGAGGTTGATGTCCTCGCCGGTGCCGCCCTCGAACGGGGTGCCGTCGATCCGGCCGGTGAAGTTGATGACGACCCGGTCGCCGGTCTCGGCGTACTGGCCTTCCATCCGGTCGTGGAACGGGCGGTTGGCCGAGGCCATCCGCTCGATCGTCGCGTTGATCTCCTCGTCGGAGGGGGTGACGACCTGCTTGGTCAGGCTCACGTCCGACAGGTCGACGAGGTCGAAGCTCGGCATCACCTCGAGGGCGATCTTGAACGAGAGGTCGGCCTTGGCGTCGAGCGCCTTCTCGATCTCATCCTTGTCCTCGGGCATCTGCACCTGAGGCTCGAGGGCGAGCTTGAGCTTGTTGTCCTCGACGATCTTCTGGTTGGCCTCGTTGACGGCGTTCTGGACGACGTCGGCCATCACGGAGCGGCCGTAGACCTTGCGCAGGTGGGCGACCGGCACCTTGCCCGGGCGGAAGCCCTTGAGCTGCACCTTGCCCTTGATCCCGTCGAGCTCCGTCGCGAGCCGGCTCTCCAGCTCGGCCGCGGGCAGGACCACCTGGAACTCGCGCTTGAGCCCGTCGGACTTGGTCTCGGTCACCTGCATCGTCGTCATTCCGCCTTGCACCTTCGAATCCGGCCTGGCTGCGGACCCGGACGGCGCTGGTATCGACGCCGTGCGACGGGACCGTCAGGACAAGGGGCCGGCACTGCTGCTTGAACCCAATCCGTCGTGTCGCCTGGCGGAGGTGGTGCGGGCGGAGGGGCTCGAACCCCCACGACTCTCGTCACTGGAACCTAAATCCAGCGCGTCTACCAATTCCGCCACGCCCGCGACGCTCGCGCCCGAGGCCTGACGCACCCGGGCGCGGCTCTATAGCATGGTCGATCGGTCACGCAGCAAGAATTTTAACCCGCGCCTCGCCCCGGGCCCGCGCCGCCGCTACAAGGCGGATCGCCGCGAGGGACCGCCCTTCCCGCGCGAGAAAAACCCCATCCAGCGAGGTGCCATGCCGTCGTCCCTGCCGCCCTCGCGCCGCGCGCTGCTCGCCGGCGCCGCCCTCTCCCTCGCCCCGACCCTCGTCCGGGCGCAAGGCGGCCCGTCCGCGACGCCCTCGTCGCAGCCGGCGCCCGGCGCGGCGGAGGCGAAGGCCCTGATCGCGGCGCCCGCCAAGGCGCGGATCAAGCCGGAGCCCGCGCCCGAGACCCCGGTCTGGGCCTTCGACGGCAAGGGAACGCCGCCGGTCCTGCGGGTCAAGCTCGGCGAAGCCGTCCGCCTGCGCCTCGAGAACAAGACCGAGAAGCCCCTGTCGCTGCACTGGCACGGGGTGCGCAACCGCAACGCGATGGACGGGGTCGGCGGGGTCACGCAGGCGCCGGTCGCCCCCGGCGCGAGCTTCCTCTACGAGTTCACGCCGCCGGATGCCGGCACCTTCCTGATCCGGCCGCTCGTGGTCGGCGGGTCGAGCGAGCCGTCCGGGCGCGGGCTCGCCGGGATGCTGGTGGTCGAGGAGGCGAAGCCCCCGGTCGTCGACCGCGACGTGCCGCTGCTCCTCCAGGACTGGCGCCTGGAGCCCGACGGGACGCCGGCGCCGTTCGGGCAGACGGCCTTCGCGGCGAGTTCCGGTCGGCTCGGCAATGCGCTCACGATCAACGGACGGCCCGCGCCCGAAACGATCGAGGCGGCGCCCGGCACCCGGCTTCGCCTGCGGCTCGCCAATGCCTGCAACGCCCGGGCGACCCGGATCCGCTTCGACGGCCTCAAGGCCTGGGTGGCGGCGGTGGACGGGCAGCCGACCGACACGTTCGAGCCCTTGCGCGCCACGCTGCCGTTCCAGCCCGGCACCCGCTACGACATCCTGCTCGACGTGCCGGCAGCCTCCGAGCCCGCGGGCGCCGTGGTGGCGCTGATCGGCCAGGGCATGCCGCTCGCCCGCATCGTCCCGAAGGGCGAGCCGGTCGCGGCCCGGCCGCCCGTGGCGCCGATCGGCGAGAACAAGCTGCTGCCGCCGGAGATCAAGCTGCAGAACGCCTTCCGGCGCGACATCGCCATCGCGGGCGGCGCGGTGGTCGACAAGGGCAAGCCGGAGGCGGCCCCGAGCTTTACCGGCGACCCGACGCGGATCTGGACGCTGAACGGGGCGGCCGGCCGGGCCGAGAACCCGCCCCTGTTCTCGGTCAAGCGCAACACCGCCGTGGTGCTGGCGCTCACCAACGCGACCGCCTTCCCGCAATCGCTGCACCTGCACGGCCACGTCTTCCGGCTGCTCCACCCCCTCGACGACGGCTGGGAGCCCTACTGGCTCGACACGTTCCAGCTGCTGGAGGGCCGCACCGCCCGCATCGCGTTCCTCGCCGACAATCCCGGCCGCTGGCTGGTGAGCGCTACCGCCCTGGAGCGATTCGATACCGGCCTGTGGGGCTGGTTCGAGGTGACGTAAGGCTGCTCTCGCATCGATCATGCGTCCGGCGGTCGCAGCCCGATCGCCGGACGAACCAAGACGGCGCGTGAAGCGATGTATTCAAGCCCTCGTCAGCGAGCGTTTTAGCGGCCCTTGCTTCAAGCTCGGCAGTCGATCGATCGAGAGAATGTGTTAACGTGGGCCAATGCATCGGACGGATGCTTGGCGCATGCTGGCACACCAGCAGCGCCCAAGGAGCTGCCGCGCATCGACGAGGTGCCCAGCATGGAACATCAGCCGCTTCGCCACATCCGTGACATCGCCGACGTCGAGACCGTCCCGGGCCTCCTGGAAGGCCGCCGGGCCCGGCTCGAACGGTTCGCCGAAATCCTCGAACGCGATCCGGGCCGCAGCTTCATCACCCTGGAGGAGATCGAGTTCGTACCCCGCGCGATGCGGGGCGGGATCCGGGCCGACAACTCCCCCCTCGCCTTCGCCTATGCCGACCCGGTGCTGCGGGCGAGCGGACTTGCCGGCGACACCTTCGGGGAGGCTCGCCGCTTCTTCGAGCTGAGCACCGGCGAGGCCCACACCCTGCTCTGCTCGTGCGTCAACGGGCGCACCGTCAAGGCCGGGCCGACCGCCAAGCGCCTGCGCCGGCTGGCCGCCCGCAAGCCCGGCCTGTGGCTCGCCTATGGCTGCGCCGCCGGCCTCATGGCGCTCCCGGGCGCGCTCTACCTGTTCGGTTGAGGCAGGGCCCCGAACGGAAAAAGGCCGCCCTCGCGGGCGGCCTTTTTCACGCTGCGCGAGGCAGCCACACCCTTACTTGATCTTGGTTTCCTTGAACTCGACGTGCTTGCGCGCGATCGGGTCGTACTTCTTGAACGACAGCTTGTCGGTCTTGGTACGCGAGTTCTTCTTGGTCACGTAGAAATAGCCGGTATCGGCGGTCGAGAGCAGCTTGATCTTGATGGTGACGGCCTTGGCCATGGCGCGACCTCTTGTGAGTGATGGGTGTTGCGCCCGGAGGACCGAAACGCAAAACGGCCGGGCAGGCCCGGCCAGAACGCGGCGCCTTCCTGCCCCATCGCCCGTGAGGCGTCAAGCCCGGCGCGACGTCAGGGCGCGGCGCGGATCATCCGCCCGCCCACCACCGCGAGGTAGGCGACGAAGAGAAGCGCGAGCGACCAGGCGAAGCCGTGCGGCGAGGCGAGGTCCATGCCGCCGCCGACGAGCGGCGGCCCCAGCACCAGGCCGATATTGTAGAGCACCAGGAAGGCCGCGTTGGCCCCGGCCAAAGCCGCGCCGTCGAAGCGGGCGCCGAGATGGGCGAGCCCGACAGTGTAGAGCGTGCCGGCGATGCCGCCCCAGGCGAACAGGATCACGGCCAGCAGCCACGGATCCTCGGCCCCGAGCGGGAGGCACGCGGCCCCGACCGCGCCGAGGAACGCGGCGGCGAGCAGCACCCGGCGCTTGTCGATCCTGTCGGCGAGCAGACCGACGGGGATCTGGAACAGCACGTTGCCGAGCGCCGCGATGCTGACGAGGCCCGCGGCCTGCTCGGCGGTGAGGCCGAGGCGCAACCCGTAGATCGGCAGGATCGCGAAGCCCCCGGTCTCGACCGCGCCGTAGACGAGGGCCGCCAGCGTCGCCGAGGGGGCGACCCGCAGGTAGCCGAGGAAGCCCCGCCCGCCCTTGTGCGGGATCTCCGGCGAGAGGTTGCGGGCCAGCATCAGGGGCAGCGTGCCGGCGCAGAACAGGGCGGCGCCTGCGAGGTACGGCGCCCAGCCGCTGGTGCCGAGAACGCGCAGCAGCGTCGGTCCGATGGCGAAGCCGAGCGCCAGCACCGTGGCGTAGACCCCCATCACCAGGCCGCGCCGGGCCGGCGGCGCCGCCTGGTTGATCCAGAACTCGGAGAGGACGAACAGCACGCCCAACGCCGCCGAGAACACGAAGCGGAGCGGGAACCACCAGGCGAAGTCGTAGACCGCCCGGAAGCCGAGGAGCGCGAGCGCGGCGACCGCGATGGCGCCGAGCAGCAGCGGCATCACCCCGAGCCGCGCCGCCACCCGCGGCACGAAGGGCAGGACGACGATGCTCGCGACGCCGGCGATCGCCGTGTTGATGCCGATCCAGGTGTTGGACAGGCCCATCCGCTCCATCTCGAGCGAGAGGAGCGGGATCGACAGGCTGAGCCCGATGCCGACCACCGCCACGCAGGTGATGGCGGCGGCGATGGCCGCGAGGCGCGCGGCGTCGAACTCGGAAGCGAGGGTGAGGCGGGTCATGATGAGTCGGCCGTCAGGGCCGGCCCATATGGACCACCGGGCTCACGAAGGCCAGCCCGGCTCGAAACCCCATGAAAATAAGGTTCGCCTGATCCGCGCAAAAACCAGTCGAGCGCGGGATCCCCTCTCCCGTGTGGGAGAGGGGCAGGGGTGAGGGTGGAGACGGTGCCGAGTAAAACGTAAGGCGTCACGCTGCCAACACCACGCCCAGTGCTCTACACTGAAGCGTGTCACCCTCACCCCCGGCCCCTCTCCCGCACGGGAGAGGGGAGATGCGCCCCACCTTTACTCGAACACATCACACAGAGGTCGTATCACAGCTCTTCCCGCGTATGCTCGCCGTCGACGTCCTGGAAGAACGGCACCGGCAGCATCGGGCCGAACCCCGCTGCGAGCCGCGCCTCCAGCTCGTCGAGCACGATTGCCGTGATGCGCGGCAGGTCCAGCTGGCGCGCCGCCGCGAGATCGACCCAGGCGAGCTCGGTCAGCTCGGAATCGGGGCCGACGATGCCGGGGGTCTCGGCCACCACCGCCTCGCGGTCGACGGCGAAGAACCGGGTGTCGAAGCGCTTGGGCCGGGACGGCGGCGTGATCGCCCGGGCGACGAACTGGAGCAGTTCGAGGTCGGGCATCACCCCGGCCTCGCGAAACGCGCTCCAGGCGCCGGGCGGCGTGGTCTCGGGCGGGCCGTAATCGAGGGAGCCGATCATCAGCCCGGTCTCCTCGTAGGTCTCGCGGATGGCCGCGAGCGCCAGGACCCGGCCGAGATGGAACAGCGGCGGGTGGACCTTCTCGGCGAGCGCCTGTTCGGCCCGGTCGTTGAGGGTGCCGGCGACCGGCATCGAGCGGTCGCCGAGCTCGATCCGCCCGCCCGGAAAGACGAACAGCCCGGGCATGAACTTGTGGCCGGCATGGCGCTTGCCCATCAGCACCTTCGGCTGGTCGCCGGAGCGGTCGAGGATGATCAGCGTCGCGGCGTTGCGGATCCGCAGGGGCCGCGCCTTCCGCTCAGGAGCCGGTGCCCCGTCCGTCGGTCCTGCCGCCATCCCGCGTCTCCGTCTCGTGCCGGCCCGAACGATCCGTCGCCCGGGCCCCGGCGCGGCGTATCGCGGAAAAGCCGTGCATGCCAAGGGCGTATTGCAGCCCGACCACCGCCCCTTTGGTCGGCTGGAGCAGGAGCAGCGAGGCGATGAGGGCGAGGCCGGGCCAGAACGTCATCTGGAACCACAGCGGCACGTCGAGGCGCATCTCGCTCTCGAGGATGCCGATTCCGGCGAGATGGCCGACGACGAAGATGACGAGGTAGGGCGGCAGGTCGTCGGCGCGGTGGTGGTGCAGCTCGGTCCCGCAGGCCTCGCAGGAATGCCGCACCTTGAGGAAACGATGGAACAGCCGCCCCTCGCCGCAATGCGGGCAGCGGTTGCGAAAGCCGCGCCACATGGCCAGCGCCCAGGACGGCTGCTCCGGCGATTGCGCCACCGCGGGCGGGCGCCCGGTGCCGACCGGCTCGGCGGCGGGGCCGGCGTGGATCTCGATCATGCGCGTCTCCCGCGGCGCTTGGTGAGGCTGTCCCGGTTCGCCGGCGCCGGCCGGCCCTTGCGCGGGCCACCACGGGCCGGAGCCACGGTGCCGACCCGCCCGCCGCTGCCGGCGATCTCGAAGCGAAGGGCGCCGGCCACCGGCGCGGCCTCCATCAGCTGCACCTCGACCTTGTCGCCGAGGCGGAAGGTCTGGCGGGTGCGCTCGCCGACGAGGGCGTGCCGGCCCTCCTCGTGGCGGAAGTAATCGGCGCCGAGGGTCGAGATCGGCACGAAGCCGTCGGCCCCGGTCTCGTCGAGCTTGATGAACAGCCCCGAGCGGGTCACGCCCGAGATCTGGCCCGAGAAGGTCGCGCCGACCCGGTCGGCGAGATGGTGGGCGATCAGGCGGTCGATGGTCTCGCGCTCCGCCGCCATGGCGCGGCGTTCGGCGGCCGAGATCTGCTGGCCGATCTCGGCGAGTTCGCCGGTCTCGGTGCCCGCCGGCAGCCCGTCGGAACCGAAGCGGAAGGCGCGGATCAGGGCGCGATGCACGATGAGGTCGGCGTAGCGCCGGATCGGCGAGGTGAAGTGGGCGTAGCGGCGTAAGGCGAGCCCGAAATGCCCCGCATTCTCGGCGGCGTAGACGGCCTGGGCCTGCGAGCGCAGCACCACCTCGTTGAGGAAGAGCTGGTGCTCGCTGCCCTCCACCATGCCGAGGATGCGGTTGAACAGGGCGGGCCGAAGGTTCGCCTCCTTCGGCAGCTTCAGGCCGATCGAGGCCATGACCTCACCGAGCGCCCGCATCTTCTCCAGCGAGGGCTCCTCGTGGACGCGGTAGATCAGCGCTTGGTGCACGGCTTCCAGGGCCTCGGCCGCCGCGACGTTGGCCTGGATCATGAACTCCTCGATCAGCCGGTGCGCGGCGAGGCGTTCCGGCACGATCACCCGGTCGACCCCGCCCTCGGCGTTCAGGATCACCTTGCGCTCGGGCAGGTCGAGCGCCAGGGGCCCGCGGGCGTCGCGGGCCGCCGCAAGAACCTCGTAGGCGGCCCAGAGCGGGCGCAAGATGCCGTCGAGGAGCGGGCCGGTGATCTCGTCGGGCCGGCCGTCGATGGCGGCCTGCGCCTGCGCGTAGGCGAGCTTGGCCCGCGAGCGCATCATCACCCGGTGGAAGCTGTGGCGGAGCTTCCTGCCCTCCGCCGTCACGATCATGCGGACGGCGAGCGCCGGCCGGTCCTGGCCGGGGCGAAGCGAGCAGAGGTCGTTCGAGATCCGCTCCGGCAGCATCGGCACGACCCGGTCGGGGAAATAGACCGAGTTGCCACGTAGCAGCGCCTCGCGGTCGAGGGCGCTGCCGGGCCGGACATAGGCCGCCACATCGGCGATCGCCACCGTGACCACGAAGCCGCCCGGATTGGCCGGATCGGGATCGGGGACCGCCATCACGGCGTCGTCGTGGTCCTTGGCGTCGGGCGGGTCGATGGTGACGAGGGGCAGCTCACGCCAGTCCTCGCGGCCCTCCATCCCGACCTCGCGGGCGGACTCGGCCTCCGCCAGCACCTCGCGCGGGAAGACGTGCGGGATGCCGTGGGCGTGGATCGCGATCAGGCTGACCGCCTTCTCCGAGCCGAGGCTGCCGAGGCGCTCCTTGACGCGGCCCTGCGTCAGCCCGAACCGGTCCTCGCGGCCCAGCGTCACGGTGACGAGGTCGCCGTCGAGGGCATCGCCCTCCCCGCCCGGCGGCACCGCGATTTCGCGCCCTTGCGCCTTCTTGTCGACGGGCACGATCCGCCCGCCCCCGGTCGGGAGCGCCCGGAACACGCCGAGGGTCTCGGCCTTGTTGCGGCCGATCACCTTGATGACCCGGCCGATATAGCGCCCCGGCGTGTCGCCGTCGGGCTCGATCTTCAGGAGCGCCCGGTCGCCGGTGCCCGGCGCCGGCCCGGTGGTGCGGCGCCCCGCCCGCGGCATCAGCACGGTGATGAGGGGCGCGGGCCCGGCCTCCGGGTCCCACTGCGCGGGCCGCGCGACCAGCTCGCCGTCGCGGTCGCGGCGGCTGTCGATATCGGCGACGACGACCGGCGGCAGGCTTCCGGCCTTGCGCAGGCCGGCCCGGTCCTTCTCGATCGTGCCGTCCTCCTGCATCTCCTTGATCAGGCGCTTCAGCTCGATCTTGTCCGACCCCTTGATGCCGAAGGCCTGGGCGATCTCGCGCTTGCCGACCTTCTGCGGCGCCTCCTCGATGAAGGCGAGCACGGCCTCGCGGGTCGGCAGGACGGCATGCGCCGGCTTCGGGTGAGGTCCCTTGGGATGAATTCTCTTGGCCAACAGGTCGATCCAGGCGGCGTGACGCGACGGCTCCCCGGCGGGCAAGCCGCAGCCGCAAGTCTCAAATATGGGATGAGTGCGGCTGCGGGGCAACGCCGGGGTTCGGGCGGTCCCCCGCCGCTCCACCGGGTACCGCCGGTGCGCGCGGCGCGCCGGGCCGCCGCCCGTGCAGGATGGACATCTCTCTGCGTCGGAAAGCCAATCGCCGAAGACGAGCCTCGGGCCGCCGCATGACGAGTCGACGAACGAATCGACTGGCGGGCCGATCAAGCACAGAAGATCGAAGTCAATCTCGGAACATGGAAAATATTTTCTCATCAACGCCGTGTTGACGGCGTGGCACGCGCATCGGCTGATCGGACAGGCCGAATCGGCCGGGATCGATCAGACGCCATGACAGAGACTTCGCCGACCAAGATGGTCTCCACCCTGCCCTCTCCCCGCGTGAGCCGGCGCCGGCTGTTCCAGTCGGGCGCCGTGCTGGCGGGCGCCGCCCTCGGCAGCCGGATTCCCGGCGCGATGGCCCTGGAGGGACCGCAGCCGGGATCGCCGCCGTGCGGGCTCGATGCCCTGGGGCGCGACCTGCACGGGCGGCTGATCCGCCCGGGCGAGCCGGGCTTCCTCGTCGCCGCCTGGCCGAATAACGGCCGCTGGGCCGACGTCACCCCCCTGGCGATCGCGATGTGCGTCGACGATCACGACGTCCGCAAGTGCATCGACTGGGCGCGGCAGGAGACCAAGCCCTTCGCGGTGCGCTGCGGCGGGCACAACTATGCCGGTTTCTCGACCACGCCCGGCCTGCTCATCGACGTGAAGCCGATGGCCACGATCGACTTCCGCACCGACGGCCTCGTCACGATCGGGGCCGGCGCCAGCAACCAGGACATGGCCGACGCCTTCCGGGCCACCGGCCTCGCCGTCCCCTCCGGCCGCTGCCCGACCGTGGGCATCAGCGGGCTCACGCTCGGCGGCGGCTGGGGCTTCTCGGCGACGCGCAACGGCCTGACCTGCGACGCGCTGCGGGCGACCGACGCGGTGACGGCGGACGGCAAGCTGCACCGGGGCATCGCCGCGACCGGCGACGACCAACTCCTGTTCTGGGCCGCCCGCGGCGGCGGCGGCGGCAACTTCGCCGTGCACACCTCGTTCACCTACGAGCCGCACCCGGTCTACGACGTGACGGTGTTCAACATCGTCTGGCCGGCCAGGCACCAGATCGAGCTGATGCTGGACCTGCAGGACATCCAGCTCAACCATCCGCACCTGATCTCGACCCGCAGCAAGCTCGTGCCGACGACCGGCGGCAAGGTGACGCGCGACAGGCTCGGGGTTCAGACCCTCGGCCAGTTCTTCGGCCCGCCCGCCCAGCTGAGGGCGCTGCTCGACCGCCCCCTGTCCCGGTCGAAGCCGATCGTCGCCGAGATCAACGGCATGAATTACTGGAGCGCGCGGGACTACCTCGTCACCGACGATCCGATCGGCCTCTACGACATCCGGTCGAGCTACGTCGCGGGCCACCTTCGCGGCGACGCGATCGACACGATGATGGCGTGGATGGAGAAGTGGCCCGGCGGCTCGTTGCTGCAGCAGAACATGGGCATCCTGTTCGCGGCCGGCGGCAAGGTGAAGGACATCAAGCCGACCGACACGGCCTACGTCCACCGCGATTCCGACTTCATCCTGGAGATGGAGGCGTCGTGGAGCCCGCTCGACACGCCCGACACCGTCAGGCGCCAGCTGGCCTGGCTCACCGAGTACTTCGCGGCGATGCAGGCTTACGTACGCCCGCAATCCTACGTCAACTTCCCGAGCCGCGACCTGCCGAACTGGCTCAAGGCCTATTACGGCGAGAACGTCGACAAGCTCTGCGCGGTGAAGCGCCAATACGACCCGGACAACGTGTTCAAGTTCCCGCAGAGCATTCCGCTCACGCCGCCGGCGTAAGAGCCGGTTTGATTGGGCCGACTAACCTCACACCCTCCATCGTCATCCCGGGGCCGCGTGACGGAACCCGGGATGACGAGGAGAGGTGTCGACATTTGAGAGATCGCGACGCTGATGAAAAAAGGGGCCGGATCGCTCCGGCCCCTCCATTCTCACGTCAAAACCGCGATCGGCTCAGAGCGAGTAGTAGTTCACGAACTCGATCGGGTGCGGGGTCATCTCGTAGCGGATCACCTCGGTCATCTTCAGCTCGATGAACGAATCGATGAAGTCGTCGTTGAACACGCCGCCGGCCTTGAGGAACTCGCGGTCGGCGTCGAGGCTGTTGAGCGCCTCACGGAGCGAGCCGCACACGGTCGGGATCTCCTTGAGCTCCGCCGGGGGCAGGTCGTAGAGGTCCTTGTCCATGGCCGGACCGGGATCGATCTTGTTCACGATGCCGTCGAGGCCGGCCATCAGCAGGGCCGCGAAGGCGAGGTAGGGGTTCGCCATCGGGTCGGGGAAGCGGACCTCGACGCGCTTGGCCTTCGGCGAGGTCGTCCACGGAATCCGGCAGGAGGCCGAGCGGTTGCGGGCCGAGTAGGCCAGCAGCACCGGGGCCTCGTAGCCCGGGACCAGGCGCTTGTAGGAGTTGGTCGACGGGTTGGTGAAGGCGTTGAGCGCCTTGGCGTGCTTGATGATGCCGCCGATGTACCACAGGCACTCCTGGGACAGGTCGGCGTACTTGTTGCCGGCGAAGACCGGCTTGCCTTCCTTCCAGATCGACTGGTGGACGTGCATGCCCGAGCCGTTGTCGCCGTAGACCGGCTTCGGCATGAAGGTCGCGGTCTTGCCGTAGCTCTGGGCGACGTTGTGGATGCAGTACTTGTAGATCTGCAGGTGGTCGGCCATCAGGGTCAGCGTGTCGAACTTCATGCCCAGCTCGTGCTGGGCCGAGGCGACCTCGTGATGGTGCTTCTCGACCTTGACGCCCATCGACTGCATCGCGGCCAGCATCTCGCCGCGCATGTCCTGGGCCGAATCCTGCGGCGGAACCGGGAAGTAGCCACCCTTGATCTGGACGCGGTGGCCGAGGTTGCCGCCCTCGTACTCGGTCTGGCCGTTGATCGGCAGCTCGACGGAGTCCAGCTTGAAGCCGGTATGGTACGGATCGGCGGAGAAGCGGACGTCGTCGAAGACGAAGAACTCGGCCTCGGGGCCGACGAAGATGGTGTCGCCGATGCCGCTGGCCTTCACGAAGGCCTCGGCCTTCTTGGCGATGCCGCGCGGGTCGCGGCTGTAGGGCTCGCCGGTCGAGGGCTCGAGCACGTCGCAGACGATCGACATGGTCGAGGCCGAGAAGAACGGATCCATGCAGGCGGTCGCCGGGTCCGGCATCAGCAGCATGTCGGATTCGTTGATCGCCTTCCAGCCGGCAATCGACGAGCCGTCGAACATCGTGCCTTCGGCGAAGATGTCCTCGTCGACCAGCGACACGTCGAACGTGACGTGCTGCCACTTGCCCCGCGGATCGGTGAAGCGGAAATCGACGTACTTGACGTCGTTTTCCTTGATTTCCTTGAGCACGTCCGTCGCGGTCTTAGACATTCTCGTCTGATCCCTTCCTAGAACGGCGTTCCGGCCGCCATGAAGCCGCGGTCCTGGGGGTCAGGCCGCGGTTTTCGTCGTCGCAGAGAGAGGCGTGCGCCCGGTCAGATCGCGTCCGAGCCGGTCTCGCCGGTGCGGATGCGGATCGCTTCCTCGATCGAGGAGACGAAGATCTTGCCGTCGCCGATGCGGCCGGTCTGGGCCGACTTGCGGATCGCCTCGACGGCACCATCCACCAGCGTGTCGGGCAGCACGATCTCGAGCTTCACCTTGGGCAGGAAGTCGACCACGTACTCGGCGCCCCGATAGAGCTCGGTGTGGCCCTTCTGGCGGCCGAAGCCCTTGGCCTCGATCACCGTGATGCCCTGGAGGCCGACCTCTTGCAGGGCCTCCTTCACCTCGTCGAGCTTGAAGGGCTTGATGATCGCTTCGATCTTCTTCATGCCGGGCGGGCCTGGTCTGCAACGGTTCCGGCGGCATTCCTAGCATCGCGCCGCGCCGAAAACCACGGGGGATTTCCCCGGACCGGACCGGGAATGCCTAATAAATAAGCAATCGCTGCGCGTTTGTTGCGCAATCCGCCGATCTCGCGCCTGGTGCCGCGGCAAGGCTGCCGCGTCCGGGTGCCTCTGGGAGTCTGACGCGATGGTCGGGACCGAGCTCATCACCACCGACGAGATGCGACGCGCCGATGCCGCGGCGATCCGCGCCGGCACGCCGGGCCTGACCCTGATGCACCGGGCCGGCGAAGCCGTGGCGGAGCGCGCCCGGGCGCTCGCCGGAGAGGGCCGGATCCTGGTCCTGTGCGGGCCGGGCAACAACGGCGGCGACGGGTTCGTCGCCGCCAGGATCCTCGCCGAGGCGGGACGCGAGGTGGCGGTCGCGCTGCTGGGCGGGCGCGATGCCCTGAAGGGCGACGCCGCCGCGGCGGCGGCCGAGTGGACCGGCCCGGTCACCGACGCCTCGCAGGCCGATCCGGCCGGCTCCGCCCTGGTGATCGATGCCCTGTTCGGGGCCGGCCTGTCCCGGCCGCTCGACGGCGCGGCGGCCTCCCTGGTCGAACGGGTCAATGCGGCCGGCGTGCCGGTCCTCGCGGTCGACGTGCCCTCGGGCCTCGACGGCGATACCGGGATGGCGGACGGTGCCGTGGTGGCGGCGACCGAGACGGTGACGTTCCTGCGGCGCAAACCCGGCCACCTGCTCCTGCCCGGCCGGCGGCTCTGCGGCCCGGTGACGGTCGCCGGGATCGGCATTCCGGACGCCATCGTGGCGGGCCTCGGGGCGCAGGCTCACGTCAACGGGCCGGATCTCTGGGGCACCGCCTTTCCGCGCCTCGCGGAGGAGAGCCACAAATACACCCGCGGCCACGCCGTGGTACTGTCGGGCCCGGCGCACCGGACCGGCGCGGCGCGGCTCGCCGCCCGCGGCGCCCTGCGGATCGGCGCCGGCCTCGTGACCGTTCTGTCGCCGACGCCGGCTCTTGCCGAGAACGCCGCCCAGCTCACGGCGATCATGCTCAAACCGTGCGACGACGCCGACGACCTCGACGACACCCTCACCGACGAGCGCCTGAACGCGATCGTCGCCGGCCCGGGCCTCGGCTCCGGGGCGCCGACCCGGGACCTCGTGCGGGTCGCCACGGAAGCCGGCCGCGGCCTCGTCCTCGACGCCGATGCCCTGACGAGCTTCTCGGCCAAGGCCGACGAACTGGCGGAGATGATCGCGGCGGGCGACGCGCAGGCCGTGGCGACCCCGCACGAGGGCGAGTTCGCGCGCCTGTTCAAGGGCGTCGCGGCGGTGCCGCTGAAGGGCTCGAAGCTCGTACGCGCCCGGGCCGCCGCGACGTTCCTCGGCGCCGTCGTGGTGCTCAAGGGGCCCGATACGGTGATCGCCGCCCCCGACGGCCGCGCGGCGATCAATGCCAACGGCACGCCCTGGCTCGGCACCGCCGGCAGCGGCGACGTGCTGTGCGGTTTCATCGGCGGGTTGCTCGCCCAGGGCATGGCACCCTTCGACGCGGCATGCGCCGCGGTCTGGCTCCACGCGGCGGCGGCGCGCCGGCACGGGCCGGGCCTGATCTCGGAGGACCTGCCGGAGATGATGCCGGGGGTGCTGGGGGACGTGCTGGAGGAGATCGGGAGGGTTCGAGGGGCGGCGCTGGACGCTCAAGGCGAGCGCGGGACACCCTATCCAGTCACCTCGGAGCCTGTCTGAGAGCCTGTTTGAGCAGCGTGATTTGACAAAAACTGAGAAAAATCAGGAGATATCCTACCATTCCACCTCATCCTGAGGTGTTGGCGATCAGAGATCGCACGCGATCGCAGATCGACTGACCTCGCAGGAGGGCTCCAGAAGCCTCTGCGATCCCTGGAGCCCTCCTTCGAGGCTCACTTCGTTCGCACCTCAGGATGAGGTTAGCGGGTAGGATGATCCCGTCTTCCTCAAATATTAGGTAGAAATCCTGCTCAAACAGGCTCTGAGCGGCTTGTGTCATACCAACGGTCGTTGGAAACGACCTATGGTTCCGTTCTGGAATTTTCGTCAAGCCTCTGGCTTGGCACAGAAAATTCGAGATGGTTCAATGGCCCGATGCGTCAGCATCTTGGGCCATCGGTATCAGTCTGGATTGAACGAGAGCGGTGAGTGCCATGAGGCAAGCGCCGAAGGTGAGGTGGCCGGGGGCAACGTCGAGGCGACCGGCCCGCTCGCGCATCGGGCCGCCCCAGCGGCTGAACCGGCCCGAGATGCGCTCGACCACCCAGCGCCGCTCGAGCACGACGAAGCCCGATTGATCGGGCTCCTTCGGCACGACCTCGCGGTGCATGCCGTGCAGGCTGCAGCACTCCTCGCAGCGCTTGTCCCGGACCACGCCGTCGACGATCGCCAGGCGCAAGCTCGGCCAGTGCTCCTGGCCGGCCTCCAAGGCCGGCAGCACGTCGCGATCCTGGACGTTCGCCGGCACGATCGAGGGCCCGATGCGCCCCTCGGCATCGACCATCGGCACACGCTTGCATCCGACCGACTTGTCGGCTGCGTCGCAGCCCCGTGGTCCGCGTACGCGGATACACTTGACGCTCCGGGTGTCGACGATCGCCAGCCGCGGACGGCGACCACGGCGCCGTGGCCGGCGGCGAGCCAGAGCCCGCATCAGGATCTCGAACACCCCCTTCTCGATACAATGATCGGTTTCAGGCGCGCCTCGTGACGCGTCCGATCACACTCCGTCCACATCGGCTCTTGCCTCCGCTCAACCAGGCGGATCCCAGGTCGATCCGACAAGGCAGGGGGGACAGACGCCAGAAGCGCTCGAACAGGCCTTGAGCGCTCGCGATCGGAACCGCGAGAGGCCGTGGACCAGGCGATCGTGGACATCGATACCCTGCGCGTCATCCCGGGCCCGCGAAAGAGGAACCCGGGATGACGCGGGGGATGCGAGAACGGTGAAGCCGTTCGGACGTGCTCAGTACGGCACGCGGTCGGCCTTGTCCTCGTACTTCTTCCAGACCTCGACGGCCTCGGCGCGCATGATCTGGCGGGTTGGGATCGAGCGCTCGTGTACGGGCTTCTTTACCTCGCCGTAGATCATGCTGTCGTCGAAGTTGCCGTAGCGCAGCGCGTCCTCGTTCGCCGAGGCGTAGTAGATCGCCTTGATACCGGCCCAGTAGGCCGCCGCCATGCACATCGGGCACGGCTCGGCGCTGGTATAGAGCGTCGCGTCGCGGAGCTTGAAGCTGCCTTGCGCCTTGCAGGCGTTGCGGATCGCCGCCATCTCGGCATGCCAGGTCGGGTCGTTCTCGGCGACGACGCGGTTGGCGCCCTCGGCCAGGATCTTGCCGTCCTGCACGATCACGCAGCCGAACACCCCGCCGGCGCTCTCGACGAGCGCGGTCTGCTCCGACAGTTCGATGGCGCGGGCCATGAACGTCTCGTGGTCGTCCGTCATCGTGATGTCCTCGTGCCTGTGGTGCGGGAGCGCTGGGGCAGCCGGATGAACAGCGCGATCTCGGCCGCATCGAGTCCCAGCATGACGCAGGCGCCGGGAAACTCAATCCACCGGCACGTCGCCGGCCCTCAGGGAGAGGGCGGCAGGACCGTCGAGCACGTCGAAGGGGTTTTCACTCCTGGCCGAACGGCCGATCCCGGACGCGCCGCCGCGCCCGGGATCGAAAGGCCGCGTCAGCGCGGCGCGGCGCCGTCATGGCGGTTCGACGGCATGCCGCCCGGGGCATCCGGGTAGGCGGTGCTCGGAACGGGCCCGGGCTGTCCGACCGAGCTGCTCGGCACCGCGGTGCGGCTCGCATCCGCCGCCCCCGAGGGGCCGGGCGCCGCCGGGCACGGGCCGCCGGACGGACAGGCGCCGTGATCGGTCGCGACCGGCCGGCCGCCCCGCTCGGCCGCCGGCTGGCCGCCGGGGCTGTCGGGATAGGCCGCCGCCCCGCCGGGCTGGCGCGAGGGGGCGGCGGGGGTCGGCGAGCCTTGCGCGAGCGCGGGGCCCGTAGCGAGGGACGCGAGCAGGGCGAGGATGAGGCCGCGCATCAGATGTCCCGCCGCTGCATCGCGCCGGCGATGTGGTCGGCCTGGCGCAGCGCCAGGGCGACGATGGTCAGGGTCGGGTTGCAGGCCGCGCCGCTCGTGAACTGGCTGCCGTCGGAGACGAACAGGTTCTTCACGTCGTGGGTCTGGCCGAACTTGTTCAGCACCCCGTCCCGCGGCTTCGCGCTCATCCGGTTGGTGCCCATGTTGTGGGTGCTCGGATAGGGCGTGACCGGGTAGGTGACGGTGGCGCCGACCGCCTCGTAGATCGCGGCGCCCTGCTTGTAGGCGTGGTTGCGCATCGCGACGTCGTTGGGGTGGTCGTCGTAATGCACGCTCGCCACCGGCATCCCGTGCTTGTCCTTGACGGCGGGATCGAGGGTGATGCGATTCGTTTCCTGCGGCATGTCCTCGCCGACGAGCCACATCCCGGCCATGCGCGGATACTGCTCCATGGCGCTGGTGAAGGAGCGGCCCCAGGCGCCGGGATTGAGGAAGGCGGCCATGAACGGCACGCCGAGCGAGACCGTCTCCATCTCGTAGCCGCCGGAGAAGCCGCGCTTGGGGTCGTGATGCGCCTCGTCGCGGATGATGCCCGCCATGGTGGTGCCGCGGTACATGTGGACCGACTTCTCGAACACGCCGTAGACGCTGCCGGTCATGTGCCGCATGTAGTTGCGGCCGACCTGGCCCGAGGAATTGGCGAGCCCGTCCGGGAACATCGAGGACGCGCTGTTGAGGAGGAGCCGCGGGCTCTCGATCGAGTTGCCGGCCACCGCGACGATGCGGGCCTTCTGGCGCTGGAGCTTGCCGTCGGCATCGGCATAGACCACGCCGGTCACCTTGCCGGAGGCGTCGTGCTCGATGCGGAGCGCCATGCAGTTCGGGCGCACCTCGAGGTTGCCGGTCTCCTCGCCGCGGGGGATCTCGGCGATGAGGGTCGACCACTTCGCCCCCGACTTGCAGCCCTGGAAGCAGAAGCCGATCTGCTGGCACGCGCCGCGGTCGTGCCGCTCCTGGCTGTTGATCGCCATCCGGCCGGTATGGACCTCCTTGTAGCCGACGCGGCGGGCGCCGGCCTCCATCACCTTGAAGTTGTTGTTGCCCGGCAGGCCCGGGATGGCGTTGGTGCGGGTCACCCCCATCCGGTCCTCGGCCTTGGTGTACCAGGGATCGAGCTCGGCCCGGGTGATCGGCCAGTCGAGGAGGTTGGCGCCGGGCAGTGCGCCGTAATGGTCGCGGATGCGGAACTCGTGCTCCTCGAAGCGCAACGAGGCGCCGGCCCAATGCACGGTGGAGCCGCCCACCGCCTTGACGATCCAGGCCGGCAGGTTGGGGAAGTCCCGCGCCACCCGCCACGAGCCGGAGGTGGTGCGCATGTCGGTCCAGGCGAGCTGGGCGAAGCTCGCCCATTCGTCGTTGACGAAATCCTCCATGTTGTGGCGGGCGCCCGCCTCGAGGATGACGCAGCGGATGCCCTTGAGCGCCAGTTCGGTGCCGAGCGTGCCGCCGCCGGCGCCCGAGCCGACGATGACGACGAGCCCGTCGTCGTTCAGGTCGAATGTGGCCATGGTTTCCTCCGGTCCGCGCGGCCGGTCGCGGCCGGTCCGGCGCGGTCGTTCATTGATTGTTCTTTGATGGACAGTCAGTGGAACCGGCCTGCGCCGTCGCTCAGACCTTCGGCAGCCAGTCGATGTCGTTGAAGCCGCGGTTGATGTAGCCGCCCTTGTCGGCAGATGATCCCTCGTAGCCGAATTTCGGCCAGATCTCTTGCTGGTTGTAGAGCGAGACGACGAGGTCCGAGCGGATCTTCTTGAAGAAGTCGGTGTGGCTGATGCCTTCCAGCACCGCGACCCGGTCGGCCTCCCAGCCGATCTGGGCGTAATCGACCTTGTGGCGGGCCCGCGCATCCTCGTCGAGGCGGCGGACGCCGGAGGTCAGCAGCGCCTTCACGCCCGGATCGGCGGCGGCCTTGCCGTCCCAGGGCTTGATCGCCGTGACGTAGTAGACGTCGCCGAGGAAGTCGTGCGGGTAGATGTCCCGCGCCATCTTCACCAGGGTCTTCAGCTCGGCCGGCGACAGGGCGGCGCCGTTCTCGGCCCAGGCCTCCGAGACCTGGAGCCCGGCGGCGCTGGCAAGCGCCGCGGCGGGTGCCGCGGCGGCGGCGCTCTGCAGGAAGCCGCGGCGGCTGAACCGCACGCGCGGATCGACTTCTCTCATGGGCGTGTCTCCTCTGATGTCGTTGTTCGAAGGCCGTGCGCGCATCAAGGCCGTGCGCGCTGGGCCGGCGCGGGGCGCGTCTTCGCGCGCTCCCGCACCCGCCGTTCGTGTCAGCCGAAGCGGCCGCCCTTCTGGATCACCTCGATCTTGTAGCCGTCCGGATCGGTGGCGAAGAAGAAGCGGGCGAGCGTCTTGCCCTGGTGCTGGAAGTCCTTGACCGGGGTGGCGGGCAGCCCCTCCTGCGTGAAGCGGGCATGCTCGGCATCGACGTCGTCCACCACCACCGCGAGATGGCCGTAGCCGTTGCCGAGGTCGTAGGGCTCGGTGCGGTCGAAATTGACCGTCAGTTCCAGCTCGAACGGCGACGAGGGATGGCGCAGGTAGACGAGGGCGAACCCGTCGAAGCCGATCCGCTCGGCGAGTTCGAGCCCGAAGGCGCGGGCGTAGTAGGCGCGGGAGCGCTCCTCGTCGAGGACGCGGATCATCGAGTGGACGGGCTTGGCCATCGGCAGCAGGAACCTCGTTTCGCGTGAGCCACCGCTCGGGTGTCGCGGCTTAGAGTAGCTCCAGGAAACCGGCCGGGGTGGTAGCGGGCTGTGACGCCGGCAGGCTGATCGGGGCATCCGCGCGCGCCCTTCCGCAAGCGACGGCGCACGA
The DNA here is from genome assembly GCF_016804325.1 of Methylobacterium aquaticum. Classification (NCBI taxonomy): domain Bacteria; kingdom Pseudomonadati; phylum Pseudomonadota; class Alphaproteobacteria; order Hyphomicrobiales; family Methylobacteriaceae; genus Methylobacterium; species Methylobacterium aquaticum. Next base: position 462,926 of record NZ_CP043627.1, read on the forward strand.
TGAGCGACGCCCCGCCACGGTCACCGGCCAGTTCCTGTTCCGCTCCGCCGCGTGCGCGGGGACACATCGCAACGGCGATCGCCCCCCTATCTTCCAATCATCGCAACGGAAGCAGCCACCAACCCGGGCCTGCACTGCGAACAAGGAGCCTGAATACCAGATGAAGACCCGTATCGCCGCCGTCGTCACCGCGATTGTCCTTGGCGCCGCTCCGATCTCGTCCGCCATGGCATTCGGCCCGACCTCTCCCGCCACCCCGTTCGGCCCTCGCGACGTCGAGACCACCGGCTCGATCGGCTCCGCCAACACCAGCGTGCCGTTCTACGGCGCCTGCCCGATGAGCTCGGCCTCGGAGGGCAACGCCAACCAGCAGAACTTCCCGGTCAAGCAATACGGCCAGACCTCCGGCGGGCACCGCTGCTGATCCGGGACATCGCCGCTGATCCGACAGGAGACGGGACATGAGTGACATGAAGCTTCTACGCGCCGTATCCTACGGCATGATCGGTGTTCTGGCCGGCGGTCTCGCCATGACGGTGGTCGGCACCGCCAGCGCCCTGATGAACATGTGACGTCGGCGAAGGGCCGTCCCCTAAGGGGCGGCCCTTCGCTCGTGGGCGGAGCCGGCCGGTTTTCCCGCAAGTCGCCCCGGAACCGCAGAGCTTGCCTCCGCTTTGCCCCTGCAAGACTTGTTCAGCGAACCTTGCTCAGCGAGATTTGCGCAGGAGACAGCCATGCCCCCGCTCGCCCGCCTGCTCCCCGTCCTCCTCGTCCTGGCTGCGAGCGCCGCCCCGGCCCTCGCGATCTCGGACCGGCGCGACCAGCCGACCCAGGCCGACATCCCCGACGGCCGGCGGGGCGACGCCTCGGGAATCGCCCCGCCCCAGGCGATCAAGCCCGACACCAAGGTGATGCCCGGCGATACGGGCCTGGACGGCAATGCCCGCGCGCGGACCAACCCCCTCGATCAGCTCGAGCCGAAGGACCGGCGCGCCACCGGCGGCGGCGACGGGGCCGGCGACCGGCGCTGAGGCAACCGCCCGGCGGCCACCGGGGTTAACCGTTCGCACAGGCATGCGAGGGGAGTTGCCCATGGGTCTGCTCGATCAGGTCATCGGTTCGGTGCTCGGCAACGTCCTCGGGGCGGGGGCCGGCACGAGGGAGGCCGCGATGGCGGCTCCGGGGCGATGTCGCCCCTGGTCAAGGCGCTTTTGATGTTGCTCGCCGCCAAGGCGATGCAGGGCGGCTTCGGCGACATCTTCGGCGGCGGTCGCAGGCCGGTGCCGCAGGGCGGGCCCGACGACGGCTATGCCCCCGACCCCCGCGGCTACGATCCGCCGGAGCCGCGGGACGCGGCGCCCCGCGGCCGGCGCGGCGAGGACCCGAACAACCCCTATTCCGACCTCGCCGGGATGCTCGACGGTCCCGGCGGCGGGACCGAATCGCCCTCCCCCGGCGGGGCCGGGATGCAGAACCCGTTCGACCAGGGTGCCGGCCCGTATTCGCGCCTCGACCGGGAGCAGCCGGAGGATGCCGCGGGGGGTGGCCTGGACCAGCTCATCGACCGCTTCCGCCGCGGCGGCCTCGGCGAGATGATCGAATCGTGGATCGGCCCGGGCCACAACCGGCCGATCCAGCCGCAGCAGCTCGCCCAGGCGCTCGGCCCCGATACGGTCGAGACCCTGAGCCGCCAGACCGGGATGGGCCGGGACGACCTGCTGGCCCAGCTCGCCCAGGTGCTGCCCGGCGTGATCGACGGGTTGACGCCGCAGGGAAGGCGCCCGAACCACGACGAGATGCGCGGCTGGTGATTCGCCACGCGGCGCCCGATCCGGGCGCCGTCTTCCGCCAGGGGTGACGCCGATGGCCTACGAGCTGCATGACTGGCCGTTGATCCAGGGCCGGGGCGAGTTCGTGCGCCTCGCCCTCGAAGAAGCCGGCGCCGCGTATGTCGACGTCGCCCGCGAGGACGGCATCGACGGCCTGGTGGCCGGGCTCGACGCCCCGCCGCGCCCGCCCTTCGCGCCGCCCTACCTGCGCGACGGCGACCTGGTGATCGGCCAGACCGCCGCGATCCTGCTCCATCTCGGGCCGCGCCTCGGCCTCGTCGGCGAGAGCGAGGCCGACCGGATCTGGACCCACCAGATCCAGCTCACCATCGCGGATGCGGTGGCCGAGGCCCATGACAGCCATCACCCGGTCGCCTCGGCCCTCTATTACGAGGAGCAGGCGACGGAGGCCGCCCGCCGGGCCGCAGATTTCCGCGAGAACCGGATCCCGAAATTCCTGAACTGGTTCGAGCGGGTGCTGTCCGCCAACCCCGCCGGCCCGCGCCACCTCGTCGGCACCCGCCTGAGCTACGCCGATCTCTCGCTGTTCCAGCTCGTCGAGGGCCTGGCCTACGCCTTCCCGCAGGCGGCCGAGCGGGCGCTCGGCTCCACCCCGAAGGTCGTCGCCCTGCACCGGCTCGTGGCCGCCCGCCCGCGCATCGTCGCCTATCTGGCGAGCGACCGGCGCGTGCCCTTCAACGAGGACGGGATCTTCCGCCGTTACCCGGAACTGGACGGGTAGGCGGTCCGGCACGGAGGGCGGGAAGCGGTCCGCCCGGATCGCGAGGCGCGAATCAGTCCGCCTCCGGGCAACCCGCTCCGGTGTCCCTCGGGCTACGAAATCGGGGGGTAGGCGGGTTTCCGCAACGGAAGTCGGCGGCGTGGCGAAAGCGCCACAGACTCCCGATGCGGCATGCTCGCCTCTAAGTCTTTGATTTCAAACGATCTTCGTAATCGCACGTTGCCGTCACGCCACGGGGTGTGGCCGCAGGTGGACAAGCAGGGCCGGCGGTTAACAAAAAATTAACTATTTCGGCGCGAAGGTCGGCTCAACAAATCGTTAACCAAATCGCGCCTCGACGCGCATGCCGGCCGATATCGCAAGTCCACCGCGAAAACCCGGCAGACTTCGACAATATAGAACCAAGCAACCCCGCTGCCTTTAACGGCAGCGGAACAGAAAAACTCGTCAAAGAATCTTGGGGGCTGGCGTGTACATCGTGGTCGACGAGCGGGAAAGCGTGGCTGCGCACTACGTGGAAGGCTTCGGCGTGGAGGGCGTGGTGGCCCGGGGGCTGGACGTGCGGGACGTCCAGACCTGGATCGACGCCACGCCGGCCCAGGACCTCGCGGCGGTCCAGGGCTTCGTCATCGGCGATTGCGCCGACCGCGCGACCTTCACCGGCCTGTTGCGCAGCCTGTCGGGCGCGCCGATCATAGCGCTGAACGAGACCCGCTCCCTCGAGCAGACCCTCGCGCTGTTCACCGCCGGCATCGACGACGTGGTGCGCAAGCCGGTCCATGTCCGCGAGATCATCGCCCGGGCCGGGGCGATCCGCCGCCGGACCAACCGCAGCGAGGTCAAGCCCGCGAGCACCCCGGACAAGAACGGCCGCCTGACCGTCCACACCGACGGGCGCGATCCCGAGATCGACGGCGAGAGCCTGCTGCTGCCGCGCCGCGAGCGCGACATCCTGGATTACCTCGCCCGCAACCGCGGCCGGCCGGTGACCAAGGGCCAGATCTTCAAGGCGGTCTACGGCGATCTCGACACCGCCGTCGACGAGAGCGTGGTCGAGGGGCACATCAGCAAGCTGCGCAAGAAGCTGCGGATGCGGCTGGGCTACGACCCGATCGAGGCCAAGCGCATGGCCGGGTACACCTTCGTCGGCTGATCCCCCTCCCCTCTTTTTCATTCATACGAAAGCCCCGAGCGGTCGACCGCCCGGGGCTTCGTCGTTCTCGGGGTGACCGCCGCCCGCGAGGGCGGCGGTCGGTCGCCTTAGCGGAAGAGCGAGAGGACGTTCTGGCTCGACGAGTTGGCGATCGAGAGCGCCTGCACTGCTAGCTGCTGCTGGGTCTGCAGCGCCTTCAGCTTCGTCGACTCCTCCTCCACGTCCGCGTCCACCAGGATGCCGATCGTGCGGTCGTTCGCCTTCATCAGCGTATCGACGAAGGTCTTCTGGCCGTCGATCTGCGTCTTGTTGGCGCCCAGCTTCGTGCCCGCATCCGTCACCTTGCCGATCGCCTTGTCGACCGCCGAGATGATCAGCCCGAGGTCGAGGTCGCCGTTGGTGCCGACCAGCGTCGAGATGTTGAAGTTGGCGATCGAGTACGACCCGCCGCTGGTGTTGGTGTAGGTGTTGCTCGCCGTATCCAGGATGCCCTGGGCCGTCGTGGTGCCGGCATTGGTGCCAGAGGCGGTCCGCGCCACCACCGTTCCGGCCGCCGCGGGGTTGGTGGTGCCGTTCGTGAAGCCGTAGCTCGCCACGTCAGCGCCGCCGAGGGTGATTACGTTAGCCGCGACCGAGTTGGTCAGCGTGATCTTGCCGCCGGCGAGCGTCGCGCTCACCGTGCTGGCCGCGGTGGGGGTGGTCTTGGCCAGTTCCGCGTTGATCATCGCCACGATGTCGGTGGCGTTGACGGTCGCGTTGCTCCCCGAGGTCGCCGAACCGGCCAAAGCCGTGTACGTCGCGGCGTTCAGGGTGACGGTCTTCGTGACCGCGCCGTCGTTGATCGTGATCGTCTTCGAGTTGCTGCCCGACAGGTCGAAGGGGGCCGCCACGGGGGTACCGGTGACGATGGCCGGCTGGGCCGCCGCCGTCACGGTACCGAAGCCGACATCGATCACCTTCTTGCTGGCCGACGAGGCGTCGGCGAGCTGCACGTTGAGCGTCGCCGCCGTGCCGGTCCCGGTGGTGGAGAAGATCAGACGCCCGGCCGTATCGAGGGAGGCCGCCACCTTGCCGCTGAGGTTGGCGTTGGCGGCGATCTGGTTGTTGAGGGCGCCGAGGAACTCGTCGGTCGTGACCCTGTTCAGATCCTTAGCCGCCGACTTCAGGGTGGCGGCGTTGAGCGTCAGGGTGCCGGACAGGCCGGCGACGGTCACCGAGAGGTTGACCTCGTTCGGGCCCGAGAAATCGGCCGTGCCCGCGCCGGAGCCGAACCCGGCCGTGCCGGTGAGCGAGGTCGTGGAGACGATCTGCGCCGTCGTGGCCGCGGTGTTCACGCTGGTGGAGTTGGTGTCGTAGAGCTTGATGCTCTGGACGTTGATGCCGATCTGCGAGAACGTGATGTTGCCGTTCGCCGCCCGGGCAAAGCCGCCGACCACGCTCTGGGTCGCCTGGTAGGCGGTGTTGCTGGTCGCGGAATTGACCGAGAGCCAGTTCTGGCCGCTCGAATTCGAGGAATCGGCGGTCGCCTTCATCTTCGACTGGATCGCGGCGATCTCGACCTGCACCTTGGTGCGGTCAACGCCCGGGGTCAGCGCCGTCTGCAGCTTGGCGCGCATGTTCTGCAGGTCGGACAGGATCGAGTTCAGGCCGTTATAGGCCGTGTCCACCGACGACGAGCCGAGGCCGAGCGAGTCCTTGACCGCGCCGAGCGAGGCATTGTCGGTGCGCACCGTGGTGGCGATCGACCAGTAGGCGGCGTTGTCGGACGCGGCCGAGACGCGCTGGCCGGTCGAGACCCGGTTGCTGGTGGTGTCGAGGCTCTGGTTGATGTTCTTGAGCGTGGTCAGCGCCGTCATCGCGGCGTTGTTGGTCAGCAGGCTGGTCACGGCAATCGTCCTGGTTACACGTTACTGGCTGGGGCGATCATGAATCCGGGCTCACACCGGCACAGCTGAACGGCCTCATGCCGTCGGGTCGATCGCCCACGGGATCGGCGATACGAGATCCGCCGGATCGTCGTGCGGTGACCGAAGGCCCGGGCGAGGACGTCGTCCCACCGAACCGTCGTCGAACCCGACTCGCTGCGCGTTACACATCCGGACTCTCACCGGGGACAGCGGTTCGACATCATGTCTTGGGCTCGGTCGAGCCCACCCGCTGCGCCTGCACCGACCCGAGACCGGCATCGCCGTCCTTCCCGTCGGTCTGGAAAGATTGCACCCGTCAGGTTGTTCAAAGATTAATCTTAAAGCCCGCCGGACGAAAAATCCGTATTTCGATGGATTTGGTCCGAGAATATCATAACCAATCATCAACCATGATCGCTCATGCGCGCAGCGAAAAGGCCACGCCGGGGAGACGTGGCCTTGTGGTCTTTCGGGGAGCGGCGGCCGGAAGGCCGCCACCCGGTCTCGGAGGCCTGCCTCAGCGGAAGAGCGAGAGGATGTTCTGGCTCGCCGAGTTGGCGATCGAGAGCGCCTGCACCGCCAGCTGCTGCTGGGTCTGCAGCGCCTTCAGCTTCGTCGACTCCTCCTCCACGTCCGCATCCACCAGGATGCCGATCGTGCGGTCGTTCGCCTTCATCAGCGTATCGACGAAGGTCTTCTGGCCGTCGATCTGCGTCTTGTTGGCGCCCAGCTTCGTGCCGGCATCCGTCACCTTGGCGATCGCCTTGTCGACCGCCGAGATGATCAGACCCAGGTCGAGGTCGCCGTTGGTGCCGACCAGCGTCGAGATGTTGAAGTTGGCGATCGAGTACGACCCGCCGCTGGTGTTGGTGTAGGTGTTGCTCGCCGTATCCAGGATGCCCTGGGCCATGGTGGTGCCCGCCGCGGTGCCCGCGCCGCTCGCGTTGCTGCCCGAACCCGGCACCGTCGCGGTGAAGCCGACGTCGATCAGCGTGTTGCCGGTCGAGGCCGTGGCGTTGGTCAGGGACAGCGTCACGGCCGAACCGGTGGCCACGGTCTGGAAGGTCAGGCGACCGGCGCTGTCGAGCGAGGCCTGCACCCGGTTGGCGCCGATGGCGCTCGCCGTGATCTGGTTGTTGATCGCCGACAGGAACTCGTCGGTCGTGACCTTGCTCAGGTCCTTGGCGGCCGATTTCAGGGCGGCCTTGTTGATCACGATCGAGGCGGTCGTCGAGGTGCCGTCGGCCACGGCGAGGTTGAACGATACCTCGTTGGTGCCGCTGAAATCCGCCGTGCCGGCGGTCCCCGCGGCGGCGCCCGGACGGAAGCCGGCCGTGCCGGTGAGCGCGGTCGAGCCGGTGAACTGGGCGCTGGTGGCCGCGGTGTTCACGCTGGTGGAGTTGGTGTCGTAGAGCTTGATGCTCTGCACGTTGACGTTGATCTGCGAGAACGTGATGTTGCCGTTCGCCGCCCGGGCAAAGCCGCCGACGACGTTCTGAACACCCTGGTAGGCGGTGTTGCTGGCCGACGAGTTGACCGAGAGCCAGTTCTGGCCGCTCGAATTCGAGGAATCGGCGGTCGCCTTCATCTTCGACTGGATCGCGGCGATCTCGACCTGCACCTTGGTGCGGTCGACGCCCGGGGTCAGCGCCGTCTGCAGCTTGGCACGCATGTTCTGCAGGTCGGACAGGATCGAGTTCAGGCCGTTATAGGCCGTGTCCACCGACGACGAGCCGAGGCCGAGCGAGTCCTTGACCGCGCCGAGCGAGGCATTGTCGGTGCGCACCGTGGTGGCGATCGACCAGTAGGCGGCGTTGTCGGACGCGGCCGAGACGCGCTGGCCGGTCGAGACCCGGTTGCTGGTGGTGTCGAGGCTCTGGTTGATGTTCTTGAGCGTGGTCAGCGCCGTCATCGCGGCGTTGTTGGTCAGCAGGCTGGTCACGGCAATCGTCCTGGTTACACGTTACTGGCTGGGGCGATCATGAATCCGGGCTCACACCGGCACAGCTGAACGGCCTCATGCCGTCGGGTCGATCGCCCACGGGATCGGCGATACGAGACCCGCCTGATCGTCGTCTGGTGATCAAGGTCCCGGCCAAGGACTTCGTCCCGTCCGGACCCATGTTGAACCCGACTCGCTGCGCGTTACACATCCGGACTCTCACCGGGGGCAGCGGTTCGACGTCATGTCTTGGGCTCGGTCGAGCCCACCCGCTGCGCCTGCACCGACCTGGACCGGCGCCTCCGCCCGTCCCGTCGATGGAAACATCATGCGCCCGAATAGGTTATTCAACGATTAAGCTTAAGATTTTTGGAAACCGGCCCCGATTCGAGGCAATGCCTATGAATGACACAGCAATGAATCGTTAACCATAATAATAATGCTCACCATGCCCGATCGCAAACATGAAAAAGGCCACGCCGGCGAGGCGTGGCCTTGTGGTCTTTCGGGAAGCGGCGGCGGAAGGCCGCCGCTTCCGTCCGGAAGGTCCGTCTTCGCCTCAGCGGAAGAGCGAGAGGACGTTCTGGCTGGCCGAGTTGGCGATCGAGAGCGCCTGCACCGCCAGCTGCTGCTGGGTCTGCAGCGCCTTCAGCTTCGTCGATTCCTCCTCCACATCCGCATCCACCAGGATACCGATCGTGCGGTCGTTCGCCTTCATCAGCGTATCGACGAAGGTCTTCTGGCCGTCGATCTGCGTCTTGTTCGCACCCAGCTTCGTGCCCGCATCCGTCACCTTGCCGATCGCCTTGTCGACCGCCGAGATGATCAGCCCGAGGTCGAGGTCGCCGTTGGTGCCGACCAGCGTCGAGATGTTGAAGTTGGCGATCGAGTACGACCCGCCGCCGGTGTTGGTGTAGGTGTTGTTCGCCGTATCCAGGATACCCTGGGCCATCGTGGTCCCGGCCGCGGTGCCCACGCCGTTGGCGTTGCTGCCCGAACTCGGCACCGTGGTGGAGAAGCCGACGTCGATCAGCGTGTTGCCGGTCGAAGCGGTGGCGTTGGTCAGGGACAGCGTCACGGCCGAACCGGTGGCCACCGTCTTGAAGGTCAGGCGGCCGGACGTGTCGAGCGAGGCCTGCACCCGGTTGGCGCCGATGGCGCTCGCCGTGATCTGGTTGTTGATCGCCGACAGGAACTCGTCGGTGGTGACCTTGGCCAGGTTCTTGGCGGCCGATTGCAAGGCGGCCTTGTTGACCACGATCGAGGCGGTCGTCGAGGTGCCGTCGGCCACCGCGAGGCTGAACGATACCTCGTTGGTGCCGCTGAAATCCGCCGTGCCGGCGGTCCCCGCGGCGGCGCCCGGGCGGAACCCGGTCGTGCCGGTGAGCGCGGTCGTGGCCGTGAACTGGGCGCTGGTGGCCGCGGTGTTCACGCTGGTGGAGTTGGTGTCGTAGAGCTTGATGCTCTGGACGTTGACGCCGATCTGCGAGAACGTGATGTTGCCGTTCGCCGCCCGGGCAAAGCCGCCGACCACGCTCTGGGTCGCCTGGTAGGCGGTGTTGCTGGTCGCGGAATTGACCGAGAGCCAGTTCTGGCCGCTCGAGTTCGAGGAATCGGCGGTCGCCTTCATCTTCGACTGGATCGCGGCGATCTCGACCTGCACCTTGGTGCGGTCAACGCCCGGGGTCAGCGCCGTCTGCAGCTTGGCGCGCATGTTCTGCAGGTCGGACAGGATCGAGTTCAGGCCGTTATAGGCCGTGTCCACCGACGACGAGCCGAGGCCGAGCGAGTCCTTGACCGCGCCGAGCGAGGCGTTGTCGGTGCGCACCGTGGTGGCGATCGACCAGTAGGCGGCGTTGTCGGACGCGGCCGAGACGCGCTGGCCGGTCGAGACCCGGTTGCTGGTCGTGTCGAGGCTCTGGTTGATGTTCTTGAGCGTGGTCAGCGCCGTCATCGCGGCGTTGTTGGTGAGCAGGCTGGTCACGGCGAGGGGTTCCGGTTTTCGAGCGTGGCGGGAATGTGCAAGGTTCCGGGCTCACACCGGTGCAGCGGAACGGCTTCATGCCCTCGGACGCCAGGGTCCGACCGACTGCGCTTCGACACATCCGGATTCTCACCGGGGGCAGCGGCTCGACATCATGTCTCTGGACTAGGGGAGAGCCCATCCGCTGCGCCGACACCGACGCGGCGCCGACTTCGCCGTCGCCCTCATCGATTGTTTCTGTCTACAGACAGAAGATTGCTCAATTTTAAACCGCGTAATGACCTTGAGGAATAACCGGTTTTTGATAAACAAATCACTACGATATCCAACAACCATTAATCATGCCGCGACGACGAACAAAAAAGGCCACGCCCTCGGGGACGTGGCCTGGTTCCGTCGCGCTGGCCGACGGACCGCTCCGCGGTCCGCCGGCCTCCCCCGCTTAACGGAAGAGCGAGAGGACGTTCTGGCTGGCCGAGTTGGCGATCGAGAGCGCCTGCACCGCTAGCTGCTGCTGGGTCTGCAGCGCCTTCAGCTTCGTCGACTCCTCCTCTACGTCCGCATCCACCAGGATACCGATCGTGCGGTCGTTCGCCTTCATCAGCGTATCGACGAAGGTCTTCTGGCCGTCGATCTGCGTCTTGTTCGCACCCAGCTTCGTGCCCGCATCCGTCACCTTGCCGATCGCCTTGTCGACCGCCGAGATGATCAGCCCGAGGTCGAGGTCGCCGTTGGTGCCGACCAGCGTCGAGATGTTGAAGTTGGCGATCGAGTACGACCCGCCGCCGGTGTTGGTGTAGGTGTTGTTCGCCGTATCCAGGATACCCTGGGCCATCGTGGTCCCGGCCGCGGTGCCCACGCCGTTGGCGTTGCTGCCCGAACTCGGCACCGTGGTGGAGAAGCCGACGTCGATCAGAGTCTTGCCGGTCGAGGCGGTGACGTTGGTCAGGGACAGCGTCACGGCCGAACCGGTGGCTACCGTCTGGAAGGTCAGGCGCCCGGACGTGTCGAGCGAGGCCTGCACTCGGTTGGCGCCGATGGCGCTCGCCGTGATCTGGTTGTTGATCGCCGACAGGAACTCGTCGGTGGTGACCTTGGTCAGGTCCTTGGCGGCCGATTGCAGGGCGGCCTTGTTGATAACGATCCCGGCGGTCGTCGAGGTGCCGTCGGCCACCGCGAGGCTGAACGACACCTCGTTGTTGCCGCTGAAATCCGCCGTGCCGGCGGTCCCCGCGGCGGCGCCCGGACGGAAGCCGGCCGTGCCGGTGAGCGCGGTCGTGGCCGTGAACTGGGCGCTGGTGGCCGCGGTGTTCACGCTGGTGGAGTTGGTGTCGTAGAGCTTGATGCTCTGGACGTTGACGCCGATCTGCGAGAACGTGATGTTGCCGTTCGCCGCCCGGGCAAAGCCGCCGACCACGCTCTGGGTCGCCTGGTAGGCGGTGTTGCTGGTCGCGGAATTGACCGAGAGCCAGTTCTGGCCGCTCGAGTTCGAGGAATCGGCGGTCGCCTTCATCTTCGACTGGATCGCGGCGATCTCGACCTGCACCTTGGTGCGGTCAACGCCCGGGGTCAGCGCCGTCTGCAGCTTGGCGCGCATGTTCTGCAGGTCGGACAGGATCGAGTTCAGGCCGTTATAGGCCGTGTCCACCGACGACGAGCCGAGGCCGAGCGAGTCCTTGACCGCGCCGAGCGAGGCGTTGTCGGTGCGCACCGTGGTGGCGATCGACCAGTAGGCGGCGTTGTCGGATGCGGCCGAGACGCGCTGGCCGGTCGAGACCCGGTTGCTGGTCGTGTCGAGGCTCTGGTTGATGTTCTTGAGCGTGGTCAGCGCCGTCATCGCGGCGTTGTTGGTGAGCAGGCTGGTCACGGCGAGGGGTTCCGGTTTTCGAGCGTGGCGGGAATGTGCAAGGTTCCGGGCTCACACCGGTGCAGCGGAACGGCTTCATGCCCTCGGACGCCAGGGTCCGGCCGACTGCGCTTCGACACATCCGGATTCTCACCGGGGGCAGCGGCTCGACATCATGTCTCTGGGCCCGGGGAGAGCCCATCCGCTGCGCCTGCCGGACGGCCCTGCTGGGGCGCCGCCGACAGGGGCACTATCGGGGGGCGCCCCTTAGCAAGCGATTAAGCCCTCGGTAATACCCGCTATCCACACACCCGCCGCCCGGCAGGAATGTCCCCTCGGCGCTCGGCAGGAATTGCCGTCGGACAGGCCCGGGCAAGGCAGCGCGGCTATCCGGGGGCATGAGCGGACATCCCGGGCCCACCCCTCGCGGCAAGGCCGATACGACACCGACGCGCATCGTCCTCAAGAAGGGCGGCACGTTCTTCCTCAACGGCGCCCTGATCCGGGCGCACGACGCCTTCGGCGCGGAGATCCACCTCGCCGAGGCGCTGCTGCTGCCGAGCCAGATCCTCTCGGCCGAGACGGCGCGCACGCCGCTGCAGCGGCTCTATTACTGCGTGCAGCAGGCCCTGATCGAGCCGGAGGCGGCACCGGCGTGGCGGGCGGCATTCGCCGCGAGCCTGCCGCCGCTGCTCGACCCTCACTCGGAGGTCGGGCCGGTCCAGCGCGACAGCCTGGAGCGGGTCGCCGCCCTGGTCGAGGCCGGGCGCCTGATCGAGGCCCTGTCGGCCCTGCGCCGGGCGATCAAGGCCGGCCCGGCGGCCTGACCGGGACGGGGGCCGAAAAAGCCCCACGCAAGCCACCGGCCTTACAGCAGTCACGCATCAAGACGGAGCATCGCAGGACATGGGGATCATCGTCGGCCTGGTCATCGCCATCGGCTGCATGCTCGGCGGCTTCGTGGCCATGGGCGGCCACCTGATCGTGATCTGGCAGCCCTGGGAATTCGTCATCATCGGCGGCATGGCGGCCGGCACCTTCGTGATCGCCAACCCGATGAAGACGGTGGTCGATTCCGGTAAGGCGACCATGGAGGCGTTCAGCGGCAAGGGCCCGAAGCGCAAGGACTTCCTGTCCCTGCTCGGCCTGCTCCACGCCCTGCTGCGCGAGATCAAGACCAAGCCGCGCAACGAGGTCGAGACCCATTTCGACGACCCCTCGAATTCCGAGATCTTCAAGAACTATCCGGACGTGACCAAGGACCAGGGCCTGGTCCTGTTCATCTGCGACTACTGCCGGCTGATCCTGATCGGCGGCGCCCGCTCGCACGAGATCGAGGCGCTGATGGAGGAGGAGATCGGCACCCACAAGAAGTACGCGCTGAAGCCCTACGGGGCGATCAACACGGTGGCGGAGGCGCTGCCGGCGCTCGGGATCGTCGCGGCGGTGCTCGGCATCGTGAAGGCGATGGGCGCCCTCGACCAGTCGCCGCAGATCCTCGGCGGCCTGATCGGCGCGGCGCTGGTCGGCACCTTCTTCGGGGTGTTCGCCTCCTACGGCGTGCTGGCGCCGCTCGCCATCAAGGTGAAGGGCGTGCGCGAGAAGCAGTGCTCGGTCTACACCATCGTGAAGCAGAGCCTGATCGCCTACATGAACGGCGCCCTGCCGCAGGTGGCGATCGAGCACGGCCGCAAGGGCATCGCCGCCGCCGACCGCCCGACCATCGACGAGGTCGAGGCCGCGACCGTGCCGGGCGCCCAGAACCGCGAAGCGGCCTGATCACGATGAACCGCGAAGCGGCCTGAGAGCCGGGACATCCAACCCATGACCAGCCCCTCGGAACCGGCGATCCTCAAGAACCCCGCCGACATCCGCGCCCGCATCCAGGAGGCCGCCGGCCTCTCCCTGGACCGGCTGCCGATGCTGCAGCTCATCTTCGACCGCCTGGCCACCGCCTGCGGCGACGGGCTCAAGCACCTCGCCTCCTCGTCGATCCTCTACGCGCTGGGCGGCGTCGAGACCGGACGCTTCGGCGAGTTCCTCGACGCCTACGATTCGAAGGCCGTGGTGGGCATCTTCCAGGCCCCGGCCTGGGACGGCCACATCCTGGTCGGCCTCGACCGCGACTTCATCTTCACCATGGTCGAGGTGCTGTTCGGCGCCGACGGCTCGGAGCAGCCGGTCGACGACGAGCGCGCCTTCTCGGCGATCGAGCTGCGCATCGCCCAGATGATTTTCGAGCAGGTCGGCCGGGCGCTCGAAGCCTCCTTCGGCCTCGTCTCGAAGACCGCCTTCACCCTGGAGCGCACCGAGACCCGGATGGAGTTCGCGGTGATCGGCCGGCGCACCAACAAGGCGATCCAGGCCAAGTTCTCCATCCAGGCGCTCAGCCGCGGCGGCGAGATGTTCATCATCATCCCGCAATCGGTGCTCAACCCGCTGCGCCCGAGCCTCGCCAAGGTGCTGACCGGCGAGACGAGCACCCGCCGCGACCCGCGCTGGACGAGCCAGATCGCCGCCGAGGTGCAGAAGACCACGGTGCACCTGCGCGCCGTGCTGGAGGAGCGCCACCTGAGCCTGGGCGAGATCGCCGGGCTGAAGGTCGGCCAGGTGATCGCCCTCGACGCCACGCCGGCGACGCGCATCAAGCTCGAGGGCAACGACAAGCCGCTGTTCTGGTGCCATGCCGGACAGTCGCAGGGGGCCTACGTCCTTCGCATCGACGAGGCCATCCATGACAAGGAAGGGGCGGAGCATGGTCTCGCTGGTTGACGGAGTGCTGCTCGCCGCCCTGGTGGGCACCAATGCCTGCGTGCTGCCGCTCTACCTGAAGCTCAAGCGCCTCGACCGCGCCCAGGCCGAGTACGGACGGGCGGTCGCGGCATCCGGCCACGCGCTCGCGAGCGCCGGCGAGGCGGTGCGCAGCTTTGCCGGCGAGGGCCGGGAGATCCTCGAGGCCCTGAGCGCCAAGATCGAGGAGGCGCGGGCGACGCTCGACGCCCTCGAGGCCGGCCGGCGCGACGCGGCGCCGGAGCGGGCGGGCCGCTAGGGCGGCGCCCGATCGCGGTGCCACACGGTCCACGACAAAGATGGCTGCGTAGGCAAGGCAGCGACGGCCGAGAGCGTGCCCCCTCCCCCTCTGCGTCAAGGCTGTCCGGAGATGAGGAAAAGGCGCGGGCTTCCCCTCTCCCCGCCCGCGGGAGAGGGAAGAGCGCGCGCAACACCTCTCCCCGCACGGCCCGGGGAGGGTTCATGCTCTCGTCCATCTTCGACTTTGCCGCATCGCCTGCACGAATCGGTATCGTTTTCGTCGGATAGTGACGGTCCGCTCCGTCGCGTCCCGCCCGGGCCGTGGCGAAGCGGGACGACGCCCGGCCCGCACCGGAAGGCCCCGTGTCTCCCGGCGGCGCCACGCCCCGGCCCGTCGGGGACAAGCTGGTCGCGCCGCAAGCCTCGGATCAGCTTGAGCCTTTACGACTGTCAGGAACACGTCGAGACCTGCACGCGAGCCCGCGATGAGCACCAGCCCCTTCCCCGATGCCGGCGCCAGCCCCGCCTTCCCGAGCCAGGGCCCCTCGACCGGAGCCCAGCCGGCGGAGGACGGGCGCAACCTCGACTCGATCCTGCGCATCCCGGTCCTGGTGCAGGTGGTGCTCGGCTCGGCCACCATGCCGGTGGCCAACCTGATGAAGCTCGGCCGCGGCGCGATCGTCTCCCTCGACCACCGGGTCGGCGAGCCCGTCGACGTGATGGTCAACGGCCGGGTGATCGCCCGGGGCGAGATCGTCATCGTCGAGGAGGAGAATTCCCGCTTCGGCGTGTCCCTGACCGAGGTGGTCGGCCCGGCCGACGCCGCACAGAACGGCTGATCGCGTGAACTTTGCGGCGTCCCCCCCGGCCCTGCGCAGCGGCTCCCGCCAGCTCGCGCCCGTCGACCAGGTCGCGACCTTGCTCCTGGCCATGGGCAAGCCCGCGGCGGGACGCCTGCTGAAGTACTTCGAGCCGGACGAGATCAAGCGGATCACCCAGTCGGCGTCGCGGCTCGGCGCGGTGAGCCCCGACCTGCTCGACACCGTGGTCGAGAGCTTCGCGGAGGAATTCGCCAGCGGCTCGAGCCTCGTCGGCACGGTGAACGAGGTCGAGAAGCTCCTCACCGGCCTGCTCCCGGCCGACCAGGTCGCCGACATCCTGGCCGACCTGCGCGGCAACGCCAACCGCTCGGTCTGGGAGCGGATGGCGACGGTGTCGGAGAGCTCGCTGGCGAGCTACCTCGTCAAGGAGCACCCGCAGACCGCCGCCCTGATCCTGTCGAAGGTCAAGCCCGCCATCGCCGCCAAGGTGATGGGGCACCTGCCGCTGCCGGTGCGCAACACCGTGATGCGGCGGATGCTGAACGTCAAACCGGTGACCGACGACGTGATGCAGGCGGTCGAGCGTGCCCTGCACGAGGACTTCCTGATCAACGGGTCGCGCAATTCCGGCGCCGACACCCACGCCAAGATGGCCGACATCATCAACAAGATGGACCGCCAGCAGATGGACGAGGCGCTGTCCAGCCTGTCCGACACGCTGCCGAAATCGGTCGAGATCCTCAAGGGCCTGCTCTTCACCTTCGACGACATCGTCAAGCTGGCGCCGCGCGCGCGCACCACCCTGTTCGACGCGGTGCCCAACGACCGCCTGGTGCTGGCCCTCAAGGGCACCGACGCCGAGTTCCGCACGGTGGTGCTGAGCGCGCTGTCGGCCCGCGTCCGCCGCATGGTCGAGCACGAGCTCAACGGCGGCGACCCGGCCGCCCAGCGCGACGTCATGGAGGCGCGCCGCAGCATCACCGACCTCGCCATGGACATGGCGGGCCGCGGCGAGATCGAGATCAACCCGGGAGGCGAGGATGAAGCCCTCATCCGCTGAACGGCGCGCGCTGAGCGGGGCGATGC
This sequence comes from Methylobacterium aquaticum, assembly GCF_016804325.1. Taxonomy (NCBI): domain Bacteria; kingdom Pseudomonadati; phylum Pseudomonadota; class Alphaproteobacteria; order Hyphomicrobiales; family Methylobacteriaceae; genus Methylobacterium; species Methylobacterium aquaticum. Next base: position 479,266 of record NZ_CP043627.1, read on the forward strand.
CGGGCCCACGGCCCGTCGCTCCGGCCGGGGCGGGGTTCGCGCCCCGCGCGGCCGCGCATGTCTGACGAGACCGACCAGGAGAGCAAGACCGAGGCCGCCACCGAGCGGAAGGTGCGCGACGCGATCGAGAAGGGCGACGTGCCGTTCTCCCGCGAGGCCCCGGTCTTCGCCTCGATCCTCGGCCTCCTGGTCTGCCTGAGCCTGGTGGTGCGGGGCCAGGCGGCGGCGCTCGCCCGGGACCTCTCGTCGTTCCTCGACCATCCGGGGGGCTTCTCCCTGGCCTCGGCCGAGGACGCCCTGACCCTGATGCACGCAACCGGCTTCGCGCTCGCCCGTTTCCTCACGCCGATCCTGCTGGTCCTCACCGGCTTCGGGCTCGTCGCCTCCCTCGCCCAGAACGTCCCGAGCCTCGTTTCCGACCGGATCGCCCCGAAATGGAACCGCGTCTCGCCGGCCTCGGGCTGGGGACGGATCTTCGGCCGCTCCGGCCAGGTCGAGTTCCTGAAAGCCGTCCTTAAAGTCTCTTCGGTCAGTCTCGTCGTCCTCCTGCTCCTGCGCTCGGAACAGGCCAAAGCCGTGAGTGCCATGTTCGTCGACCCGAGCCAGCTCCCCGAGCTGATCCTCACGACCGCGATCCGCCTGGTCTCGGCCGTCAGCATCGCCACCATCGTGATCGTCGCCGGCGATCTCGTCTGGGCGCGCCTGCGCTGGCAGCGCTCGCTCAAGATGTCGCGCCAGGAGATCAAGGACGAACACAAGCAGATCGAGGGCGATCCGACCGTCAAGGCGCGCCTGCGCTCGCTCGCCCAGGACCGCAACCGCAAGCGGATGCTGGGACAGGTCGACCGCGCCACCGTGGTGATCGCCAACCCGACCCACTTCGCGATCGCGCTCCGCTACGAGCCCTCCGAGGGCCCGGCGCCGATCGTGCTCGCCAAGGGCCAGGACCTCATCGCCCTGCGCATCCGCGAGATCGCCGAGCAGAAGGGCATCCCGGTGATCGAAGACAAGCCTCTCGCAAGGTCGCTGTACGATGCTGTCCAGGTCGACCAGATGATTCCCGCGGAGTTCTACCGCGCGGTCGCGCAGATCCTGTTCTTCCTGTTCGCGAGACAACGATGATCCCTCACGACCACGATCTCGCGCAGGCCCGGCCGATCACCCGGGACGTGATCGCGGCGGCCGAGGAGGTCTTCGCGACGGCGCTCCGCGACTTCATCTCCGAGTTCTGCCTGCTCGACGGCAGCGTGCTGATCGGCTGGGTGCGGGGCGAGCGCCACGGCAACATCGCCGACCTCGTCGCCTCCTCGGCCGAGCCGTTCTTCAAGGACGCGACCCTCACCTATGCCGATGCGGCCGACGTCTGCCTCGACTGGGGCCGGTCGATGCAGGTGGTGCTCGACATGGAATTCGCGGCCAAGCCCGTGACGGTGTTCTTCAAGCTCGTCCTCGACGGCTGCTTCGTCGGGGTCGCGATCCAGCGCATCCTGGCCGAGGACGGCCCGCCCCTGCGCCTCGACACCTTCGCCCGCGCCCTCTCGGAGGCCCGGCTGTCCTGAGAGATCGGGTCCCGTCACGACGGGACCGGACCGCGAAGATTTTTGCGCCATCCCCTTGATTTCGCCACATTGCCGAGAGCGTCCGCGACCCCGTCCGGGATCGGGCTCGACCATAGAATTCATCGATAGATTAATGGTTTGCGACCGAATCGGCGGTGCCCGCCCCCGGTCGAACTAACCTGGCCGTAACGCGCCCCCCAGTACACACCCCCCGGGTTTCCTAAAAAAAGTCCTGCGAAGCGGGCTTGCTGCGGCGCGGCGGTCATTGACCGGCCGCGACCACCCAGACATGAATTCGTCCGAGGCAAATCGCGGACCGCAGGCAATTCGGACCGGCGCCGGCACTGCCGGGCCCGGAGCGACCCAAGGTTCGCACGGCTCGGCAGGACGGGGCACAGGTCGATGCGGCGCGATTCGACCGGGGTCGATGAGGGTACGACAGATGTATTTCTTGGTTGATGCCAGGAAATCGGTGAATGCGGGCTTCAAGGCCGGATTCGACCGGGAAGGAGTATCGTCCTTTTCTCTTTCCCCGGAGGAGTTCACGAGCTGGATCGAATCGGCGTCCCGCAGCGACCTCGACGCGGTGCAGGGCTTCCTGCTGGGCGATTTCGACGAGCGGGCCCGCTGCGCCAGCGCGATCCGCCGGCAATCCCGCGCCCCGATCATCGCGCTGGCCGATTCGCGGTCGTTGGAGCAGACCCTGGTGCTGTTCGATGCCGGCATCGACGACGTGCTGCCCAAGCCCGTCCATGTCCGCGAGATCCTGGCCCGGGCCGAGGCGATCTGGCGCCGGGTCAACGGGGAGGCGGCGCAAGACCACCCACCGACCACCGTCGCCCCGGACGACATGCCGGCGGCGCCGGCCCCGCGAGCGGAGCGGCTGAAGGTGTTCTTCGACGGGCGCGACCCCGAGATCGACGGCGTACCCCTCACCCTGCCGCGGCGGGAGCGGCACATCCTGGAATTCCTGGTCCGCAACCGTGGCCGGCGGGTGACCAAGACCCAGCTCTTCAACGGCGTCTACGGCGTCTACAGCGACGGCGTCGAGGAGAGCGTGGTCGAAGGCCATGTCAGCAAGCTGCGCAAGAAGCTGGCCCAGGCCCTCGGCCACGACCCGATCGAGGCCAAGCGCTACATCGGCTACACCTATGTGGGGTGAGGGCCGGCCGCCACGCCGTCCCGGATCCCGCGGGGTTCCGGCCTGACGGAGCGGACGGCGCTCCTCCCGGGCATACGCACGAAATACCGACGGGCCGCGACCTCGTCGCCCGAATGCACGACTTGCAAAACGGCCTTACTTGCAGAACGGCCTTACTTGCAGAAAGTCTTGGCACCCGGGGTCCACTGGCCGAAGCCTGAGGCCACCATGTTGGCGATCACCCGGCAGACATACTGCTTCTGGGCCGGGTTGTTGTTCGGGCCGGCGTGGTAGCGCGCCACCGCCAGGGTCCAGCTGCCCTCCCGGGCCTTCAGCTCCTTGAGGAAGATCGTCGCGTATTCGACGTTCTGGCGCGGGTCGATCATCGCCTCGAGCGAGGCGAACTTCGCCCGGTGATAGTGATGGTTGATCTGCATGCAGCCGAGATCGACCAGGCGCACGCCGCTGGCCTGCGCCTCGCCCAGGCGCCGGATCACGTCGGCGGCGCTCGCGCCGAAATAGGCCTTGCCGCCGATATTCATCGCATAGGGTTGCAGCGAGCCGCGGTTGCCGCTCTCGGTCAGCCCGACGGCGTAGAGCATGCCGAGCGGCACGCCGTGGCGCGCCGCGGCCTGCGCCATCTGCTGCTCGCAGACGTTACCGGTCGCCGGCAGCGGCGCCTTGGCGGCACCGGAGACCGTGGCGGCGGCCTGCGCGCCCGAGACGGCGCTAAAGGTAAAGAGCGCCGCGGTCGCGATTGCCGGAATGCGCATCATCTCTCTGCTCCATGGTCCGGCGTCCGCCTTCCTCGGGCGCGTCCGGGGTGCGGCGGGCCGGCTGGTCCGGGCTCGCGCCGCCATGCTGTTGCCCGCCCGCGAAGGACGGCGGGGATTGGCCGCCTTGGCCGCTCCCTTGCGGCGCGCCTTGCGGCAGCGCGTCGGGCTGGCCCGGCAGGCGGCCGGCCTGGACCGTGACGAGATCGGGCTGGTAGCCGGCCTCGCGCACCAGGGCGCTCAGGAGGCCGCCGTCACGCCGCAGGAGATCCGCGGTCTCCTCGCGCTCGGCGCGCAGGTCCATCTCCAGGCGCCCGTCCTGAAGCCGCATCCGGACCATGACCTGGCCGAGCTCGGCCGGACGCAGCTGCAGCGTCAGGAGCCGGACCGGTCCATCCGCCTGGGCGGCGGCGCTCCAGGCCGCCGCGACCGCCCCGGCCCGGACCGAGGTGGGATCGGGCAGGGAGGCGGCCCCGGTCGCCACCGCATCGGCGATCTGGCGCAGGGTGGCGAGGGGCAAGGCCGCCGGAGCCGGAGCGGGTTCCGCCGCGGCGACGGGAGCGGACACGCTCGCCGCCGCCTCCTCGGCCCGGCGCTCGCCGGGCGTGGCCGGGGCGGCGATCCTGGTCTCGGAGACGGACTTGGTCTCCTGATGCGGCTTCGCCTCCTGCGCGGGTTTGGCCTCCTGCGCGGGTTTGGCCTCCGGCGCGGGTTTGGCCTCCGGCGCAGGCTTGGCCTCCTGCGCGGGCTTGGCCTCCGGCGCAGGCTTGGCCTCCGGCGCGGGCTTGGCCTCCGGCGCGGGCTTGGCCTCCGGCGCAGGCTTGGCCTCCGGCGCAGGCTTGGCCTCCGGCGCAGGCTTGGCCTCCGGCGCAGGCTTGGCCTCCGGCGCGAGCTTCGCCTCCGGCGCGGGCTTGGCCTCCGGCGCAGGCTTGGCCTCCGGCGCAGGCTTGGCCTCCGGCGCAGGCTTGGCCTCCGGCGCGAGCTTCGCCTCCGGCGCGGGCTTGGCCTCCGGCGCAGGCTTGGCTTCCGGCGCAGGCTTGGCCTCCTGCGCGGGCTTGGCCTCCGGCGCGGGTTTGGCCTCCGGCGCAGGCTTGGCCTCCGGCGCAGGCTTGGCTTCCTGCACGGGCGTCGCGTTCTGGGAAATCTGAGCGTCCTGCGCGGATTTCGGCGGCTGCGACGGCATCGACGCCAGCGGAGACGTCGACTCCTGCGGAGGTGTGGCCTCGGATGCCGGCGCGGCGGGCTCGGCTTCCGTTCGACGCGGCGGTTCCGCGATCCCGGTCATGCCAGGTGTCTGCGGGGGGCGACCGCTCCACCCGTCGGCCCGGCGGCCCCGATGGTGGTCGCCGGCGCGCCGCCCGCCGCGGTGGGCATCGCAGCCGGGTGGCCGATGGCCGGCGCGCTTGGCTCGGGTCGGGGCGCCATCGTCGCCACGCGCTCGGCCGGGGCCGGCGATCCCGCTACACCCACGGAAGGCGGCATCAGGGCGTCGCGCGGCGGGCGAGAGGCGTTCGGCACCGCGGCGGGGGCTTGGTCGACGGGGGCTCGGCTCGTAGGAGTTTGGCCGGCGGGGATCTGGTCGACGGAAGCAGGCTCCGGCGCCGCTGCCTGGCCGGCCGGAACCGGGCCGCCGACCGATCCGGGCAGCGGCATGGCGGGTTGCGGCGAGGCGGCCGCCACGGTCTCCCGGGAGGCCGGGCCTCCCGGCGCGGAAGCGGAGCTTGCCGTCCCGCGCGGGGCCGGGGCGGGGAGCGCAGCGGCCTGCTCCGCCTCGGCGGCGACCCGGTGATTGGTGGCAGCGGCGGCCGCCTCCGGCCTGGTCGGCACCGCGGCCGCGGCGGCAGGCGGGACCACGGTCGGCGACGCGGCCGGCGAAGGCGCGGCGACGACGGGACCGGCGGCCGGCGCGGGAGCCGATCCGGCGACCGGGGACGACGCCGTTCCCGGTGCGGCGAAGGCCGGGCGTGCCGCGAGGGCGGGCGTCGCGACGGGAGCGAAATGCGTCTCCTGCGCGATCACGGTCATGGCCGGCCGCGCCGCAGCGGCGGACGCGGCCGAGCTGCCGACCGAATCGCCGGCGGAGTCGAAAGCCCGCTGCGGCAATGCGGGGGCCGGGGTACCGGCCAGGGTCGCGGGCACCGGCTGCACCGGTACCGGGATCGCCGCATCGGTCCGCACCGGCCACGGCAGGGCGGCGAGCGGAGCCGCGACCGCCGGCTCGGGTGCCGGGGCGGCCTGCGTATCGGGGCCCGCGCCGTCCCGGTCCGGGACGACGGCCGCGGTCTCGGGGCGCGAGGCCGGCTCCGGCGCATCCGCCACGGCGCCCGCGAGCACCGGGTGGGGCAGCGCCGCCTCGCGCTGCGGACGCGCGATCGGCGTCCCCCGCGATGCCGGGTTCGGGAGGATCGCAGGCTGCGGAGAGACCGGCGCGGCCTGCACCGGCGCCGGGGTGGAGGGCGGCGGGGCGGCGGGGGAGACGGGCGCGGCGACCATCTCCGGCGTGGAAGCGGGAACGGCGGCAGGCGTCGCCTCCGGGCGAAGGTCCGTGGCAGCCGACAGCCCGGCCGGGACGGCGAGCGCTCCCGCCGCGGCAGCGGCCTGTCCCGCCGGCACGGTCGCGGCCGGACCCGGCACGGGAGCCCGGTTGGCGGCCCGCTCCATCAGGGCCGCGAGGTCCGCATCACCCGGTCGCGAGGTCACGCTCGCGCGGGTGCCGGCCGAGACCGCACTGGCCGAGACCGCACTGGCAAGGAGTGTCCCGAGGGTCGTCGGAGGCGGGGACGCCTCGGCGCGCGCGGGTGCGGTCCCGGCGGCCGGGTCGGTGCCGGCCTCGGGCGGGGTCGCGGGCGCGGGGCGCTCGCCCTTCTCGAGGAGCCCGAGCACGGCATCGAAGCCGCCGCCGGAATCCCGCGGGGTCGGGTCGCCGGGATTGCGGGCGCCGTCGAGGCGCGGCCGCGGGCCCGTCAGCATGGCGTCGAGGGGAGTCACGGGTCGGTCCTGTCGATCATCCGGTCGACCTGCGCGAGCGCTTCGCGCGCCCGGGCGATCGACGCGGCCTCGGGAATCTGGCGCTTGCCGTCGGCGGGGGCGGCCGCGGCGATCGGCGGCGGGGGTGCGGCCGCGGGCGCCGGCGGCGCGCCGCCGCGGATCTGGCGGGCGGTGGAGAGCGCGGCGTCGAGGAGGGTGCGGTCGGGCGCGTCGAGCCCGGCCGGGTCGACGGCACGCAAGCCCTCGAGCCCGTCCTCGTAGCGCCCGTCGACCACGATCAGGGCGGCGGCGCGGTAGAGCCGGGCCCGGGCGGCGGCCTCGCTGTCGGTCGCCGCGAGGCTGAGCGCCCGCTCGGCCGCGAAGGTCGCGGTCTCGCGCCGGCCCTGGTCGAGCCCGGCCCGGGCGACCAGGAGATAGAGGTCGCGCCGCTCGCCGGGCTCGATCTCGTCCAGCATCCGCTCGAGGCGATCGACGCGGGCGCGGTCGCTGTCGAAGTCGAGGCGGGTGAGCGCCGTGGCGAAGCGCTGGCGGAAATTGCCGGCATAGACCGAGCGGCGGAACCGCCGCAGGTACTGGATCGACAAAGCCTCGAAGCGCAGGGAATCCCCGCCCTGGGCGTGGATGAAGATCTCGCGGCGCAGAGCCCCCTCCTCGACCAGGGTGCCGGGTGCCAGCAACCGGGCGAGGTCGAGGAGCTCGATCGCCTTGCGCGGCGCCTCGCGCACCGTGACCGCGGCAAGCGTCAGGGCGAGCTGGCCGGCCAGCCCGGGGGGCTGGCTGCGCGGATCGAAGCGGCCGAGCAGGGTCCGGGCCTCGCGCTCGCGGCCCTCCAGATAGGCGAGCGCGCCGCGCACCAGGGCCGCGTCGTCCTCCGATGGCTTGGCCGCCTCGCGTATCCGCCGCAGGACCGCCGGACCGCCGCCGCTGAGCGCGAAGGTCACCGCCGCCCGCACGTTCTCGGGGCTGGCCCAGGCCTCGGGATCGAGGGCGAGCAGGCGCTGCTCGATATGGCCGAGGAGCTGGCGCTGGGCGAGATGGGCCTGGGTCGAGCCGCGGGCGATCCGGTCCTGGAGGAGCTGGAGCGTGCGCACCATCTCGACCGGCAGGCCGCGGGGTGCCACCGGCAGCGGCTCGATGGGCTTGGGCGGCGGCCCGCCATGGCCGTCCCCTCCCCCGCCGTGGGAATCGGCGGCCGGCGCGGCATGGCCGCCGCCATGGCCGTCCCCGGCGGCGCGGGCCGGCAGCGCCGTCGAGAGGCCGGCCGCGAGGAGGAGCCCGGCCAGCGCGAGGCCCGTGACGCGGCGGCTCATTCGGGCAGCCCCCGGACCAGGATCTCGATGCGCCGGTTCTCCGCCGCCTTCGGATCGGCGGGATTGCGCGGCTGGCGATCGGCATAGCCCTCGATGCGCTCGATCCGGGACTCGTCGACGCCGCCGCGCACCAGCATGTAGGAGGCCATCTGCGCCCGCGCCGTCGAGAGGCGCCAGTTGTCGTAGGTGTCGGAGCGGAACGGCCGCGAATCGGTATGGCCGCGGACCACGATGCGGCCGGGCCGGCTGTTGATCACCTTGGCGATCTTCTCGATCGCCTTCACGACCTTCGGGGTCGGCTCGGCCGAACCGACGCCGAACATGCTGAAGTCGATCTCGTCGGTGATGCTGATCAGGATGCCCTCGCCCGAGCGGCGCACCTCGACCTTCGGGGTCGGCGTGCCGGTGGCGAGCGGCGCCACCGCCTTGGCGATCTCGGCCTTCATGGCGGCGACTGCGGCGGTCTCGGCGGCCTTCTCCTTCGCCTGATCCTTCACCTGATCCTTGGGGGCATCGATGGAGGCCGGCGCCTTGAGGGCGGCCGATTTCGCGGCGTCCTTGGCGTCCTTGGCCGGATCCTTGGGCGTGAGCGGCAGCCCGTCCTCGGCCGAGGCGACGCGGGTGGGCGCGTCCTTCGAGTCGCGGGGCTTGGCGGCGGCGACTTGGCTTGCGGCGATCTGGCCGGCGGCGTCGAGGCGGTTCTCGGACGGGGCCGAGACCGCGGTGCCGACCTTGCCCGGCCGCTCGGTGCGGTGGCGCGGCAGCGGCTCGACCTGCCAGTAGAGCGGATCGAACGGATCGCGCGCCGCGTCGCCGCCGCTGATGCCGGGCTGGCCGGATTCGACCGCGGCCGCGTCGGAACTCGCCGTGTCGCCGCGGTCGCCCTCGGCGGCAAGCCGCGCCAGCACCGCGTAGGGGTCCTGGAACAGGGCCGATTCCCGCGACCGGCTGCCCGGCGCGGCCTCGCTCGCCTTGTCGCCGGCCTTCCCCTCGCCCTTGCCGTCCCCCTTGCCTTCGCCGCCCTTGCCCTCGGCCTTGCCGCCCTCGGCGCCGGGCTCGGACGGGGTGTCGTGGGGATCGCGAAGGCCCTTCTTGTCGTGGGTGACCTCGGCGAGCTTCACCGGGTTGAAATACTCGGCGATGGTCTGCTTCTGTTCCTTGCTGGTGGAGTTGATCAGCCACATCACGAGGAACAGCGCCATCATGGCGGTCATGAAGTCGGCGAGCGCGATCTTCCACGCGCCGCCGTGATGGCCGTCCTCGTGGTCGCCGTGGCGCTTGATGATGATGATTTCCTGATGGCCTTCGGACATCTCAGGTCTCCGCCACCGCCGCCGCGATGAGGCGCGTCCAGGCGCCGAGCTGGGTATCGATCACGGTCTGGTCGGCGCTCACCTGCACGTCCGCCGTCTCGGCCGCGGTGAACGAGACGAAGGCCGAGAGCGGCCCGAGGCGGGCGGCGAGCGCCGCGAGCAGGTCTTCCGGCCCGCTCACCCGCACGGTCGCCGCCTGCGGCTCGGCCAGCAGCCGCGTCAGCGCGCCGCTCAGCTCCGCCACCGCCTGCCGGCGCAGGGCGTCGGTCAGCACCGGCACCAGCAGCCGGGCGATCCGGTCGGACAGGGTCGCGTCGAGGGCGCGCAAAGCCGCCGCGAAGCCGTCGGCCAGGGCCTCGGCCTCGGCCTCGCTCCAGTGCCGGCGCGCCTCGGCGAGGCGGTGTTCCGCGGCTTCCGCCGCCCGGCGGCGGGCGATCTCCGCCTCCTCCCGCGCCTCGGCCAGGCCCTGCTGCCGGCCGCGCTCCTCGGCCTCGGCGAGGAGCGCCGCGCGCTCCTCAGGGGTCTCGCGCCTGGGAGCCGGCGGCTTGACGAAGGGCGAGGCGACGATGCTCGGCTCGGCGACGGGCGGCGGGACTGCTGCGGGAGCCAGGACGATCGGGGACATCGCGGTCGGCGATGTCACGGCCGGCAATGTCACGTTCGGCTTGGCCGGACGCGGCAGCAGGCCGTCCTGCCAATCCGCCGGGGGGCCGTCGAGCAGCCCGACGGGCGGGCGGTCCGACTGGACCGGCTCGACCAGGATCGCGTCCGAGGGGGCCGGGACCGGGAGCGCCAGGGGGCGCGCGGGGCCCGGGCGAGGCCGGCCCAGGGATCGCCGAAGGCCGGGGCCGCGGCCGCCTGGGAGGGAACCGGAGCGGGCGGGAATTCCGGCAGGTAGCGGGCGATCGGCGTATCCATCACGCCATTTCCTCACGCATCAGCCAGCGCTTGAGGATGGCGGCGACCTGCTCCTCGTCGAGGTCGATCAGCTGCTCCAGGCGCTTCTGCGGCGAGTTCTTCGCCTTCTCGGCCATGTCCTCGATGAGGCTTGCCATGGCGGGCACCCCGTCGGGGCCGGCGAGCGCCGCCTGGCCGGGGATCGCCTGCCCGGGTGCCGGCAGGGCGCCGGCCTCGGCCATCGCGGCGCCCGGCAGCGCGGCGGCGGCCCCCGCGGCCTCCAGGGCGGCGATCTCGGTCTGGGCGGCTTCCGGCACCGCCAGGATGGCGCGGAGCGCCGGGCGCAGGCCGAACCAGATCAGCAGGCCCGCCACCACCAGGATGGTGGCCGCGTTGATGAGGGTCGCGGACTGGCGCATCATCACGTCGGCGATGCTGAGCGGCGGCACCGGCTCCATGGACTGGCCGTCGTTGATGAAGCCCACCGCCGCGACCTTGACCGTGTCGCCGCGATCCTTGCTGGCGCCGGCCGCCGAGGCGACGATCTGCTCGATCTCGGCGATCTGCTTGTCGAGGTTGACGGTGGCGGCGTCCTGGCCCGGCTGGCCGGCCTGCGCCGCGAGGCGCGAGCGGTTGACCAGCACCGCGACCGAGAGGTGCTTCAGCGCGTAGCCGTCGCTCACCGTCTGCACGACCTTCTGGCCGATCTCGTAGTTGGTGAGGTCCTCCTTCTTGGAGGTCTCGTTGCTGGCGGTGTCGTTGCCGTCCGAGCGGGTGCGCTGGTCGGGCAGGTTCTGCTGGGCGCTGGTCGGCCGCTGGGAGTTGCGGTTCTGGCTGTTCTCGTTCTCGCGCACCGAGCGGACCGAGCGGGCGACCTGCTGGTCGGGGTTGTAGATCGTCTCGCTGGTCGAGGTCTTGTCGGTGTTGAGCTGGGCCGCGACGCTGACCTCGAAGTTGCCGAGGCCAAGATAGGGCGTGAGCGCCCGGCGGATGCGGTCCTGCACCTCGCGGCTCATGTCCTTCTCCAGGCTCGCCATCTTGCCGGTCGGGGCCTGGGCGCCGTCGTCGCCCGACAGGAGCAGCGTCCCATCGGAGCCGATCACCGTGACCCGGTCGGGCTTCATGCCGGGAATCGCCGAGGCGACGAGCTGGCGGATCGCCTGGGCGCCGCTGCGGTCGTCGGCGGGCTCGGTGCGCACCACCACGGAGGCGGATGGCGGCTGCTGGTCGCGCCGGAACGAGCCGCGCTCCGGCAGCACGATGTGGACCCGCGCCGCGCGCACGCCCTTCATGCCCTGGATCGTGCGGGCGATCTCGCCCTCGAGCGCGCGGACCCGGGTGACCTCCTGCATGAACGAGGTCATGCCGAGCGACCCGAGGTCGTTGAACAATTCGTAGCCCGACTTCGAGCTCTGCGGCAGGCCCTTCTCGGCGAGCAGCATCCGGGCCTGCGCGGTATTGCCGTAGGGCACCAGCACGGCGGCGCCGTCGGCGCTCACGTCGAAGCGGATGCCCGCATCCTTGAGCACGCCGCCGATGCGCGCCACGTCCTCGCGGGACAGGCCGGTATAGAGCGTCTCCTGCGCCGGACGGCTCAGGTAATAGGCCCCCAGGCCCACCGCCAGGAACACCACGAGGCCGATCACCCCGAGCGCGGCGAGGCGCCGGGGCCCGAGTTCGACGATGTTGCTCCAGAGCCTCTCGGCTTGCTCGCGACCGGACATCTGTTTTCGCCAATCCCGTCCCAGCGCAGGCGACACTGCCTCATCGCTCTCTTGCCGCCCCTGCCTTGTGCGGAGGTTGCGGCACCCTTGTGCGCCGGCGCACGCGGCCGCGGGCCGGTCGCTTGACGGTTTCGATGATGATTGTCATCAATATTTTCATGACGGTGATCATGAAACACCGCCGATCCGGAGCATGACCCATGAGCGACCACAAGCCCGCCGCCCTGATCACCGGCGCCTCGTCCGGCATCGGCGCGACCTATGCCGACCGCCTCGCCCGGCGCGGCCATCCCCTGGTGCTGGTGGCCCGCGACGCCGCCCGGCTCGCGGCGCTCGCGGCGCGCCTGACGGCGGAGACCGGCGTCGCGGTCGACGTGATGGCAGCCGACCTTACCGATCCGTCGGGCCTCGCCGCGGTGGAGGCGCGGCTGCGCGACGATGCCCGGATCGGGCTGCTCGTGAACAATGCCGGCGCGGCGGCGCCGGCGGGCTTTTCCGACCCCGACCTCACGCCGCAATACCGCCTCGTCGACCTCAACGTGGTGGCGCTGACGCGGCTCGCCGGCGCCGCCGCGCAAGGCTTCCTGGCCCGGGGCGGGGGCGCCATCGTCAATATCGGCTCGGTGGTGGCGCTGGCCCCCGAATGGCTGCCCGGCGTCTACGGGGCGACCAAGGCCTACGTGCTGACCCTGTCGCAGGCGCTCCAGTCGGAGCTCGGGCCGCGCGGCGTCTACGTCCAGGCGGTGCTGCCGGCCGCGACCCGCACCGAGATCTGGGAGCGTTCGGGGCGGGCGGTGGAGAGCCTGCCGGGCGTGATGGAGGTCGCAGAGATGGTCGATGCCGCGCTCAAGGGGTTCGACCGGCGCGAGGCGGTGACGATCCCGTCCCTGCCGGACGAGGGACAATGGCAGGCCTTCGAGGCGGCGCGCCGGGCGATGGTGCCGAACTTCGCGCAAGCACACGCCGCGGCGCGCTACCGCGCGTGAGGACGAGGCGGCATCGCGACCCGCCCGCGGGAAGATGAGGCGCGGGATATGGATCGCGCTTCGGCATTGGGCCCGGGCGAAGCAGGCTTTCGCCCTGCAATGGCTTCCCCCGGGGAATGACCGACGCAGTCGACCGACGGTCAGTCCGCCGGTCATGACCTGACACGATCCAGTCTTCACGCGCCCTTAACGTCGGATCGACAGGTTCGAATCGGTCGCCCCCGACCTGTCGAGGCCACTCGCCCCTGCCATGATCTCGCGACGCCTGCCCGCTCTGCGCTCCATCGGAGGCAAGCTCACCGCCGCCCTGCTCGCCTGCTCGCTGACGGCGACCGCGCTTCTCGGCTGGATGTCCTATCGGCAGCAGCAACAGGCCGCCGACGCCGCCATCGCCGCCGCGCTGGACCAGCGCTACCGGGCGGTGGCGGATGCGATGGCCGACCAGGGCCAGCGGGCGCTCGCGGCCGCGACGAGCCTCGCCCACGATCCGGCGATCGGCGAGGCGCTGCGGAGCGGCGACCGCCCGGCGATCCTCGCGCGCTACGCGGCGCTCGGGACGCCGCTCGCCGAGCGGCTGAACCTGCGGCTCGTCAGCTTCTTCCGCCCGGACGGGCTCGCGCTGGCGCGGCTGCACACGCCGAACGCCCACGGTGATTCGGTGCTCGCCCGCCGCGCCACCGTGCGGGCGGTGCTGCAGAGCGGCCGGCCGGCCACCGGCCTCGAGCCCGGGCGCGACACGATCTCGCTCTTCGCGACGGTGCCGGTCATGCGGGACGGCGCGACGGTCGGCATCGTCGATGTCGGCAGCCCGATCGGTGCCGGCTTCCTCGCCGACCTGAAGCAGCGGCTCGGCGTCGATCTCGCCGTCCACCTGGTCAAGGACGGCATGCCCGCGACCCTGGCGGCGACGTTTTCGGACAAAACCCTGCTCGACCCCGCCGGCCATGCCGAGGCGGCGGCCAAAGCGACGTCCAGGCCGATCGCCTGGCGCGAGACCCTGCTCTCGGGCCGGGAGACCGCCGTGACGGCCGGCCCGCTCGTCACCTATGCCGGCCAGGCGATCGGCACGATCGAGGTGGCGCTCGACATCGCGGACCTGGTCGCCGCCCGGCACCGGGCCGCGCTGACCTTGCTCGGGGTGCTCAGCCTCGCCGCGCTGTCGGCGCTCGCCGTCGCCTGGGCGCTGGCCCGGCATATCGGCCGGCCGCTCGCCGCCCTCGACCGCACCATGCAGGCCCTCGCCGAGGGCCATCTCGACGCCGACGTGCCGGCGACGGAGCGGCGCGACGAGGTCGGCACCATGGCCCGCTCGGTCCGGCTGTTCCGTGACGGCCTCGCCGAGGCCGAGCGCCTGCGCGCCGCCGAGGCGACCGGCCAGGCCGAGCGCGAGCGCCGGGCCGGCGCGGTGGACGACCTGGTGCGGGGCTTCGACCGGGCGGTGGGCGAGGTCGTCGGCATGGTCTCGGCGGCGGCGACCGAGATGCAGGCGACCGCAGCCCAGCTCACCGCCACCGCGGGCGAATCCGCCCGGCGCTCGGCCTGCGTCGCCGAGGCCGCGGGCGATGCGGCCCGGAACGTCCGGATGGTGTCCGCCGCGGCCGGCACGCTCGGCGCCTCGGTGACCGAGATCGACCGCCAGGCCGCGGCCTCGGCTGAGCGCTCGAAGGCCGCCGTCGCCGAGGCCGCGCAGGCCGGCACGATCGTGGCCGACCTCGCTGGCGCGGCCAACCGGATCGGCGACGTGCTCGCGCTCATCTCAGGCATCGCCCAGCAGACCAACCTGCTCGCGCTCAACGCCACGATCGAGGCGGCGCGGGCCGGCGAGGCGGGAAGGGGCTTTGCCGTGGTGGCGGCCGAGGTCAAGCAGCTCGCCGGCCAGACCGCCAAGGCGACGGCCGAGATTTCCGAGCAGATCGCCTGGATTCAGGCCTCGACCGGGCGGGCGGTGACGGCGATCGCCGGGATCACCGCGACGATCCACGCGGTGAGCGACACCGCCGAGGCCATCGCCGGCACCGTGCGCGAGCAGGGCTGCGCGACCCGGGAGATCGTCACATCGGTGGACCAAGCCTCGACCCGCACCGGCGACGTCACCGCGACGATCGCGGGCGTGTCGCAGGCCGCGCGCGAGACCGGCCACGCTGCTACCCAGGTGCTCTCGACCTCCTCGGAACTCGCGGGTCAAGCCGAGCGTTTGCGTGGCCAGGTGCAGGGATTTCTGGAGGCGGTGCGGGCGGCGTGAGAGTTGTCCGTTTGGGATCAAAGTCAGTTGGCTGTGCGAGGGGCTGCTCTGGATGGAAATCGACAGTCGGCTCAACCCGGCCCGGGTCGGCTCGATCAGTAGAGGCGCCCGAACTCCGCGACCCCGGTGATCAAACCCAATCGTCAGCTTGCCCAGCGAACTCGCCAGGTCGCCCCGCCCAGCGCCGGGCAAATTACCGCACGCCGCGCTCCTCGAACTTTTGCAACGGTCGCGCGCGCCTCCATGTCGTTGCGGCCGAACCAGTCGAGCAGGCATGAGAACCCTGGGCGCTTGCCCGACATCGGTGGACCCCGAAACCGTCCCGGTGACGAGGCGGTGCGGCTTGATGATTAACCCGGCGGCCTGGGTCTCGGTGAGTTGTTTTGGTGGTTTGGCTGGGAGTCGAGACGCGGAGGTCGGCCAAGAAGCGCAGCATGAGACAGACTTGTCCGAAAACCAGACCGAAACTCACCGCCTGTCAGGAACTCGCGGAAACCAGAGTATATCCCGACAAAACAGTGCTGTTTCGTCGCAGAAAATGCATGAAAACCAAAGATCTAGAGAGCTTCGTGATTGCGACGCCATCGTGAAGTGCCCTAGATTTGAACAGGCCGAACTGCCATGTCAAGAAAGGGTCGGCTCCAAACAGGCCTGGGCGGTCAGCGTCGCCCGTCCGGGAGGATCCCAAATGAACACGTCGTCGCATCGTCACCGGTAGGCTGGAGCCTTTGCGGGCCAGAGGTATAAGGCGATGACGGTGGAGTATGACAGGGCGCAGCCGGTACAAAAAACGTGTCGCTAATTTGCACGGCAATTCCCATTATAGGGTCCGCACTTTCGATGTTTTATCTATTTTCCACAGCGGGGGAACCATTTTCTGGTTCGCGCAAATTGCTTACAGGGAGTTAACAGATGCGAGATCTCGAATTTGTCAAAATTCCTGAATTTGAACACAAAAACAGTTTGCCGATTTAATATGAAAGCGCTTTTTCCAGAATCTGCGCACCTTGAGGAGAAGACATGCGGAAATTCTTGGTCTTTCCAGTAATTTCTATTGCTGTGCTCAGCTCTACAGTTGCGATTGCTCAGCAGTCGCCGCTGTTGCAGCCATTCGGGCCGACCGTGAAGATCATAGGGACACCCGAGCCTGGCACCAATCTTGGCATCAGCGGTCCTGCCAACGTGCCGCCGCGCTGGAGCCTGGCCCAGTGGAGTATCCCCAAGAACCTTGCACCGGCCGTCAATGCACCAGCCTCGGGCTGGACCACTGCCAACGGTTACGGCCGAGTGGTTTTTTCACCGACGCAGGACGGTTTCACGAACGTCTACGAACTTGCGCAAGCTGGCAACGTCTGTGGCGTGGAACGTGATATGTTCTTGGGTGCCGGATCAGACGACCTTCAGGGCTTGCAGGCGTCCGCTCCACTCAGCGAAGTTGGCTCGTTATTTGCCTCGATCACGTTGCAACCACAGTATTTTTCTACTTCTAAAGATTGTCAAAATCAATATGGTCAATACGTATACTCATTCATTCTCAGCTCGACCGGAGGAAATGGTTATCCGCCGCAGACATGGTTCTACCAAGTCAACGTAGGTCGCAATGCGCCTTTCGAAAAACAGGCCAATCCTGGTTGGTGCCCCGGTTACGACGATCGGGCTACACAGGAGTTCTGCGCGGATGACGACGTGCGCAATCTGAACACTGGCCACATCGTATTCGGGCAGAAGGGGGGCGTGGTAGATTTTGAGCTCTTGCCGCGCTTGAAGGCAATCATTCAGTCCAACCATCGGAAGGTCGGAGCCGGTTCCAGCGTCCGCCTTGATCCAGAGCTATCGCATTGGCGAATCACGTCAATATATCTTGGCGAAATCCTTCAAGGAAAGACGATCAGTACAACAAGGTGGAGCAATCCCAAGCTCGATCAATACAAAGGCGGTACGTTCTGTTCCAAAAATAAAACCGTACAATTCATCTGCAATGTTGAACGTCCACCCAATAACTGGGGCTGGGATCGGCAGGCCGATGGCTGCTGGCACCGCACCACGATGGAAGCATGCCGGTGACGAGGCTCCAGCAATGCGAAGAGCAGAAACAATCTTTCGGAACGAGAATGACGCCGACAACCACATAATTTTCGCGCAGAGGACTGATACGCCGATTGAACGCATGAAGTCGAAAGCGGATGAGGAGCGTCGAGAGCCTTTAACTGCGCCAAGTCATGGAGCACACTCTGCGTGCTGCGCATGCGTTGGAGGCCCGCGATAAGCAGACCGACCATGTTGCTTCAAAGATTCTCGCGATTGCTTAAGCGAACCGCGAGGAGCCGCGCCGGCTGGCCCCCACCCCTCAAAACCGCTCCACCCACGGCCGCAAATCGACCTCGAACGACCACGCATCCCGCGGCTGGCGCAGCAGATCGAGATAGGCGCGGGCCACGCCCCCCGGCGTGAGGGTGCTGTCGGGCTTGTCCGCCGGGTCGGGGCGGCGGGCGCTGCGGACCACGCCGTCGACGACGATGTGGGCGACGTGGATGCCCTTGGGGCCGAGTTCGCGCGCCGCGCTCTGGGCGAGGCCGCGCAGGGCGAACTTGCCCATCGCGAAGGCGGCCGAGTTCGCAAACCCCTTCACCCCCGCGGTGGCGCCGGTGAACAGGAGCGCACCGTGGCCGCGCGTCTCCATGCGCCGCGCCGCGGCCTGAGCGACCAGGAAGGCGCCGAAGGCGGTGACCTCGATGGCCCGCCGCACGGCCTCCGGATCGAGGGTGGCGAGCGGGCCGGGAGCCCGGGCGCTGGCATTGTAGATCACCACGTCGGGCTCGCCGATCCGGGCATCGGCCTCCGAAAACAGCCGCTCGACCGCCCCCGGGTCGGCGGCGTCAGTCGCGAAGGTCGCGGCCCCGGTCTCGGCGGCGAGGTCGGCGAGTTTTCCGGTGTCGCGGGCGGCGAGGCCGACCCGCAAGCCCTCGACGGCGAGAAGCCGGGCGAGCGCGGCGCTGATGCCGGCGCCGGCGCCGACGATGAGGGCGGTGCGGTAGGGCAGGCTCACGGACGTTCCTCCCGGGCGGGGGGCAGATCGAAGACCAGGCAGGTGGTGCTGGCGGTGGCGCAGAGCCGGCCGGCCGCGTCGGTGAGGCTCGCCTCGGCCACGGCCTGGCGGCGCCCGGCATGGACCACCCGGCCGGTCGCCGTGACGGTGCCGGAGACCTCCGTCACCGCCCGCAGGTAGTTCACCTTGATCTCGAGCGTGGTGTAGCCGCGCCCGGCCGGCAGGGTGCTGTGGACGGCGCAGCCCATGACGCTGTCGAGCAACGTCGCCAGCGCGCCGCCATGGACGCTGCCGATCGGGTTGTAGAGGTATTCGCCCGCCGGCATCCGCATCGTCACCCGGCCGGGCTCGGCCTCGGCCAGCGTGATGCCCATCAGCGCCACGATCGGCGGCGGCGGCACCGCGCCGGCAATCAGCGCCCGCAGGAAATCGAGCCCGGCGAGCCCCTGCCCGGCCTTGGCGATCGCCCGCGGATCGGACCAGGTCACGCGGCGCTCCCGCAAAGGCGCTTCCGGAACCGCGCTGGATTCCATGCTCCCTCCTTCTGACATGACATCAATCATGATACGATATTGATGATCGTCGTCCTCAATGAAGTCAACGGAGCGGATCGCAGGATGCGGGTGACGCGCGAGCAGGTCCAGGAGAACCGGCGCCGGATCCTCGAGGCGGCCGGCCGCCTCTTTCGCGAGAAGGGGTTCGCCGCCGTGACGGTGGCCGAGGTGATGGAGGCCGCCGGCCTGACCCATGGCGGCTTCTACGGCCACTTCGCCTCGAAGGAGGATCTCGCCGCCCAGGCCCTGGCCCAGGCGCTGGCGCCCGCGCCGCGGGAGCCCGGAAAGGCGCAGGATCTCGCCGGTTTCGTCGCCGCCTACCTGTCGGCGTCGCACCGCGACCGGCCGGGCAGCGGCTGCGCGCTGGCGGCGCTCGGCAGCGAGGCGGCGCGCCAGCCGGCCCCCGTGCGACGCGCCTTTACGGAAGGGGTGGAGGCGCGGCTCGCCCGGATGCAGGAGGCCATGCCCGACCGCGACCGGGCGGCAGCGCTCGCAGCGATCTCCCAGCTCGTCGGCGCCGTGATGCTCGCCCGGGCGGTGGACGATCCCGCCCTGTCCGACGAGATCCTGGCGGCCGGGCGGGGAGCGCTCACGGAAGCTTGAGGCAGGCCGGCAGGCTTTTGGTAACCCTCGCGTGACCATCCTGGGGGGCGTCCTTGCCCGAGGCCGGTGATGGTGTTGCGTGTTGCGTTTCCGTACCTGCCCTCGGCGGCGGTCCTGGCCTGGATGGTCGGCACCGGGCTCGCCGTCGCGGCCGAATCCCCGGTCCCGCTGCCGCCCGGGTCGGTGCCGGGCCAGTCTCCCCAGGCCCAGGCCGCCCAACCTCAGAATCCGCCCGTTCCGCCGGCCCAGGTCGAGCCCGCCCGGCGCGAGGTGACGAATACGCCCGATCCCCTGCCGGGCGGCGCGACGCCGCTGCCGGTCGGCCCGATCAAGCCCGGCGCCGCCCCGAAGACGGGCGATGCCAAGCCGGCCGAACCAAAGCCGGCCGAGCCCAGACCCGCCGAGCCCAAGGTGGCCGAACCCAAACCGGCCGACGGGAAGCCGAGCCCGAAAAAGGTCTCGCGCGAGTTGCCGCCGCTGGTGGTGGCGCGGATGTCGCAGGACACGACCCCGACCCTGACCCCGGCGACCTTCCTCGACACCCTGCGGGCGGCCGAGCGCTACCAGGCGCTGGTCGAGGCCGGGGGCTGGCCGTCCCTGCCGGCCGACCTCTCGGTGAAGCCCGGCGAGCGCAACCCGGCGATCCCGCTGCTGCGGCGCCATCTCGTCCTGACCGAGGATCTGGCCCCCGGCGGCCCGGAGACCGACCAGCTCGATCCCGGCCTCGTCGCGGCGCTCAAGCGCTACCAGTCCCGGCACAACCTGCCCGAGACCGGGCTGCTGGGCCGCCAGACCGTGGCCGCCCTCAACGTGCCCGCAGGCGTGCGCCAGCGCCAGCTCTCGGCCTCCGCCAACCGGTTGATCGGATCGAGCTTCCCGTTCGGCGAGCGCTACGTGGTGGTCAACATCCCCTCGGCCGCGGTCGAGGCGGTGGATCACGGCAGCGTGGCGCGCCGCTACGTCGCGGTGGTGGGCAAGCCCGAGCGCGCCTCGCCGTCGGTCGAGACGAAGATCACGAACATCAACTTCAACCCGACCTGGACCGTGCCGGTGTCCCTCATCAAGAAGGACATCATCCCGCACATGCGCAAGGATCCGGGCTACCTCGCCAAGATGCATATCCGCATGCTCGACGCCCAGGGCCAGGAGGTGCAGCCGACCGCCGTCGACTGGTCGACCGAGCGGGCGGTGAACTACACCCTGCGCCAGGATCCGGGCTTCGACAACTCGCTCGGCCAGGTGCGGATCGACATGCCGAACCGCCACGCGGTCTACATGCACGACACGCCGTCGAAGGGGCTGTTCTCCCGCGACGTGCGCTTCCACTCCTCGGGCTGCGTGCGCGTCGCCGACGTGAAGGCGCTGGTCGGCTGGCTGCTCGACGGCACGCCGGGCCCGAACGGCGCCGGCTCGGCCTGGGGGCCGATGGAGATCGAGACCGGCATCGCCACCGGCGAGCGCCGCGACATCAAGCTGGCGAAGCCCATTCCGGTGACCTTCGTCTATCTCACCGGCTACGCCACCCCGGACGGCCGGGTGCATTTTCGCGACGACGTCTACGGCCTCGATACCGGCAAGGACACGGGCAAGCCGGCCGATGTCGCGGTGACCGGGGCCCTGCCCAAGCCGGGGACCGCCAAGCCGGGGACCTCAAAGCCTGCGGCAGGCACCGCGGGGCAACCCGGGGCCGCGGCCGCCCAACCCGCCGTGACCAAGCCCGCGGCCGCGAAGCCCGCCGGAACCAAGCCCGCGGCCGCCAAGGCTCCGCCGGCCGGGAAGGTCCCGGCGACGGAGCAGCCGGCGCCGAAACCCGCCGCCAAGGCCCGGCCGGCCGAAAAGCCGGCGCCGGCTGCCGAGAGCCGGAAAGCCGACTCGCCGACCTGACCCGGTACGGCAGTGCTCGGAGCCGGAGCCCCTGCCCGTCCAGACCAAGGCGGAACGCAACCGCTTCGTCCTGCATCGTCAGCGGTTACGGATCCCTGGTTGCGCCGCGAGGCCCGGGGAATGATACCAACGGTCATTGGAAACGACCTTTGGTTCCGTTCTCGAATTTTCGTCAAGCCTCTGGCTTGGCATAGACAATTCGAGATGGCTCAATGGCCCGATGCGTCAGCATCTTGGGCCATTGGTATGACATCGACGGTGTCGAGCCGTCGGCCAACTCGAACAGGGTCTCCACCTGACGCGTTACCGTGCCGCCCGACCGCGTGGACGGGCCGCGACGGGCGGATGAGCCGTCGCCGCCCCTGCCGGCCGAGACCACGGCTGGGTCGAGCCGTCATGTCCGGGGACCGACGGCGGGCGGGAAAGAATCCGGCTCTCGCGCGCGAGGCGGATTCCCTGCGTGGCCTCGCCAATATACACAAGCTGAGTATATATCATTCAGACATTCCTGTGACACCTCGTGCCCGAGACGGTGCACGAGGCACGCCCGGTGCGCGCTCCCTGCCCGACAGCGTTCCGCGACCAGGCGTCGAGCAGCCATGCAGCACCACCCCGTCCCGCGACGCGCGACACCCCGACGATGACGTCGTTTCCCGGCGCCCACCCGCCTCGCCATTTCGCGCGCGACAGCAGCGGGACCTTCCTCGTCGCCTTCGCGGTCGCCCTGCCGGTCCTGCTCGGATCGGTGAGCGCAGCCGTCGAGTACAGCCGCCTGCTCTACCGCAAGAGCCAGTTGCAGAGCGCCGCCGATGCCGGGGTGCTGGCCGGCGCCAACATGCTCAAGCTCGCCAATGCGGACGAGGCCTCGGTGGCGAGCATCGCCCGGCAGACGATCGAGGCGCAGGCGCGGAGCCCGGCCGACCGCAGCAGCGGCATCGTGGTCACGGTCGGCGACCGGCGCAGCTCGGTATCGACGGTGATCGAGGAGACGGTGCCCTCGCTCATGGGCAAGCTGCTCAGCCTGCCCTCCACCACCCTGATCGTCCGGGCGACGGCGCAGCTCGTCGGCTCGGTCCGGCTGTGCCTGCTCGCCCTCGACCCCTCGGCCAAGGGCGCCTTCGACCTCGAGAAGAAGGCGCAGATCACCGCCGAGGGCTGTTCGCTCTACTCGAACTCCACCAGTCCGAGCGGCATCCAGGGCAGGGACAGCGCGACGGCCCGGGCGCTCTCGATCTGCTCGGCGGGCGGCTTCGACGGGGCGAAGGCCCTGTTCACCCCGGCGCCGATCACCGATTGCGCGCCGATCGGCGATCCGCTGAAGGACCGCCCGCTGCCGGCGCCGGACGTGAACTGCGTGATCCTGGGGCCGTGGGTCAACCCGCTCGCGAAGGCGCCCCCAGGCCCTCCCAACGTGGTGACGGGGATCGTCACCCTCGATCCCGGCACCTATTGCGGCGGCCTGCGCATCACCGAGACCGCGAATGTCCGGCTCCGCGCCGGGACCTACGTGATGAAGGACGGCCCGCTGATCGTCGACAAGAAGGCGAGCGTGTCGGGCGAGGGGGTCGGGTTCTTCTTCACCGGCGACAGGGGCGGGATGCTGTTCGACAAGGACACCACGGTCAGCCTCACCGCGCCGACGAGCGGCCTGATGGCCGGCCTGCTGATGGCCGAGAGCCGGACCGTCGCCAGTCCCGTCCCCGTCCCGATCGACACCGCCATCACGCCGCCGCCGCCTCCCCCGCCGGGCGGCGCCAAGGCGATGCGGGAATACCGCATCATCAGCGACAATGCCCGCACGATGCTGGGGACGATCTACCTGCCGGCGGGCCGGCTCGTCATCGACAGCAGCCGCCCGGTCGCCGACCAATCGGCCTATACGGTGATCGTGGCGCGGCAGGTCAACCTCTACGAGGGGCCGAACCTGACTCTCAACGCCAATTACGGCGCGACCTCGGTGCCGGTCCCGGACGGTGTCGGACCGAGATCGGGCCAGGCGGCGCTCCGGAACTGAACGCCGTCAGGAGATGCCCAGTCCCCGCACCAGGGCGATGCTGACGAGGAGGAGCACCGCCAGGGAGGCGGTGACCGCGAGCGTCACCCGGCCGCCGACCCGGGCCACCACCCGCACGTCGACGCCCAGCCCCAGAGCCGCCATGGCGATCACCGTGAGGATGCCGGCGACGCGCGTGAGCGGCGCGAGCGCCGCGTCGGGAACGAGGCCGAGCGAGCGGGCGGTGGCCAGCACCAGGAAGCCGAGGATGAACCACGGCACCAGCTTGAAGAAGCCGAGCCTCTTTCGCGCCCCGGCC
The DNA here is from genome assembly GCF_016804325.1 of Methylobacterium aquaticum. Classification (NCBI taxonomy): domain Bacteria; kingdom Pseudomonadati; phylum Pseudomonadota; class Alphaproteobacteria; order Hyphomicrobiales; family Methylobacteriaceae; genus Methylobacterium; species Methylobacterium aquaticum. The sequence goes on from NZ_CP043627.1 coordinate 502,598, forward strand.
GCCGCACCGGGCTCGTCGCGCAGGCGCGGGGCGAGCAGCGACAGGCCGAGCACCACGGGCCCGAGCATCAGCACCCGCACGAGCTTGACCAGCGTGCCGACCTGGGTGCTGACGAGGCTCACCGGCACGGTGGCGGCGAGCACCTGCGGCACCGCATAGACCGTGAGGCCGGCGAGCACGCCGTACTCGGTCGGGTTGGTGCCGAGCAGCGGAATCAGGAGCGGCAGGCCGAGCACCACCAGCACGCCCAGGATCGCCGTGAAGGCGATCGAGGAGGCGACGTCGTCGCCCTTCGCCCCGATCACCGGGGCCACCGCGGCGATGGCCGAGTTGCCGCAGATCGCGTTGCCGCAGGCGATCAGGATCGACATCCGGGCCGGCAGCCCGAGCAGGCGGCCGATGCCGTAGCTGGCGGCGAGCGCGATCACCACGGTGGCGACGATGCCGGTGAGCAGGGCCGGCCCCGAGGCGACGAGGGCCTTGAGACTGATCGAGGCGCCGAGCAGCATCACGGCGACCTCCAGGAGCTGCTTGGCGCTGAAGGCGATGCCGATGCGCCAGCGCGGCCCCGGCTCCCAGACCGAGCGGATCGCGATGCCGGCGAGGATCGCGATCACCAGCGCCTCGACATAGGGGTGGTGGACGAGGTGCTCCTCCGCCGCCTGGACCAGGCTCGCCGCCGCCGTGACGACGACGCAGAGGGTGAGGCCGGGCAGGACCGCGACGGCGGTCCGCCCCAACGTGTCAGGCCGCATCGCCGGGCATGCTCGTGAAGGAGGGAGGGCGCGGGCTCCCGCCGCGCGTCGCGGGAGGTCTCACGGACGGAAGCTCGTGCCGATGCCGGTCCGCGGCCTCTGGCCGAGCCAGAGCAGGACCAGGCCGAGGAGGACGGCGATCGGGGCCGCCGGCGAGAGGGTGAAGGGCAGGCCGAGGAGCTTCCACAGGGTCGGCTGCCCGCCCTCGGCCATCGCCTGGAGGTTCGCGGCCCGGTCCTTCATCAACGCCACCGCGACGTCGCTGACCGAGGTGACGAGCACCGCGTTGTTGGCGATCGAGCGGGCGCCGTCATAGACGATCCCGACGAAGCCGGCGGCGAGAAGCAGAAGGCCGAGGCTGCGGCACAGGAAGCGGATCATCCAGGGCTCCGGACCGCGCCCCGGGCGGGACGCACGCGACCTTGAGTAGAGAGAGCCCCCGGCCCGCGCAAGCTTGAGCGCGGCATCGTGGCAGGGTGTTCCGGGGTGGGTTGATCCCGGCCGCCCCCGCGTGCCACGGCGCTCACGACCGACAAGGTCAGCGGTCCGAGGAGATCGGCATGAACGGCAGGACGGGCGCACGGCCGGAACTGGTGATCTTCGATTGCGACGGCGTGCTGGTGGACAGCGAGCCGATCAGCCTCGCGCGCCTGACGGAGAACCTTCGGCGCATCGGCGTGCCGATCGACCTCGCCACGGTGGCCCGCCGCTTCACCGGCACCAGCATGACCTCGATCATGGCGCATGTCGCCGCCGATTACGGCGTGCCGACGCCCGAGGGCTTCGTCGACGCGGTGCGGGCCGACACCCTGCGGGCCTTCGATGCCGAGCTGCAGGCCATCGCCGGCGTGAGCGCGGTGCTGGCGACGATGCCCGACCGGCGCTGCGTCGCGTCGAGCAGCGACCCGCAGCGCCTGCGCCACGCGCTCTCGCTCACCGGGCTCCTGGACCACTTCGACGGCCACGTGTTCAGCGCCACCATGGTGGCGCGGGGCAAGCCGTTCCCGGACCTCTTTCTCTACGCCGCCGAGCAGATGGGGGTGGCGCCCGGGCGTTGCGTGGTGATCGAGGACAGCGTGCCGGGCGTCACCGCGGCGCGGGCCGCCGGCATGCCGGTGCTGGGCTTCTGCGGCGGCGGCCACTGGGCCCACGACCGGGCCGGAGCGGACCTTTTGGCCGCAGGGGCGCTCCGGGTCTTCGACGAATTCGCCACCCTGCCCCATCTTCTGGAAAACTGGGATCCGGTGGAGACCGGGGACGCCGCGTCCCGTTGAGGGACGGGGAGCCCTGGCACCGGTTTCGCATCGACTTGCCGCGCGCCCGGCCCTTGCGGGGCGGACGCGACCGGCCGAGATCCGCCCTGAAGACCGTTCCAGATTCCCGTCGCCCTGACCGAGCCAACCGGAGCCCGCCGTGAGACCAGCCCGCATCGTCGCCTTCTCGGGCAACGTCCGCCGCCCGTCCCGGACCCGCGTGCTGGTGGAGGCCGTCGCCGCCGAGCTCGCCCGCCGCCGTCCGATCGACCTGAAGGTCTACGACCTCGCCGAGATCGGCACCGGGCTCGGCGTCACATCCCGGCAGGCCCTGCCCCTACCGATCGGCCACATGATCGAGGCGATGGAGGGCGCCGACGGGCTGATCGTCGGCTCGCCGGTGCATAACGGCTCCTATTCGGGCCTGTTCAAGCACGTGATCGATTTCCTCGACCCCGCGTCGCTCGCCGGCAAGCCGGTGGCGATCACCGCGACCGGCGGCGGCCCGCGCCACGCCCTGATGGTCGAGCACCAGTTGCGCCCGCTCTTCGGTTTCTTCACCGCCCATGTGGCGCCGACCGCGGTCTATGCCGGCGAGGCGGAGATCGCGGACGGAGCGGTCAGCGATCCGCGGGTGGCCGAGCGGGTCGCGGCGGCGGCGGGCGAACTCGCCCATCTCCTCGACGTGGCGGAGGCGGCCAGGCGCGCCGGGGGCGGCCGGGCGGTGGCGGGGTTGTAGGATCACCGCGCGATCGACCGGGAGCCCTGTCCGATCTTCGTTGCACCACCGCCCACGACAGCGGCCTGACGCCGCGCGTCGCAACCGGCGCAGGCCTCTTCGCCGCGCCGCCCGACGCGGGTCCGGCCGTCGACGCCATCGGCAACCGTCCCGTCGGCGCCGGATTCACGCCGGTCTCGGCCATTCCCTCACATCGACGCGCGTGAGCGATGTCCGGCCGAGATCCCGGATCCATGCCGGCCAATCCCGGATCGTCGCGTGCGATCCCGAGACGTTCGATCGCCCCGCCGGGATATTTTGCCGCGACTTGATCCGACAGGCGATCCGGCCCATTCGCCAGCGTCGCCAAATTTCTTGCATCCTCGATTTCTCCGACACGATACTTCCAGAAATATTCATTGCATAAACATACCAATCACAGTCCCCGGACACCCATTCAGACAATGCGGTGCTGCGGCGCAGTACACCACAGATATCCGCGCTCTTCTTGCGAGATCCAGGGTCGGATATCGATTCTACGCGTTTAGGAGATTTTTCAGAACTAAAAAATATCGAAAGCTAGGATGGTAGCGCTTCCATTTTAATCAACACTGGTCTCCACGATCCTGGAACACATGCTCCGGCATCCTGCCTTTGCCCGTTTGATAGGCATATAAATCGCCCATTTGACGGATTTAGTCGGAAAATAAACTTTCGTTTAAGGTTCACTCAGCAAGGGTTCGTCCATAAGTCCAAGGGCAGGAAACATGCACCTCAACGTCTCGGTCCGCGTCCGGCTCGTCGCATCGCTGCTCGTCCTGCTCTCCCTGACGCTCGGCCTCGGCGGCTTTTGCCACTACCGCCTGAGCGAGCTGCGCGTCGCGGTCGGCGACCTCGGCGACACTGCGCTTCCGTCGTCCAGGATCGTCGGCCGGCTCGCCGCCAACTTCGAGGCCCTGCGCAGCCGTCAGCTCGCCTACCTGCTCTCCAGCCCGCAGCGCCGACCGCAATCGCTGGGCCGCCTGCGCGAGACCATGGCGAGCATCGAGATCGACCTGAAGGACTACGCGCCCCTCGTCAGCCCCGGCGAGGAGGCGCTCTGGCAGGCGATCCAGAAGACCGTTCCGGCCTATTCCAGGATGGGCGAGGAATACCTGCGCCGCCTGGAGGCAGGCGACGAGAAGGGCGGCTCGGAGTACCTCCTCGACGGCATGCTGCCGGCCCTCAACGCCGCCCGCGCCGCCATCAGGGCCGACGTTCAGTTCAACGACGCCTTCGGCCGCAAGGCCGCCGCGACGGCCAACGCGCTGGGTGACGACGCCCGCACCGCCATCGTCGTCGTGCTCGCGGTCGTCGTTGCCGTCACCCTGGCGATTTCCTGGATGGTGATCGCCACCGTATCCCGTCCCGTCCGGCACATGGCCGGCGTGATGCATCGGATCGCGATGGGCGACCTCGGCGCATCGGTGCCCGGCGCCGGCGAGCGCAGCGAGATCGGCGAGATGGCCGCCGCCGTCGAGGTGTTCAGGACCAACCTCGCCCGCACCCGCCAGCTCGAGGACGACGCGGCGCGCGCCCGCGCCTCGGCCGAGGAGCAGCGCAAGCGCGCGATCCGCGAGATGGCCGCCGGCTTCGAGGCTGCGGTCGGCGATGTCATCGGCATGGTCGCCGCCGCCGCGACCGAGCTGCAGGCCACCGCCGCCTCGATGAGCGGCACCGCCACGGAGACCGCCGTGCAATCGACGGCCGTGGCGGCGGCGGCCGAACAGGCCGCCTCGAACGTCGGCACCGTGGCGGTCGCCGCCGAAGAACTCGGCGCCTCGGTCCAGGAGATCGGCCGGCAGGTCGGCGGCTCGGCCGACCTGGCCCGGCGGGCGGTCATGGAGGCCGACCAGGCCGGCGCCCTGGTTCAGGAACTCAACGCCGCGGTCGCGCGGATCGGCGACGTGGCCGGCCTGATCTCGTCCATCGCCGATCAGACCAACCTTCTGGCCCTGAACGCCACGATCGAGGCGGCGCGGGCGGGAGCGGCCGGAAAGGGATTCGCCGTCGTGGCGGCCGAGGTGAAGGCGCTGGCCGGCCAGACCGCCACGGCGACGAGCGAGATCTCCAGCCAGATCGAGCGGATCCAGGCCTCGACCGGGCATGCGGTCGGCTCGATCCAGGGCATCACGGCGCGCATCCGCGAGATCGACGCGGTCGCGGCCTCGATCGCCGCGGCGGTGGAGCAGCAGGGCGCGGCAACGCAGGAGATCGCCCGCAACGTGAGCCAGGCGGCGATCGGCGCAAGCGAGGTGACCGGCAACATCACGGGCGTCGCGGGCGCGGCCGAGGAGACCGGGGCGGCCGCCGCCCAGGTTCTGGCGGCGTCCTCGGAGCTGTCGCGCCACTCCGAGCACCTGACCTCCGAGGTCGGCCGGTTTCTCGCGACCGTGCGTGCGGCCTGAGCAGACTTGCGTTGGCAGGCCAACGCTTCGCCCGCTTGGGTTTTTGTTGTGTCGCAGATTTTTCGCGCCGAACCGGCCACCACTTCGGCGAAATCTGCTTGGAGCACGTCGCGATCGCGCTGCAATCGCGACGCTCTCTCGATCTGTGATCCTGCCGCATTGTCCGCGACGAACCGGCATTCATTGCGCAGGACAATGCTCTGGAGTCTTTTTCGACGACGCGGATACCGGTTCTTCACGGACGAAGCGACAAAATGACGTTGGGGCAACATCAAGAACCTCGATCGCGGCGGGCACGGCCGCGTCGCGATCCGGGATATCGTCGCGACCCGCCTCGACCCTCGTCCGCGTGGCCGCCTCGCCCATGCGCGCCGCGGGACTCGTCCCTCGTTTGCCAGTGACGCCATGAGCCCGCCCCTCCTCACCCGCTGGCATGACCGGCTGCGCTCGACCCGGGCGTGGATCGGGCTCGGGATCCTGGCTCCCCTCGGCATGGTCGCGGTCTGCGCGGCCATGCTGCTCGATCTGCGCCGCGACGCCTGGGACAAGGCCGAGCGGACCTCGCAGAACCTGCTCCAGGTCATCGAGCGCGACGTCGATCGCAACGTCGAGATCATCGACCTGGCGCTCAGGAGCGTGATCGAGAGCCTCGCGCTGCCCGATCTCGAGCAGATCGCTCCCGAGCATCGCCAGCGCATCCTGTTCGACCGCGCCGTCAACGCCAAGGATCTCGGCGTCATGCTGGTCCTGGACGAGAACGGCGATGCGGCCTACGACGCGGCCAACTGGCCGGCGCGGCGCCTCAACAATGCCGGGCGCACCTATTTCCAGGCGCACAAGGCCGATCCCGCGCTCGGGCTGCACGTCAGCCAGCCGCTGATCTCGACTCTGACGGCAAAGCCGATCGTCGTGCTCAGCCGGCGGATCGACAAGCCCGACGGGTCGTTCGGCGGCGTGGTCCTCGGCAGCCTGTCCCTGTCCTATTTCGACCGCCTGTTCCAGCACATCAAGCTCGGGCGCGACGGCACGATCAACCTGTTCCACCAGGACGGCACCCGCATCGTGCGCCATCCCGTCCCCAACCCGGTCCTCGCCCCGAACTTCGCCGACTCGCCCAACGTCCAGCGCTTCCTGCGCGAGGAGCGCGGCAGCTTCATCGGCGTCACCCCGAGCGACGCGATCGAGCGCCTCTATACCTTCACCAAGGTCGGCGACACGCCGCTCTACCTGACGGTGGCGCTCTCGACGGACGAGATCGAGGCCGAGTGGCGCCGGAAGGCCCTGGTGATCGGCCTCCTCGTGCTCGCCCTGTGCGGGGTGGCGATCGGGCTGGCGCTGCTGGCCGGGCGGGAGCTGCGCCGGCGCGCCGCCGTCGAGGCGGAGCTGGCCCGGCTCTCGCGCACCGACGCGCTCACCGGCCTGCCCAACCGCCGCGCCTTCGAGGATGCGTTCGGACGGGTCTTCACCGAGGCCTGCCGCCGGGGCGATCCCGTCACCCTGCTGGTGATCGATGCCGATCACTTCAAGCGCTACAACGACCTGTACGGTCACGCCGTGGGCGACCGGGTGCTGCAGATGCTCGCGCGGGCCTTGTCGTCGGTCGCGCGCCGGCCGGGCGATCTGGTCGCCCGCATCGGCGGCGAGGAATTCGCGGTCCTGCTGCCCGGCACCGACGCCGAGGGCGCGGCCCACGTCGCGGAGCGCGTCCACGAGGCGGTCGCCGGACTGGTCGTCGAGGCGGACGGCGAGAGCGTCGGCCGGATCACGGTGAGCGTCGGCCTGGCCTTCGGCCTGCCGCGCGAGATCGGCACGCTCCCCGACCTGTTCTGCATGGCCGACGCCGCCCTGTACGAGGCCAAGGCGGCCGGGCGCAACCGGACCTGCTACGCGGTCATGACGGCGAGGGGCAGCCTGGCGGCGTAGGATCCCGCGGCCCACGCCCCCATCTCTCTCCTCAGCGGCCCGCTCCCGTCTCCCCTCCTGCCTGCAACCTCCGATAGGCCCGGCCGTAAGCCGCGTAGCCCGCCACGACCCGCGCCATCATCGCCCGCCGCTCCGCATCGAGGCGCGACAGGGCCCGGGCCGGCCGCCCGCCCCACAGCCAGCCCGATTCGAGCACCTGCCCGGGATCGGTGGCGCTGCCGGCGGCGAGCAGCACGTCGGCCTCCACCACCGTGCCGGGGCTCAGCCGTGCGCCCATGCCGATGAGGCAGTTCGGGCCGATGCGGCCATCGCCCGCGGTCACGTTGTGGCCGAGCGTGGTGTCGCGCTCGATCACCAGGCCGTCGGCCCTCGCGTGGATCGCGCAATTGTCCTGCACGTTCACGTTCGCCCCGATCACGATCGGCCCGACCGCGGCATCGAGGATGCAGGAGAAGAACACGCTCGCCCCCGGTGCCAGGGCGACCCGGCCGTGCAGCCGGGCGGTGCGGGCGACGAAGACCGCGGGATCGGGCGCGAAATCGTCGCCGGACCCGACGGCCGGCTCGCTCGCCGCCGCCTCGCGCAGGCGCTCGGCGCGCTCGGCCAGCTCGCCCGGTTCGAGGCGGCGCAGGGGCCGTGCCGGGCTGCCGGCGCAGACGAAGCCCGACGGCAGGGTCGTGCGGGGAAACACCGTGCTGCCGGCCTCCAGCAGAACCCCGTCCTCGATCAGGGAGCCGTCGAGGACGACGCACTCGTCCTCGATCACGCAATCGTCGCCGACCGTGCAGGCATGCACCACCGCGTCGCGCCCGACCGTGACCCGGTCGCCGACGATGCACGGGTACATCTCGGCGGCGATGTGCAGGGTCGAGCGGGCGCCGAGCCAGAACCGGTCGCCCACCACCACGTCGTGCCCGTCGGCGCGGATCACCGAGTCGTCGCCGAGCCAGGCCTGCGCGCCGAGGCTCGCCCGCCCGATCACCGCGCTGCCGCGGCCGCACCAGACCGGCCGGGCCGCGAAGGTCGGCTCGGTGTCGTCGAAGGGGAGGAGGAGGTCGGGGGTCATGGGGCGTTCCTCCATCGGGCCGGTCGCTCGAGCCCGCGACATTGCCGCCGTTCCGCCGCCGCCGCCAGCCCCGGATCCCGGCGCCGATCCTTCATGCTAGAACCCCACTCTTTCCTTCGTCCGGACCCGCCATGACCCCTCGCCTCTCGATCCAGTCCGAGCCCTTCGACGTCGCGGCGGAGATCGCCGCCCTCACGGCGGAGCTCGGCGGGCGGGCGGGCGCCATCGTGAGCTTCACCGGCCTGTGCCGCGACGAGGGCGGCCGGCTCGCCGCCCTGGAGCTCGAGCATTACCCCGGCATGGCCGAGGCCGAGATCGGCCGCGTGCTCGCGCAGGCCGCGGAGCGCTGGCCGCTGCAGGGGGTGCTGGCGATCCACCGCCACGGCCTCGTCCGTCCGGGCGAGGGCATCGTCCTGGTGCTGGCGGCCTCCGCCCATCGGACGGCCGCCTTCGAGGCCGCGAGCTTCCTGATGGACTACCTCAAGACCCGCGCGCCGTTCTGGAAGCGCGAACACCACGCCGACGGCACGATCGGCGGCTGGGTCGAGGCGACCGAGCACGATGCGGCGGCGGCGGCGCGGTGGTGAGGGTGTGAAACGGGGATTACGGAGAATTCGAGCGATCGGACAGAGGAATCGCTGACGGGCCTGCGGCACGATCGCGGTCATGCTCCGCGACCACAGACACCCCGACCCTTTGCCGTTCGACCCGCTGAGCGCGCGCAGCCTCGCGATGGCCTGCGCGCTCATCGGGCTCGTCACCCTCCTCCTCTCCGAGCGGCCGACGCCCGGGGGGTGCTCCTCGCCTGGGCCGGCCTGATCGGCTGGGTGCTGCTGCGCGTCTTCGGCCGCCGCCCGGCGCAGCCGGCGCGCCGCAAGATCCGCCCGCGGCCCGAACCGGTCATCGAGATCGTCGAGGTCCAGGAATGGGCGCCCCGGCGCCCCGAGCCGGTGCTGGCCCTCCCCAAGCCGATCCTCGCCCCCCAGGCCCCGGAGGGGACGACGGGCTGGAAGACCAGCACGCATCCCGCCGTGCTCGCCAACGTGCGGCGCCGGCGCGAGGGGGGCTAGGGCATCGTCCGACGGAGCGGAGGCCGGCTCGTCGACGAAAACGCTGCCCGATCAAGGACCTGGGGAGCCTCGCGATCGCCCCGCGATCCTGGAGCCTCCCGGCCGCGGGCGACGGCCCGTCGCCGAACCGCCGCGGGCGGCTATCTGTCCTGCTCGGCGGCCCTGCGAGCGCCGTCGGCGGAGAGATCGTCGGACATGCCCGTTCTTCCATCCCAGGACATCGCCAAGGGAGCTCCCCTGACCGGCGGGGCGAGCGCCCGCTCCCTCGTGCTCGCCGGCATCGGGGTGGTGTCGTTCACCGCCGTCCTGCTGCTGGCCTGGCACTCGGCCGACACGCTGCTCCTGATCTTCGCCGGCATCCTCTGCGCGGTCTTCCTCGACGGGCTCACGCATTACCTCGGCCGCGTCGTCCCCCTCGGGCACGGGTCGCGGCTGGCGATCGTGAGCGTGCTGCTCGCCAGCCTGGTGCTCGGCATGGTCGGGCTCGGCGGCGCGACGGTCGCGGGGCAGGCGCAGCGCCTCGGCCAGACGCTGCAGCAGCAATCCGGCACGGTGAAATCCTGGCTCGACGCCCGCGGGATCGACACCCGCTTCCTCGATTTCGGCAAGCTGAAGGACGCGGCCTCGCAAGGACCCGGCGACATGCAGGACGGGCGGCGGACCTTGCCCACGGCCGGCGGGCTGCCGAGCCCGGGTACGCTGCTGTCGGGCGCCGGCAGCGTGCTCGGCCAGGCCTCGACGGTGGCGCTCGCGGTGTTCGGCGCCATCGGCAACGTGTTCATCGTGGTGGTGCTCGGCCTGTTCGTGGCGGCCGATCCCCGGACCTACCGCGACGGGCTGCTGCGCTTCGTGCCCTCGCGCCACCGGACGCACGCGGCCTCGGTCGCCGACGACATCGGCATCACCTTGCGCCACTGGCTGTTCGGCCAGCTCGTCGTGATGGCGGCGATCTTCGTCTGCGTCTGGCTCGGGCTGACGCTGGTCGGCATCGACGGGGCCCTGGTGCTGGGGCTCCAGGCCGGCCTCCTCTGCTTCATCCCGACCATCGGGGCGCTCGTCGCCGGCATCATCATCGTGCTGGCCTCCCTCGCCTCGGGGCTGCAGGGGGTGATCGCCGGGATGTGCGTCTACCTGCTGGTGCAGACGCTGGAGAGCTACGTGCTGACGCCCTTCGTGCAGAAGCGGGCCCTCGACATCCCGCCCGCCACCCTGTTCGCCGGCCAGATCCTGCTCGGCGTGCTGTTCGGCCTCTGGGGCGTCGCCCTGGCGCTGCCCCTGATGGCGGTCGCCAAGGTGCTGCTCGACCGGCTCTACATCGAGGATACGCTGGGGGAGGATGCGGGCTGAGGGCGCCCTCCCCCGGGGCCCGTGTCAGGCGCTCTGCGGCTTCGTCACCTTGGCCTCGATCGCGTCCCAGACCGGAACCGCGAGGTCGGGGCCGCCGAGGCGCTTGATCGCCCGGATGCCGGTCGGCGAGGTGACGTTGATCTCGGTCAGGTTGCCGTCGATCACGTCGATGCCGACCAGGATCAGGCCGCGGCGGCGCAGCTCGGGGCCGATCGCCGCGCAGATCTCCTGCTCGCGCGGGGTCAGCGCCGTGGCCCCACCCGTGCCGCCCCGCACCATGTTGGAGCGGATGTCGTTGGCCGCCGGCACCCGGTTGACGGCGCCCAGCGGCTCGCCGTCGACCAGGATGATGCGCTTGTCGCCCTCGGTGATCCGCGGCAGGAAGCGCTGCACCACCCAGGGCTCGCGGAAGGTGACCGAGAACAGGTCGAACATCGAGCCGAAATTCGGGTCCTCGGGCAGCACCCGCAGCACGGCCGCGCCGCCATGCCCGTGCAGCGGCTTCATCACCACGGCGCCGTGCTCGGCCCGGAACTCCTCGATCTCCTGCTTGTCGCGGGTGATCAGAGTCGGGGGCATCAGCTCCGGATAGGCGGTGACGAACAGCTTCTCGGGGGCGTTGCGCACCTCGAACGGGTTGTTCACCACCAGCGTCCGCGGGTGGATGCGCTCGAGCATGTGGGTCGCCGTGATGTAGGCGAGGTCGAAGGGCGGGTCCTGGCGCATCAGCACCACGTCGACCTCCGCCAGGTCGATCCGCTCCTGGGCGCCGAGATGGGCGTGATCGCCCTCGACGTCCTGCACCCGCAGGGGCTCGACCCGGGCGGTGACGCGCCCGTCGCGCATCGAGAGCCGGTCGGGCGTGTAGTGCAGCAGCGTGTGGCCGCGGCTCTGCGCCTCCAGCAGCAGGGCGAAGGTGGTGTCGCCGGCGATGCGGATCGCCTGGATCGGGTCCATCTGGACCGCGACGGTAAGGGCCATGTCGGGAATCTCTCCGGTCGCCCGGGTTATCGGGCGGCCCGCGCCCGATGGCAACGGCCGTGGCGGAAGGGAGGCCCCGCGCGAGGATCGCGGCGGGGCCTCAAGTCGGGGAGGAAACGCCCATGAGCGTCCCGGACGTTCTCGCAAGCCTCGTGCCAGAACAGGCGCGAAAGCCTCCGGCTCCGGTCAGGCGCCGCCCTGGGGATCCTTGCTCTCGGGATCCTTGCTGTCCGGGTCCTGGCCCGGCCAGTCGACGATGCGGTCCGGCAGTTCGTCGGTCTCGAACTCCTCCTCGGTGCCGCTGACCTTGCCGCGGACGGAGATGCCGGCCTCGTGCACGGTGCGGCGGGTGCCGGAGACCAGCGGATGCCACCAGGGCAGGTCGCGCCCGTCCCGCACCAGGCGGTAGCCGCAGGTCGGCGGCAGCCAGGGCAGGGCGCGCACCGCCTCGGGCGTCAGCCGGACGCAATCGGGCACCTTGCGCTGGCGCCGCGGGTAGTCGCGGCAGCGGCAGGTGCCGGCATCGAGCAGCGTGCAGCCGATATCGGTGTAGTGGATCTCGCCCGAATCCTCGTCCTCGAGCTTGAGGAGGCAGCAGCGGCCGCAGCCGTCGCACAGGCTCTCCCACTCCTCGGGGCTCAGGGCCTCCAGGGTCTTCTCGCGCCAGAACGGGGTCGCCGCCTTGAGGGAGGCGGGCGGGCGCGGGGGGGTGAGGCGGGCTTTGGCCACGGCTGCTCAAGGCCTTCGAGGCGCCGGATCGACGGCGCGGAGGGGATAATCGGGGATGGAGGATGCCCTCCTGTGCCGCGCCCGGGCCTCGAGAGCAAGCGGAGCCTGTCGCGCCTGCGCAATCCTGCGACGTCGTGTCGGCGCGCCAGCGCCCCATATAGGCCTTGGATGCCTGCGACCGGGGTCCGGTCTCGCGCTAGGATGCGAGACTTGCTAAACCTCCGCGTTGCCCACCCGAGGACCGTCCGACGTGCCCGAGACCCGGCCCACCAACCGGCTGACCCAGCTCCGGACCCGCCTGTCCCACGGGCTGCTCGGCTTCGACGCCTGGCTGAATGACGGCCTCTACAACGGCGGCCGCTCGTTCGGCGAGGCCTATGGCCGCTACGCCGAGAAGATCCAGCGCCGCTTCCGGGTCACGGGCGCCAAGCGCGTCGTCCTCGACCTCGCGAGCGAGGGGGTGACCCTCGGGCTCGCCGGCGGCGTGGTGATGCTGACCTTGGCCCAGTCGGCCTTTAACACGACCAGCGAGAACTGGCTCAAGGCCCCTGACCTCGCCGTCACCTTCCTCGACCGCTACGGCACCGAGGTCGGGCGGCGCGGCATCAAGCACGACGATTCGCTGCGCATCGACGAATTCCCCGACTTCCTCGTCAAGGCGCTGATCTCGACCGAGGACCGGCGCTTCTACGAGCATTGGGGCATCGACCCGATCGGGACGCTGCGCGCCGTCACGGTGAATGCCCGCGGCGGCCACGTCCAGGGTGGGTCCTCGCTGAGCCAGCAGCTCGCCAAGAACCTCTTCCTGTCGAACGAGCGCTCGCTCGAGCGCAAGATCAACGAGGCGTTCCTGGCGCTCTGGCTCGAATGCCACCTGACCAAGAACGAGATCCTGAAGCTCTACCTCGACCGGGCCTATATGGGCGGCGGCACCTTCGGGGCGGCCGCCGCGGCGGATTACTACTTCGGCAAGAACCTGAAGGACATCACCCTGCAGGAGGCCGCCATGCTGGCCGGCCTGTTCAAGGCGCCGACCAAATACGCCCCCCACGTCAACCTGCCGGCGGCCCGCGCCCGCGCGGCGGACGTGCTGCACAACATGGTCGAGGCCGGCTACCTGACGGAGGGCCAGATCCAGTCGGCCCTGCGCAACCCGGCGACCCCGGTGACCCGCTCGCGCGACATCAGCGCCGATTACTACCTCGACTGGGCCTTCAACGAGATCAAGAAGCTCGTCGACGAGGGCAAGCTGAAGAAGGAGCGGGTGCTGGTGGTGAAGACCCCGCTCGACCTCGCGATCCAGAAGCGGGCCGACCAGGCGGTGGAGAACGTCCTGCGCCAGTTCGGCGACGCCTTCGACGTCGAGCAGGCGGCCCTGGTCACCATGGACCCGGATGGCGCCGTGCGGGCGATGGTCGGCGGCGCCGATTACGGCCAGAGCCAGTTCAACCGCGCCACCGATGCGCTCCGCCAGCCCGGTTCGTCGTACAAGCCCTACGTCTACGCCGCGGCGCTCGCCACCGGGCAGTGGCGGCCCGACAGCAAGGTGGTCGACCGGCCGGTCTGCATCGGCAACTGGTGCCCGGCCAATTACGGCCGCTCCTTCTCCGGCACCGTGCCGCTGTGGCTCGCGGTGGCCAAATCGATCAACACCATCCCGGTGCAGTTCTCGATCGCCATGGGCAAGCAGCTCGGCGAGACCCACGATGCCCGCGCCGCCAAGCTCGGCCGGGCCAAGATCATCGAGTTGTCCCACAGGATGGGCATCACCTCGAACCTGGTCGATTCGGTCTCGCTGCCGATCGGCTCGGCCGAGGTGACGGTGATCGACCAGGCCGCCGGCTACTCGGTCTTCGCCAATGGCGGCAAGCGGGCCAAGCCCTACGCGGCGACCGAGATCCGCACCGGCGCCGGCGAGGTGATCTACCGCCACGACACCAGCGAGGCGCCGCCCGAGCAGGTCCTGTCGACCCGGGTGGTCGCCGACATGAACTACATGCTCAACAAGGTCGTGGACGAGGGCACCGGCCGCAAGGCGGCGATCGAGGGCGTACGCACCGCCGGCAAGTCCGGCACCACCAACGCCTACCGCGACGCCTGGTTCGTCGGCTATACCGGCAACCTCGTGACCGCGGTCTGGTACGGCAACGACGACCATTCCTCGACCAAGAACCTGACCGGCGGCTCGCTGCCGGCGATCACCTTCCACGAGGTCATGGCCCCGGCCCACCAGGGCATCGAGATCAAGCCCCTGCCCGGCTTCGAATCCGACAAGGCCGGCGCGCGCAATGCGCAAGCCGCCGCCCCGACCGCGCCGCCTCCCGGCGCGCCGGCCGGCGCCCTGTCGCGCCGCTCCTTCGAGGTACTGGGGGGCTTGGGGAACCTGTTCCGCTCGGTCGAGGCGCCCCCGCCGGGGCGGGCGGCGTTCAACGTGATCGACCGGCCCGGCTCGCCCGGCAGCTCGTCGAACTAGAGCGGCGGGCCCGCAACGGGGGCCTATGCCGAGCCGACCTGCATCAGACAGACCACACGCGACGGACTCGGAACGGATGACGACGGCTTTCACCCACTGGCATTCCGGTCCCCCGTATTTCGACTTCGTCGCCAGGATGGCGCGCGCCAAGAATGCGCGGGGCTACCTGGAGGTCGGCGTCCGGGACGGCACCACCCTGTCGCGGATCGACTGCCCGAGCATCGGCGTCGATCCGTTCTTCCAGATCACCGGCAACGTGATCGGAAAGAAGACGAACCTTCATCTCTACCAGATGACGAGCGACGACTTCTTTCGCGATTACGAACCGAGCAGGATCATCAACGCGCCGATCGACGTGATCTTTCTCGACGGCCTGCATCAGTTCGAATACCTGCTGCGCGACTTCATCAACAGCGAGAAGGTGACGCATCGCCACGGCCTGATCATGCTGGACGATTGCCTGCCCGCCAATGCCGAGATGACCGAGCGCACCCACAACCAGGAGGGGCGCGCGAACACGGACCTGGCGGGGTGGTGGACCGGCGACGTCTGGAAGCTGCTGCCGATCCTGGAAAAATATCGCCCCGACCTGCGCGTGACCGCCGTCGACGTGCGCCCGACGGGCAGCATCTGCATCACCAACCTCGATCCGTCCTCCACGGTCCTGGAGCGGAACTACTACGCCATCCTCGACGAGTATCGGGGGATCACCATGGACGACGCCCTGTGCGCGCGCTTCTACGACGGCCGGACGATCGTCGGGGCCGACACGATCCTGAATGGCTTCGAGGCGTCGCTGTTCGTCGGGCCTTGAGCCAATGCGGTCGATGGCCAGATCGGGGTGCCGTGGGGCCGAAGCCGAATGCTTTCAACGGCTCGCTGCCACAGCGCCAGATCCCAAGCCTGCAGCACGATGCGAAGGAGGCTTCATGAAGTTCATAACGGCCATCCTTGCCAGCGCACTCGTACTGGGGTTTGAAACGAGAGCACGCGCATTGGATCAGAGACAAGAGACTCTGGATATCGGATTGCCTCGATCCGAGACCGACACCACCCTTGGTACCCCCTTTCGAGCGGCGGTGCTCGCGGATCTTCCAGCAGCATCGACCCGCGGCTTACGTCCTGGTGCGATCATCGGACTTGGCGGCAGAACGGCTGTAGGCGACGGTGGCGGCGGATTGTACGTCTGGGCACCGTCTTCGCGAGCGGCGGAGGATGGCTGTACGACGATCCGCCCGGCTGACATCGCGCCAACCGCGGCAGGACGCTGGCTCAGAGTCGATGCCGCTCCTCTGAATGTGCGATGCTTCGGAGCGAAGCTGGACGGCCGCTCGGACGATTCCGCGGCGTTTTCGGCAGCCCGTTCAGCGGCACCCGATGGGGTAATCGACGTTCCGGCCGGCCTCATCAACCTTACCATGGGTGTTTCCGGTGGGCCTTCGACCTCGGTCCTATGGCGGATGAATGGCAACAAATATCCCGACAAAAAGACCCCTGTTTACGGCGTAGGCACCGACATTGTTGAAACATTGCTTCCATTCAACGGAAAATACCTTTCTCGGTCGCAAACAGACCGAGAGACCGGCGCTGTGCTAACAGTACGACAAGACATCACACATTCCACGGTCGGGACTGGCGTGATACCAACATTGAACACCGAAACATACATTACCAGCAACCCAAAGGGCCAGTTTGTTTGGAACAACCTCCATAAGATGTACGATAAATCACGCTTGCCGGGCGGGAATAATGTAACTACCTACTCCCAATACAATCGCGAGGAAGGTGGAACGCCCGGCTGGGGCCTCGTTGTCGAGCATCGCGACAAGAGCGGCAAGCCATCCAGCGCAACGGCAGCCTCCGTCGCAGCAGAGTTCGATCTCTTCGGTGAAAACCACGATGATAGCGACAGGCGGATTGGTATCGACATGGTTGTGGGACGCCATTACCCTGCCAAAGGCCGTTTCATGGAGGCAGCGACTGCATTTCGCACCAGCTCTGTTTTGCAAAATGGCATGCACGAACTCGAACAAAGCTGGTTCAAGCGTGGTTTCAGTGTCGAATCAGGAATATCCGTCGCAGCGTTCGATGCATCTCGCGCAAAATATCTCGACAAAAATAAAATCGCTCTGAGAATTGGCGCCGAAAATACGATCGATTTATCGAACGACGGAGCCAGACTCCTCGTCTGGAACGTTGACGGACTACAATATCTCGTCGACGGTCTCCCAGTGTTCAAAATTGACGATAAAGGCAACGTGCATATGAGAGGAACGATTAAATCAGGAGGGCTTCCAGATCAACGCGTGCCGGCGCCAAGCGCAAGCAAATCGCCCTGCAGGACCGGAGAACACGCTTGGGACAGCAAGTTCGAATATCGGTGCGTTGACACCAACACCTGGAAACGAACTGAATTAATAGACTGGTGATTTGCAAGTTTGTATCAGCGCTCGCAATCTCTGCTCCTAAATAATTATTAGGTACCCGCAAAACAAATATTTTATATAGATATTTTGCGTGCAAATTCATAAATATGACTCCACCAAATGCCACAAATGTATATATTGCTATAAATTAATTACACATATGTATAATATTATTAATGGGCGATATAAAATAATACAATTGTAATTGGCGAAAAGCCTATCGAATTCAGCACTCCAGTCTCCCGATCTACTCAGTTTATCCATAGATAATCGGCGATGATTATTGATTATGATGACCAATGCTTG
Organism: Methylobacterium aquaticum; assembly: GCF_016804325.1. NCBI lineage: Bacteria > Pseudomonadati > Pseudomonadota > Alphaproteobacteria > Hyphomicrobiales > Methylobacteriaceae > Methylobacterium > Methylobacterium aquaticum. The sequence continues at coordinate 520,092 of NZ_CP043627.1, forward strand.
CCGAAAATTATCAAGCGTCTCACGATTTCAATCATATCCGCGCTGTCATGATCATCCTTAAGAGAAAAAAAGCCTTTGCTCTCAAGATCTAAAGGAATGATGTCACGCTGGGCAAATACACCATAGGTTCTGACACGCGCCAACGCTACCAAAGCATTTTTTTGGATGGACGGTCTTTCAAAATATCCCTTGAAATCAAAGCTCTCAAGAAGACATGCTTTGAAATTTTCCTTATCTTCGCTTACTATTCTAATTGTTAGATTTTCGGCAAAGTCGGGTACAGTAATGAGAATATTGATTAAGGTGCCAGATAAGTTTTCGTTTCGGCAATGATTATGCACGGCGATGTTAAAGCCGGCCAACTGTTTCAGAATCTCATAGATCCGCTCGACACAAGTCGCGCTGCTCTGAGAAGCAGACGTTGTCAATGATTCTTTCGACCTCAAATATTCAAAATAAATACCACACTTAAAATGTCGGTCTATTATTGATTTTTCTACCTCATAACTCAGTTTAGCTTGGCGCTTCCTGATGAATAGTCTATCAGATTGAGATGATTCATTATATAAATTATCCGTCATGATCAAGTTACTATTATCAGTCAAATGGGGGAGCGCGACAACAGTGGTCTCTTTATTTTCGTGCGAAGATATATGCGACTCCAAGACTGATTGTATCGCGCACTCATCAGCATGAATAGATGTTCTAAAAATATCAAACGCACCCTTGCTGTCTTCATTTAGCAAGATTTCACAGTGTTGTCTCGACAGTACAATCCAATTCGAGCCGTGATAAATATCATCGTAAAATTCCTCACTGCGATCTACTATATCAATGGCAAAGCCCCCCACACCTGGCAATTCCTTATAACAAGCAGAAAATCTACTTTCTATATCTGCCCGCGGATAGCCAGTCATTTGAGAGGTCTGATAAGCCGGCACCAGGGATCTAGTCTGACTGAGAATAGATGCGATCTCATCTGGATGCTTAAGCGGCAGATGCTGCTCGCTAAGAAATACGACATGCGACCAATCAACATTATGACTGAGAGCCGCACGGATTGAATTGAGATAAACTTGAACCTGAGAAAAACCTGCCCAAGAACAATTGATTGAAGGTATTGTCAATATATTTTCATAGTGCTCGCTGATCCGCGTAGAAAATTTTTTCAGATTCTCGGGGGATTTCACGTCGTAATGGATAACAGCCATGTCACAATCTCGCAGCACAGAACTCAGCAAGAACGCAACATGCTCGGCGCTTTGAAAGCAAACTACTACATAGCACAAGCCGCTTTGCGAATGTTTCATTATACTTTCCCTCTTGAGCCATGGTACAGTTTCGAAAAAACGCACTAGAACACAGTCATAAATAAGCACACAGTCCTGCTATGGAGACGCAGATAACTATTTGCCGCCCAAACTAGACGTCTTACATAAAAGATCCAAACATTAAAATCGAAGATCAACATAATCAGCCTTGAATTTTGATCTTATTATATTAAGTCAGAAAGGTGTATTTTCCCTGGATCGTACATCGGCGTATTTGATACACGACGCTCGATTTCGTCTATAGACACTTCTGGACGCGACAAATCGATCCCGGCCAGCTGCCATGGCGCCAGCGTCCACCAACGCGAAGCAAGAAGCCTTTCTACCAACTCCGGCGCAAACCGCGTCTTCACAACTCGTGCCGGATTCCCGACCACGATTGAGTAGGCAGGTACGTCTTTTGTCACAACGGACTCTGCACCCACAATTGCTCCGTTCGCAATTTTCACGCCAGGGCTGATGTAAGCGCGGTGACCAATCCAAACATCATTCTCGATTATCGTTTCCGCGCCGGCAAAAAACCCATTGTAAGATGTTGTGTCAGGCCTGAACTGGTTGTACTGATCAGATCCCGAAAAATCACCTCCTGTCGAAAACATTTTATCACCAATATAAAAAAATGGTGATGTACTCAGCCATTGAACTGGATGATTTCCGCGCCCAACCGACACCTCTTCACCTATTGAGACGTATCTCCCAATAGTTACATTATTATAATGACCGCTCACTGCGTAACTGAATGCGCCAATACTGCATCTTCCGATGATTTGCATCCATTTAATACTGCAAGGCGCCTCAAAAACGCTGTTTATTGGAAGACTTGTCATGCCAGAACCGAGAAAGCACTCAACTCCCCTTTCGTACAACTTTGCTTTCATTTCGTCAGTTATGGTTACATTTGTCATATTGCTCTCCTTTTTAACAGCGGCGTTTCCCGTCTGCGGTTGAGTTTTTTTAGAACCGAATCGTAAAATCCGTTCCAGTATTGTCATGGGAGCACACTTGTGTCGCCAAATGGCATCGAATCCGAAATTTTTGCTCCAGCCATGGCTTCGCTCCGCACGGCACGAAGCCGAGAATGACGCACGGCCCAAACATTCCCTTGATGCTCAAACCATAACTTAAGCTCTACCTTTGCTGAATGAAACAGATACAATCTTGTCCACCTTTATGCTGAATCTCAGCCCTGGATCGCCTCGAGGTTACTACAGAAGGCACCGCTTCCCAACGCATATAGCTGAGTTCCATGGTCATCTGACGACTATCAAATGCGCTGCATACCGTCCAGCCATAGCCGCAACCTGCTTCGAGATCGTCTCGGCTCGCGTTGACGACGGGTTCCGAAGCGACGCTGCGGACGGGTTCACGCCTTCCGGGCACTTCCGACGATATTCTCCGGGCTTCTGCAAAAACCCGTTCGGCCCCGGCCCGACCTGAGCTAGACACGGGCCACGATGCTGATCGAGAAACCCGCCCGTCCGGCCTCCGGGCGCGCCCCGTCCCCCGGCCTTCGCCTGCCGCCGCCACTCCTGCGGAAGGCTCTCCGCCTGCGCCGGGTCGGCACCGTCGGGCTGGTGCTCTACGCCCTCGTGCTCGGCGCGACCTTGGGCCTCGCCTCCGCCAACTGGGCGACGCGGGGGCGCTATCCGTTCGGGGGCGTCACCCTGAATGCCTGGACGGCCTGGCCGAAGATCGGCTCGCGCGAGGCCGACCCCTATGTGCGGGCGATCCATGCCCGCACCGGCGAGATTCCCCTGGCGCTCGGCGAGGGACTGCTGCTGACCGCGCTCACCGACGATGCCGGGCGGCGGCTCGATCCGTCCTGCCGCTACCGCGTCGCCGGGGCCACGCCGCCGGCCCGGGCCTGGACCCTGACGGTGGAACGCGGCCGCCATCCCAAGCCCGCCGAAGCGCAAGCCGCCACGCCGCAGCCGGGTCCGCCGCCGCGCACCGGCTTCACCTCGACGGAGGTGCTGCGCGACCGCGACGGGCGCTTCTCGGTGGTCGTGAGCCCGGATGTGCAACCCGGCAACTGGCTGCCGATGCCGGACGGCGACGGCTCGATCCGGCTGGTCCTGCGCCTCTACGACACGCCGGTGGCGGCGAGCACCGGGGTGCTCGAGCGCGAGGGCGTTCCTTCGATCACCCGGGAGGATTGCCGGTGACGCCGCTCGGCCGCTTCATCCTCGCCACCCTGTGCGGCCTCGTGCTGGCCGGACTCGTCCATCTCGCGACGGTGCTGGCGATCCCCTATCTCGCCGCCGGCGACGCCCTGGCGCGCTCGCGGGCGACGCTCGCCAACGACACCTCGGTGCTGGTCCACGCCGCCGCGGTCGGGGGCCCGCCGGATTCGGCCTCGGCACAGACGCCGCCGGCCGAGGGCTGGCTGCCGCCACAGGATCCGGCGGTGGCGGTCGGCGTCTGCGCCTACGACCTCGACGACGGCCCGGTACGGATCACCGCCGAGACCGGCCCGCTGCTCGAGACGATCGCGCTCCACGGGCGCAACGGCGCCTACTACGCCATCACCGACCAGGCGGCCGTGCGCGGCACGGTCGAGCTCGTGATCATGACCCGGCGCCAGTTCGACGAGGCGCTGGCCAGCGCCGACGAGGACGAGCGCAACCGCGACATGCGCATCGTCGCCCCGAGCCGGCAGGGTTTCGTCAGCGTGCGCGTGCTCGCCGCCCTGCCGAGCCAGCAGGCCCAGGCCAACGAGGCCGCCCGCTCCGTCTCCTGCACCATCGACGGGCCGGACGAGTGATACGAAGTCCGGACGATCACGTCCGGACTTCGTATCACTCGTCCGCGCGGTGAAGCCGTAGGCTTCACACGTTTGAGCGAAGCCGATTTCCGCATCGCGACGCGATCGGTCGGAAATCGTACGACCCCTCAGCCCTTGCGCACCAGCACCGCCGGGCCGGGCTCCGGCGGCACCAGGCCGCAGCGGGCCTCGGCATCCGGCGGCAGCAGCGGATCGAGCAGGTGCCGGCGCGAGTCCAGGAAGGCGAGGGAGCGCTCGGTCGCGATCGCCTCCTCCTCGGGGGCGGCCACCAGCAGGTGCTCGAGGGCGTAGCGGTACGAGGCGGAGCGCGCCCCGGTCTCCAGGCGCACCCAGGCGATGAGGCAGCGGTTCTCGGCCACCCGCATCGCGGCGCTGCGCACGTCGCGGTCGTCGAGGGTGGTGATGAAGGGCAGGCTCTGCAGCCGCGTCAGGTCGGCCCGCACCACCCGCGCCGCCGTCTCGGCGAAGGCCGGGATCAGGCGCCCATCGGCCACGAGGTCGTCGGAGAGGCGCCGGTAGCGCGAGATCGCCGAGCGGAAGGGCACCCCGGTGATCGCCTCGTAATAGGCCGCCGGGTCGGAGAGCCGCCAGCTCGCCGGGAGCACCCGGGCGCGGGTGAGGTTGTCGAGGGCGGCGTCGAACAGGCTGCGCTCGCGCGCCGGCATCAGGAAGCGCCAGGCGCGGTCGCGCAGCGTGCGCTCGTCCTCCGTGAAGGGAAACAGCGAGGCCGGCTCGCCGCGCTCATGCGCCGCGACGGTGCCGGCGGCATCGATCAGGCTGTTCCAGGCGGTGGGCGCCGGGCGGCCGAAATCGCCCTGCTGGGCGCAGGCCGCCAGCAGCGGCACGACGAGGAGGGCCCGGGCGAGCGGGCGAGCGCGGTGCGGCATCGGACGGCGCCGAGGCTCAACGCCGGCAGCGCCGCTCGGGCGCGGGGCGGCCGGGCTCGGCGGGATCGGGCAGCCTCTCATAGCGCACTCCCGTGAACAGCAGGATCGTGCCGCGGACCGGGGCCGCGGACGGGACGTCGGTCGAGGCGCCGGCGAGGGGGCGCGGGCGCGCGACCGGGAACGGGATGACGTCCGCCGAGGGACGCCGCTTCAGGCCGACCATGTGTGCTCTCCCGCCTCCGCCCATGTCCCGCTCCGCGCAAGTCCCTCCGGCATGTCCCCCGGGACCGCCGCCCATCGCGACCTCATGCGCGGACGAAACCACGCGCATGGTTAATGGACTGTTTCCAGCGGTGCCCCGCCGAGGCGCCGGGCGGCCGGCGGCGTAAACCATCGGTGACCCAGGAGGCATTCTATCCCCGTTGTCCCCAGGCCGGAGCCCGGCCGCTGCCCGCAGCCTTAAGCGTCGCTTTACGCAGTCCCCCGCATTCTCGGGTTCGCTTTCATGTCCTGCGTATCCGATCGCCCATGGCCCGCTCCGCCGCCGACGCTCCGCCGGACCTGTCCGGCCTCCTCGACCTCGCGCGAGACCGGAGTCTCGACATGAAACCGGTCCTGCTGCGGGTGCAGACGGACCTGTTTCGGGCCGCCCCCGTGCGGGACGTCGCGACGATCCGGGCCTTCGAGTCCCTCGCCTGCGGGCTGATCCCGACGGTGGATTCCGCCACCGCCGAGATCGTGGCCCAGAAGCTGGCGCCGCTGGCCGACACGCCGCAGAGCGTGCTGACGCTGCTCGCCGTCCATGGCGGCGGCGCCCGCGACGCGGTGCTGGCACTCGCCCCGGTCCTGTCGACCACCCTGCTCGACGCCGCCGGCAACGGACCGGAACTCGACGCGGTGATCGCGCTGCGCCACGACCTCGGCCGGGCCCTCGTTGACGATCTGAGCCAGCGCGACGAGCCGGATGTCGACCTCGCCCTCGCCCGCAACAAGACGGCGCCGCTCGCCGGGGCCGCCCTGGAGCGGCTGGTGGAGCGGGCGCGCCGGCGGCCGGAACTGGCCGCCCCTCTGGTCGCCCGCGACGACCTCCCGGCAGGCGAGCTCGCGCCGCTCTACCTCCAGGCGAGCCCGGAGCGCCGCGCGGCGATCCGCGACGCCGTCGCCGCCCGCGCGGCGCTGCGGCCCCAGGGGCGCGCCGGCATGCGCGCCGCGGGCGCCGCGCTCACCGCCTTCGCCGCCCGCGGCGAGCCGGAACGGTTCGAGGCGGCCCTGGGCGAGGCGCTCGGCATGCCGGGGGTGAGCTTCCGCGCCACCGAGCCGGAGCGGCGCGACCTCCTGGCCCTGGCGCTCCGCGCCGCCGACCTCGCCGAGGAGGAGGCGGTGTTCATCTTCCTGCGCCTCGATCCCTCGATCGCCCGCTCGGTCGAGGCGGTGTTCGGCCTCACCGAGCTGTTCCGCGCCATGGACGCCGCCACCGCCCGCGACCTCGTCGCCTCGATCCTCGGCGGGGAGCCGAGCGCCCGCATCGCGGCCCCCGACCAGCACCGCCCGGCCCACGGCCCGGCCTCGCCGCGCCTGCGCCCGGCCGCCGCGCCGGCCTCGCGCCCGAGCCTGCCGGAGCGGACCCGCCAGGCGCGCTGAGACGGGGCGCGTCGAGGGGCAGGCGCGGCGGTTGCCCCTCGATCGTGAGATCGGATCGGCAGATGGCGCCGGAGGGGCTACCGGTTCGGCGCCGAGTCTCTGCCACGAAACAGGACCCTGCGCGGGCGAAGCGCTGGCTTGCCAGCGCAAGTCTGCTTAGAGGTGGCGGTCCGAACGCTGCGCCGCCTTCGAGCCGGACGCGCGACGGAACAACGAGAAACGGTCTCGGGAGAGCCTCGTGAGTGCCAGCCTGCCGGTCGCCCTGCCCGATATCGGCGACTTCAAGGATGTCCCGGTGGTCGAGATCCTGGTCAAGCCGGGCGACCGGATCGCCGTCGACGACCTGCTGATCAGCATCGAATCCGACAAGGCCACCATGGAGGTTCCCTCGCCGGTGGCGGGCGTGGTGGCCGAGATCCTGGTGGCGCCGGGCACGCGGGTGTCGACAGGCACGCCGATCCTGACGGTCGACACGTCGGGCGAGGCCGCCGTGCCGGCGGCGGCGCCCCGGGCGGCTCCCGCTCCCGAGGCCGCTCCGGCGGCGGCGCTGCCCGCACCTGCGCCTGACGTTTCTTCCTCGTCCGACGCCCACGCCACGCCCTCCGTGCGCGCTTATGCCCGCGAACTCGGCGTCGACCTCGCCGGGATCCCGGGCACCGGCCCGCAGGGGCGGATCCTGCGCGAGGACGTGCTGGCCTTCGTCCGCGGCCAGATGGCGGCCCCCTCCCGCTCCCCCGCCCCGCCCCCGCCCCCGCGGCGACCCCGGCGGCCGCGCCCGCCCCGGCCTCCGGGATCGGCGCCGGCCTGCCGCCCTGGCCGCAGGTCGATCACGTCAAGTTCGGCCCGGTGCGGCGCGAGGCGTTGTCGCGCATCCAGCAGATCTCCGGCCAGGCGCTCACCCGCAACTGGCTGACGATCCCGCACGTCACCAATTTCGACCATGCCGACGTCACCGAGACCGAGGCGCTGCGGCGCGAACTGAACGGCGCCGCCCGGCCGGGGGCCCACAAGGTCACCATGGTGGCGATCCTGATCAAGGCGGCCGCCGCCGCGCTCCGGGCCCATCCGCGCTTCAACGCGGCCCTCGACGGCGACGGCCTGATCCTGAAGGACACCGTCCATGTCGGCTTCGCGGTCGACACGCCGCGGGGCCTGCTGGTGCCGGTGGTGCGCGACTGCGACCGCAAGGGCCTCGTGGAGATCGCCCAGGAGATGGGGGAGCTCGCCGAGCAGGCCCGCTCCGGCACCCTGCCGCCTTCGGCCATGCAGGGCGGCGGCTTCTCGGTGTCCTCGCTCGGCGGCATCGGCGGGGACGGCTTCACGCCGATCATCAATGCGCCCGAGGTGGCGATCCTGGGTGCCGCGCGCTCGCGCATCGAGCCGGTCTGGGACGGCGCCGCCTTCCAGCCGCGGCTGATCCTGCCGCTCAGCCTGTCCTGGGACCACCGGGCGGTGGACGGCGCCGCGGCGGCCCGCTTCCTCTCCCATCTCGCCGCCGTGCTCACCGACCTGCGCCGGGGCGCCCTGTGATCCGGGGAGCCGTGCCGGGATGCGGGCCCGTGAGGCGGGGCATGCCCGCCTGAAGGCGTGACCGAGGCGACGCCCCGCGGGCAGGACCGATACCGGCGGTCGTCGATGACGACCGCCGCTTCCGTTCTCGCATCTTCGCCGAGCCCGAGGCCTCGAACATCGGGGCTCGGTGACGAACGTCCCGGGCCGCTTGCGTCGCAGTCTCGGTCCGTCGGCATGAGCCATAGCCCGTGGGGAGGAAAGAACCCGTGCCTCTTCGTTTCCCGGGCAGACGCGGGAAGGCTCGGGTGCGAGCCTTGGAAGCGTCAGCGCGGCTCCACCGCCCCGCTCCCGCCGCAATGCGGCAGGACCAGTGCGCCACCGGGGGCGCGACGCGCTTCACCATCGCTTCACCACGAGGGGCGAGCGTCGCCGAAGGACATCGTCATGCTGCGCCCCTCCCGTCTTCTCGCCGGCCTCCTGCCCGCGGCCCTCGCCGCGGCGACGCCGGCGCTCGCCCATCCGCATGTCTGGATCACCACCCGGGCCGAGCTCGATTACGGGCCGGACGGGGCGTTGCGGGCGGTGCGGCACGCCTGGACCTTCGATCCGACCTATTCCGCCTTCGCGATCCAGGGCCTCGGCCAGTCGCCGACCGGGCCGATCAACCCGGCGGCACTCGCGGCGCTCGCGCGCGACAACGCCGAGAACCTCGCCGAGCAGGGCTACTTCACGCTGCTGAAGATCAACGGCCGCAAGCAGGATCTCGGCACGGCCGCCGATCCGGCGATGACCTTCGCGGATGGGCAGCTCACCTTGCGCTTCACCGTGCCGCTCAAGGCGCCTCTGGCCGGCACCGCCTCGCTCGAGGTCTACGACCCGACCTATTTCGTCGCCTTCGGCCTCGCCGAGGGCGACGACGTCGCGGTGCTCAAGGGTGCCCCGGCCACCTGCCGGGTCACCGCCCACCGGCCGAAGAATGCGGCGCCGGCGCCCGCCGCCACCGGCATGTCGGAGGCGTTCTTCGAGGCGATGACCGCCGCCTCGACCTACGGGGTTCAATTCGCCAACCGGATCGTCGTCGCATGCTGACCGCGCTCAGCTTCACCCCTCCGTCCCGCACCCTGCAGCGCCTGGGCCTCGCCGCCCTCGCGGTGCTGGCGGCGGCCGCCCTCCTGGCGGCCCTCCTCGGAATCCTGGCACCGGGCTTCCGGGCGCCGCCGCGCTCGCCCTTCGGCATCGGCTTTCGCGAGGCGGCGCCCACCGGCGCCACCAGCCTCGGGGCCTGGCTGCTCGCCATGCAGGCGGGCTTCTCCCGGGCGCTCCAGGCGGCGGTGTCGGCGGTGAAGGCCGGGCGCGACGGCACCCTGACCCTCGTCGGGCTCGGCTTCGCCTACGGCGTGCTGCACGCCGCCGGGCCCGGCCACGGCAAGGCGGTGATCGCCGGCTACCTGATGGCCGGCGAGCGGGCCCTGAAGCGCGGCTTCGCCCTGAGCCTGCTCGCGGCCCTGCTCCAGGCCTTGGTCGCCCTGGCCCTGGTCGGCGGCGGCGCGGTCCTGCTGCGGATGACGGCGTCCGGCCTCAACCAGGCCGGAACGATGATCGAGACCGCGAGCTTCGCCTGCGTGGCGCTCCTCGGGGCGGCGGTGACCTGGCGCAAGGCCGGGCAGCTCGCCCGACTGCTCAACCGCGAGGCGGGGCCGGCCTGCGGACCCGATTGCGGCCATGCGGGCCTCGCCGACGGGGCCAAGGTGGAGCGCCTGACCACCTGGCGCGAGCAGGCCGGCGTGGTCTTCGCCGCCGGCACGCGGCCTTGCGCCGGGGCGGTGCTGGTGCTGGTCTTCGCCCTGTCGCAGGGCATCCTGTGGGCGGGGGTGGCCGCCACCCTGGCGATGGCGCTCGGCACCGCGATCACCACCGGGGTTCTGGCGGCACTCGCGGTCTTCGCCAAGGCGCTGGCGCTCAGGCTCGCGGGCGGCCGCGGCCAGGGCGGGGCGATCGCGGTCGGCGTCCTCGAATTATGGGCCGCCGCCTTCGTGCTGGTGCTGGGCGCCGGGCTGCTGTCCGGCTGGGCCGCGAGCGCTTTCTAGGCCGAGCTTAAGCCGAGGCTTTTCTGACTCAGGCGACCGCCGCGACCCGCGCGCGGCGCCGCCGCGGGCTCGCCGCAGCGGCGACGGAGGCGAAGCTGATCTCCTGGCGCTCGCGGGCCACGAAGGCGCCGGGCATCTCGGCCTGCATCTGCACCTCCAGCTCGCGCAGCAGCGCGTCGGTGTGCTGGGGATAGAGATGTACGATGCCGAGGCGCCCGACATTGCCGGCCCGGCACAGTTCCACGCCCTTCTGCCAGGTCGAGTGGCCCCAGCCGCGGCAGGCCGGGTACTCCCCTTGCGTGAACATGCCGTCATAGACCACGAGGTCCGCGCCGCGCACGAAGTCCAGCAGCGCCGGATCGGGCCAGGGCTCGGAATGTTCGAGGTCGCTGATGTAGCAGGCGGTGCGGCCGCCATGGCGGAAGCGGTAGCCGGTGGCGCCCTGGGGATGCTCGAGCAGGATGGTGTCGACCACCGCGCCGTCCGGGAAGGTCAGGCTCTCGCCGGCCCGGAACCCGTGATGGACGAAGCGGGCGGGGAACATGTCGAGGGTGATCGGGAAGAGCGGCGGCGAGAACAGCCGGTCGAGGGGCTCGGCGGCGCTCGCCCCGTCGAGGTTGCCGCACCAGGTGTGGATCTCGCAGGCCGGGTTGAGCACCGCCGGCTTCATGAACGGCAGGCCGCCGACATGGTCGAGGTGGAGGTGGCTCAGCAGCAGGTCGATCCGCTGGGGCAGCCGGTCGCGATGATGGACGCCGAAGGCGTTGATGCCGGTGCCGGCATCGATCACGAACAGCCGCTCGCCGCAGCGGACTTCCACGCAGGGGGTGTGCCCGCCGAATTCCACGAATTCCGGACCGGAGGCGCAGGTCGACCCCCTGACGCCCCAGAACCGGAGCGTCAGGCCGGCTTCCATGAGAGGACCCCTCGTTGTCATGCCGGCGACCGTGATGGGGTGAGTGGGGGTTGGATGTGCGATGACGCACATGGCGGATGCTCCGGCCGGTCGGCCCGGCAAGACACGATGATGGGCTGTGCACGAGAGATGTGCGTCACGAACGATGAGCACAAGACGAAGGTTCCCCCGGACGGCCTAATCTGTCGTTAAGCCGTGTGCTCGCGCACCGGGCCTGTGGATGCCGGGGCATCCTGCCCGAGCGCGGCCGTCGCGGGAAGACCCTCTCGCGCGTCATCCGCCGGGACCGGGCCGCCCTCGGCCCGCACCACGGTGTTGCGCTCGGCCCGCAGCATCAGGTCGAAGGGGGCGTCCGGATCCGGCCGGCACTCGTCCGGCAGGCAGACCACGAGGCCGCGCCCGGCCCGGGCCGCCCGCAGCCGCGCGATCCCCGCCATGATCTCGGGCGCGCCGCGATCGTCGAGGGCGAGGCCGACCACCAGGATGTCGGGCCGGCGCACCAGGCAGCGGGCGAGGTCGATCGCCAGGCGCTCCGACGGCGTGAAGCCGTCGCGGCCCGACAGCCCGCTCTCGCCCGCCCGCGGATCGACCTGGCTGGCGAGGCCGAAGCGGTAGACCGTCCGTTCCAGGCCGCGCTCGCGCAACACCGCCTGCATCAGGGTCCGCACCCGCGCGCCGGCCCCGGCCTCGGCCCCGGCGATCCGGCCGAACAGCAGGTTCTCCTCCAGGCTCGCCGCGGCGGTGACCTTGCCCGGATCGTAGAATTCCACCGAGCCCTGGAGCGAGGCCGGCAGCAGGGCCGCGAAGGTGCGCCGGGCCGCGACGAGGCGCGCCTCCATCGCCTCGTCGATCAGGCCGAAGCGGTGCCGGGTCTCGCTGTAGCGCAGGCACAGGCCGATCAGCCGGGCGCGGTCGCGCTGGCCGGCGGGGCCGCGGCGCCAGCCCGACGCCTCGGGCTGGCGTGCCACCAGGTCCTCGAAGAAGCCACGCTCCCGGGCCGGGAAGAGCGAGAACGCGTCGAAGAGCGGGTGGTCGTCGGGCAGGTCGGAGAAGATCTCGACGGTGGCCCGGGCGATGGCCAACCCCATCTCGGTCATCGGCCGGGTCAGGCCTTCCGCCTCCAGCACCGCCCGGGTGAAGGGATGGCCGGCGAGCCGCGCCTCCGAGAAGGCCGAGCCGACCGGCGCCCCGAACAGGATGTTCTCGCCCACCGTCGCCTGGCGGTTGTAGCGGGCGGGGTCGAACGGCTCGATCAGGTGGGCGGCCTGGTCCGCCACCAGCGCGGCGCGCAAGGCATCCCGGGTCTCGACGATCGCCGCGGCGGTAGCGGGGTCGAGCCGGCGCGGCAGCACGCTGGCGAGCCCGCGGCCATAGACCAGCCGGTCGAGCCCGGTGACCGCCAGGGCCTCGACCAGCCGCTCCTCCAGTTCGCCGGCATTCGGCGCGTTCGCCTCCGGGCTCGATCCGTCGGCGAAGGCGGGGTCGCCGTAGAGCAGGTTCTGCAGCAGCGTGCCGGCCATCAGCACCGGCTCGGCCCCGACATAGGCGATGCGCCGCGCCCGCTCCGCCGGATCGACCGAGCGCAGGTCGGTGCCGGCATAGGACACCGCCCCGGCGGTGGGTTCGAGCTGGCCGGCGATCAGGGCCGCCAGCACGCGGCCGCCGCTGCCGCGGTCGCCCAGGATCGCCACGTGGCCCGGCATCGGCACGGCGAGGTCGAGGCCGATCAGCCGCTCGCCCGAGGCCGGATCGTAGGCCGCGACGCGCGACAGCACGATCGGACCGGCATCCGGCAGCGCCTCGGATTGGCTGCGCAGGCGGCGCGGCGCCCGGGCGCGGGCCTCGAGCGCGGCGGTGGCGCGGGCGATCTCCCGGAAGGCCGGCAGGGCGGCGCGCCGCCGCCGGTTCTGGCGCAGGAAGGCCGCCGCCGCGCTCGAGGCCACGGCGAGCGCGCCGAGCACCGCCGAGAGGCCGCCGGCGCTCACCGGGGCGGCGGGGGTGGGGCCCTGCCAGAGCGCGGCGGCGAGCACGATGGTCGGCACCAGAACGGTGAGCGCCAGGGCCGGGGCGCGGGCGCGGGACAATTCGTCCTCGGTCTCGGTCAGGGCCCGGCGGGCCCGCTCGGCGACATGGCCGAGGCGGGCATGCTCGAAGGCGGTCGTGCCGTGGGCCCTGACCGCCGGCAGGCGCCGCACCAGGTCGGTCAGGCCGCGCTCCAGGGCGGCGCCTTCCAGCCGGCGCTGGTCGTCCCGGCGCTCGGTGCGGGTGATGAGGAGCTGGCGCGCGAGCGCCGCCGCCACGAGGCTGATGCCCGCCACCGCGACGAGGCGCGGCGCCACGGCGGCGGCGACGGCCAGCGTCACCAGCACGGCGCCCGCCGCGAGCGCCGGGACCAGGATTCCGACGGCGAGCAGCCCGTCGGCGGCGCGGATCGCCGCCCCGACCTGGCCGGCGAGCGCCCGTGCATCGTCGCGGGAGGCCGGTCCCGAGCGCAGGATCGCGTCCTCGGCCAGTTCCCGCAGGCGGCGCACCGCCTCGGCTTGCGCGCTCACGCAGAGCCGCGCCACCCCCAGCCGAGGAGGGCGAGGCTGAACGCCACGCCGATCAGGCAGCCCAGCGCCCACAGGGTCAGGGCGCTCTCCGGCAGCGGCCAGCCGCGCACCAGCACCAGACCGTGGCCGCCGAACCGCTCCGGCAGCGGCACGACGAGGTGGAGGAAGTGGATCGGCCCCCGCCCCGGCTCGGCGAGCGCCAGCAGCTCGTCGACGAGGTCGCGCAGCGCGAGCAGCCCGAGCCCGACCAGCGGCCCTCCGAGACCGAGGGCGACCGCGATGGCGGCGGCGTGCCGGCGCTTGGCGCTGTGCCAGGCGAAGACGATCGGATCGCGGTCCATCATCGGAACGGGCGACGGGAGCGGGGGGAGGAGATGCCCGAGATGGGAGCGCCAGTGGCCGGCGCCGGTCCGGTGCGCGGGGGCGGGCCCTCGGGCCGTCTCGCGGTGGTGACCATGAGCCTCCTCGATGTTGCGCGAGGTATGGGCCGCGCGGGCCGGAGCGGTCAAGCCGGGCGGGCGGACGGTCCCGCCCCGGCCGTCATCCGTCCCGAGACCGCCTTCGTCCAGCACAGGGGTGCGCAACGGCACCCGGCCTTCCCATGCTCGGGATTATTGTTCGAGATCTGAGAGGGTGCGTGGTCGCACATCGCGAAAATTCTGTTTCGATCATCGTCGTCTTCATCGCCGGACGACAGATCATCTGTTTCGGCAAGACATTGTTGCGAGAGAGGACGACGCGATGAAGACGATCACGATCGGCACCATCCTGGCCGCCATCGCCCTGCCGGGCGCCGCATGGGCCGAAGGCGGCGAGGGCAGCCGCCAGGCCGCCGGCGGCGGGTTCATGAGCAGCTACGTCGCCAGCCCCTACCACGATCCCCGCTCGCCGCTGTCGCAGCGGGCCGGCACCGGCCAGATCCAGGGCCAGCCGATGGTCGCCGAGCGCGGCAACGGCGTCGAGCGGGGCCGCTGGGCGGTGGGGCGGTAGCCGGCCGCCGCCACGAAGCCCCGTCTCCCACGCTCTTTCCTGATTCTCGCCTGATTCTCGCGCTCGATCGAAGGACCCACCGTGGACAACAGCATCATCCAAGGCATCTCCACCTTCCGCGGCAGCGTCTTCCCCGGCCAGCAGCGGATGTACGAGCGCCTCGTGCGCGACGGGCAGCAGCCCAAGGCCTTGATCATCGCCTGCGCCGATTCCCGGGTCGCTCCCGAGCACATCACCCAGGCCGGCCCCGGCGAGCTGTTCGTCTGCCGCAACGCCGGCAACATCGTGCCGCCCTTCGCGGAGATGAACGGCGGCGTCTCCTCGGCGATCGAGTACGCGGTGGTGGCGCTCGGCGTGCGCGACATCGTGGTCTGCGGCCACTCGGATTGCGGCGCGATGAAGGGGCTGATGCAGCCCGGCGCCCTCAAGGACATGCCGAACGTCGCCGCCTGGCTGCGCCACAGCCACGCCGCCGACCGGATCGTCTGCGAGGCCTATCCGCACGACATCGACCCCGGTGACCGCCTGCGTGCGCTCGCCCTCGAGAACGTGGTGGTGCAGCTCGCCCACCTGCGCACCCACCCGAGCGTGGCATCTGCGCTCGCCAGGGGGCGGCTCTCCCTGCACGGCTGGTTCTTCGAGATCGAGACCGGCCGGCTCCACGCCTATGACGGGAGCCGCTTCGTGGCGCTCACCGACGACACCCCCTGCCGGTGGCCGAGGTCTCGACGCCCCGGCGCGCGGCGGCCGACCTCGCCGGTCCGATGCGGGTCGCGGCGGAATAATACCAACGGTCGTTGGAAACGACCTTTGGTTCCGTTCTCGAATTGTCGTCAAGCCTTTGGCTTGGCACAGGAAAATTCGAGATGGCTCGATGGCCCGATGCGTCAGCATCTTGGGCCATTGATATAACCTGCCGAGGCAAGCCCGTTCCTCCCGGCTCCGTGCGGGCGGAACGGGTCCGCCCGAGGGCGGCTCAGCCCGCCCGCACCCGCGCGAGGAAGTCGCCGACCTGGATCGTCAGGCGCTCGGATTGACGCGACAGTTCGGAGGCCGCGCTCAGGACCTGGCCGGCCGCCACCCCCGTCTCCTCGGCGGCCCCGGCCATCCCCGAGAGGTTGCCCGTCACCTCGTCGTTGTCCCGCGCCGCCTGGCTGACGTTCCGGACGATGTCCTGGGTGGCGGCGCCCTGCTCCTCGACGGCGGCGGCGATCGCGCTGGCGACGACGTCGATCTCGCGGATGCGCCCGGTGATGCCGCCGATGGACGTGACCGCCTGGTTCGTCGTGGCCTGGATCACCGCGATCTGGCTGGAGATGTCGCGCGTCGCCCGGGCGGTCTGCTCCGCCAGCACCTTCACCTCCGCGGCCACGACGGCGAACCCCTTGCCGGCCGTGCCGGCGCGGGCGGCCTCGATCGTCGCGTTGAGGGCGAGCAGGTTCGTCTGGTTGGCGATGTCGGAGATCAGCCCGACCACGTCGCCGATCCGCGACGCCGCGGCGCGCAGCTCCTGGACCAGCGCGCCGGTCTCGTCGGCCTCCTGCACGCTGCGGCGCGCCAAGTCCGCCGAGCCGGCGACCTGCCGGCTGATCTCCAGGATCGAGGCGTTGAGCTCCTCGGCCGCCGCCGCGACCGTGCCGACGTTGGACGCCGCGTTCCCGGCGGCGCAGGCCACCTGCGTCGACTGGCGCGCCGCGTCCGCCGCGGTCGTGGCCATCGCCTGCGCCGTGGCCTGCAACTGCGCCGACGACGAGGACACCACGCCGACGATTCCGCCGACGGCCTGCTCGAAGCCGTCGGCCAAGCTCGCCATGGTGCGCGACCGCTCCGCCGCCGCCGTCTCCTCGGCGAGGCGCTCGATCTCGGCCTGTTCGAGGGCCTTGCGCGAGACCATCGTCTTGATGGCCTGCACCGCCCGGGCGACGGCGCCGATCTCGTCGCCGCGCCCCGCCTCCTCGATGACCGTGTCGTCGTCGCCCCGGGCCATGCGCTCCAGGACCTGCACGAGGCGCTTCATCGGACGCGCGACCGTCATGGTCATCATCCGGCCGACCGACACCGCCATCAGCAGCAGGGCGAGGAGGGTGGTGACGCCCAGGATCTGCGACAGGGACCGGACCGGCGCCAGCGCGTCAGCCTTGTCGATGGACAGGGCGACGTACCAGTCGAGGCCGGCCGGCAGGTCGGGGATGCGGGTGAACAGCGTCAGCGTCGGCCGGCCGTCCTCGACCGCATCGACCAGTCCTCCGCCGTTGCGGGGATCGCCCCCGGGCAGCAGATCGGCGAGGGGCTTGTTGATCAGCGCCGCGTTGGGGTGGATCAGGATCTTGCCGGCGCCGGACACCAGGTAGGCGTAGGTCTTGCCCTCCTGGTCGACCGTCTTGAGCATCGCGACGACCTCCTTGAGGTCGAAGGCGCTGCCGATCGCGCCGACCGGCTTGCCCGCCTGGTCCAGGATCGGGTTCGAGGCCGTGATCGCCAGGGCCGGCGGGGCCTTCATCGCGTAGGGCTCGGTCAGGGTCGGACCGTTGGCCGCGAGGGCGGCCTTGTACCACGGCCGCTGCCGGGGATCGTAATCGGCGGGGAGATCCTGCTTGGGCACGCCGACGAAGGACCCGTCCTGCCGTCCTAAGGTGCTCAGGAGGAACGAGGCCCTGACGACCGGGGCGTCCATCACGCTGCGCGGATCCACGCCCGGCCCGGCGGACGAAATCTGCTGCGCGACCAATGTCGCGAGGTTCAGCCGACCGGATATCCAGTTGCCGACGCTCCGGGCCGCGCTCGATCCGAGCGCCCTCGTCCCGTCGGCGACGGATTTGTCGATGACGACTTCCTGATAGCGATGAATGTATAATGATGACCCGATAAATGCGAGGCACGACATGGCGATGACCAGGATCGTTGCCCGCGCCGAGATGCCGATCTTTAAATTTTGCATCGTCATGATCGTGCTCGTCCGCCGTCCTTGCTGGGTATGAGGCAAAGCTTAATGTCTACGGCGCAGTAAAAAATAGAGATTAAAATCCTATTACCTAGTGTCGTGTTACCTGTTAAACGCTTTATCCGGCATGATGAAAAGATGTGATTCTTGCCCAAGACGGCATCATTCGGGAAAAACCGGCATACTCCCTTGGGGAAGCACGGAGCCGGATGTCCTGGCGAGAGGAGGTCGACCGGCGGACCGAGGCCGGACGACGAATGCGGTCGGGCGACGCGACGGGCGGCCCCGCAGGCAGATCCGCGCATCCCTGCGTCGCGCGCGGGCGAGCCCTCGCCGATTCGCGCTTCCTCGGAGGAAGCCCGGTGCTAGATACCGGCCCCATGCGCCAGGCACGGATCGTCCCCCTCGTCGTCGCGACGGCCCTGTTCATGGAGAACACGGATTCGACCGTGCTCGCCACGTCGCTGCCGGCGATCGCCGCCGACATGGGCGAGGACCCGATCGCCCTGAAGCTGGCGCTCACCGCCTACCTGGTCAGCCTGGCGATCTTCATCCCGATCAGCGGCTGGGCCGCCGACCGCTACGGCGCCCGCACGGTCTTCCGCTGGGCGCTCGCCGTGTTCATGGCCGGCTCGCTCGCCTGCGCGGCCTCGAACTCGCTCGGCTGGTTCGTCGCCGCCCGCTTCCTCCAGGGCATGGGCGGGGCGATGATGGTGCCGGTAGGGCGCCTCGTGCTCCTGCGCAGCGTGCCGAAGGGCGAGCTGGTCCAGGCGCTCGCCACCCTGACCATCCCGGCGCTGGTCGGCCCGGTGATCGGCCCGCCGCTCGGCGGCTTCATCACCACGGCGCTGCACTGGCGCTGGATCTTCTTCATCAACCTGCCGATCGGGCTCGCCGGCATCCTGCTCGCCACCCGGTACTTCCAGGACATCAAGGAGGAGGCGCGCCCGCCCCTCGACCTCGTCGGCTTCGTCCTCTCGGGCACCGGGCTCGCGAGCCTGATGCTGGGGCTCGCCTCCAGCGGGCGCCACCTCCTGCCGGAAGTCGTGTCCTGGGCCTGCACCGGCGCCGGCATCGTGCTGTGCGGGCTCTATCTCGCCCATAGCCGCCGGGTCGAGCATCCGGTGATCCGCCTCGATCTCCTGCGCTACCCGACCTTCCGGGCGGCGGTCGTCGGCGGCAGCCTGTTTCGCATCGGCACCGGGGCGATCCCGTTCCTGCTGCCCCTGATGCTGCAGCTCGGCTTCGGGCTCGATCCGCTGCATTCGGGCCTCATCACCTTCGCGGCCGCCGCCGGCGCGCTGTTCATGAAGACCATCGCCGCCCGCATCCTGCGCGCCTTCGGCTTCCGGGCGGTGCTGACCCTCAACGCGCTGGTCGCGGCGGCCCTGCTCGCGGTCAACGGCCTGTTTACTGCCAGCACGCCGCACGCCCTCATCGTCGCGGTGCTGCTGATCGGCGGCTGCTTCCGCTCGCTGCAATTCACCGCCGTCAACGCCATCGCCTATGCCGACGTCGATCCGCGCGACATGAGCGCGGCGACGAGCCTCGCCAGCGTCGCCCAGCAGCTGTCCTTGAGCATCGGGGTCGCCTTCGGGGCCTTCGCGCTCCAGTCGGCCGCCGAGTGGCACGGCCGCACCGAGATCCGGGCGGAGGATTTCTGGCCCGCCTTCCTGGCGGTGTCGGTCCTCTCCGGCCTGTCGACCCTGTCGTTCCGGCGCCTTGCCCCGGAGGCCGGCGCCGAGGTCTCGGGTCACCGCATCGTGCAGGCGAAGCCCGCGGCCGATGCGACGTGACTTGCCTGAAGGAATCTTAAAGCCGCGCTTCAGCCGGCATTCAGCGTGACGGTGCGATAACCGAAACATCGAGCACCGACGAACCACGGTTCCGGTTCGGGGTGCCCGCGAAGTCTTGCTTCCCTCTCAACTCATGGGGATTTGCCATGAAGCGCATCGCATCCGTCTGCGTGGCCGCGGCGACCGTGGCGAGCGTGACCCTGGCCGGTGCCGCCCCGGCCGAGGCGCGCTGGCGGGCGGGACCGGCCTTCGCCCTCGGCGCGGTCGGCGGCCTCGCCCTCGGCAGCGCCATCGCCGCCGGGTCGCGCCCGGCCTACGGCTACGCCCCCGGCCCGGCCTACGGCTACACGCCGGTCTATGGCGGGCCCGCCTACGGCTACGCCCCGGCCTATGGCCCGGATTGCTACACCGTCCGCCGCCGGATGGTCGACGAGTTCGGCGACGTCTATATCCGCCGCGTGCGCGTCTGCGACTGATCCTCGCGTCTGCGACTGATCTCGCGTCCGCGACCAGACCTCGGGAGCCGGGATGACCGCGAGCCTCCTCGTCCGTCACATCCCGGCCTTCCCGCATTCCGCCCTCGCGGACCTCTCCTCCGCGCCGCCCTGGGCACTCACGGCGCAGGCGGGCGACATCGTCCGCCGCCTCCTCGACCGTTCGACCCGGGACTTCTGCGTCACCGACGAGGTGGCCGTGCATCGCAGCGCCCGGATCGAGCCCGGCGCGGTGCTCAAGGGCCCGCTCGTCGTCGGGCCGCGCTGCTTCATCGGCCACGGCGCCACCCTGCGGGGCGGCGCCTGGCTGGAGGAGGCCTGCACGATCGGGCCGGGAGCGGAGCTGAAGGCGTCGTTCCTGTTCGCCGGGACGGCGCTCGCCCACTTCAACTTCGTCGGCGAGAGCGTGATCGGCCGGGGCGTCAACCTCGAGGCCGGCGCCGTCATCGCCAACCACCGCAACGAATGGCCCGGCGCCACGGTGGCGTTCCGGCACGACGGCCTCACGGTCGATACCGGTTGTCCGAAGTTCGGCGCCCTCGTCGGGGACGGGGCGCGGCTCGGGGCCAATGCGGTGGTGGCGCCGGGCGCCATCCTCGCCCCCGGCACGGTGGTGCCGCGCCTCGGGCTCGTCGATCACGGTCTTGCACCGCACCTCCGGTGAATGCGTGAACCGGCATCGGCTCGCCGATGCCCCGCAAACGGCCCAGTCCGGGCCGGGCCGCGACCCCGGTCCCGGCGAGGCGGCGGGCGGATGCCGCCGTTCGCGCCGGATCCTCCTCCCATGCGGGAGCGGGGATGTCCCTGCGCCTCGCCCTTCCCGGGACGCCCTGCGCAGAAGGGGGATCAGCCGCGCACATCCCCCTCTCCCCGCGCCAGTCCCCGCTCCATCAGATCGAGATGCCCCTCCAGATAGGCCGCGCCGTCCAGGGCGTGGTCGTCGCCGAACATCAGCCGCCAGGTGCAGGCCATGATGACGGGAGCGAAGAGCAGGTGGGGAAACTCTTCCGCCGCGGAGGGGCGGAACTCGCCCCGCTCGATCCCGTAGCGCACGACCCGGCGCAGGGCCTCCACCTCCGGGCCGATCACCTCGGCGCGCCAGCGCTCGACGACGTCGGGAAAGCGGCTGACCTCGGCCAGGAGCATCCGGATGATCTCGCGGGTGCGCCGGTCCTCGACCATCTGCGCGTATTCGAAGGTGAAGTGCGAGCGCAGGATCGCCATCGCGGGACCCTGCGGGGCGGCGGTGAGCGCCGCCAGGTGTTCGCGCGAGGGGCGGCTCATCTCCCGCATCGTGGCGAGAAACAGGTCCTCCTTGCTCGGGAAGTACAGGTAGATCGTGCCCTTGGTGATCCCGGCCCGGGCCGCCACGTCGTCGAGCTTGGTCGCGGCGAAGCCCGAGCGGGCGAATTCCTCGAACGCCGCCTCCACGATCTCGCCGGGCCGCTCCTCCTTGCGCCGCCGCCGCGGTCCCGCGGGCACCGTCTTACCTCCGATCACGCCCTTGCCCGCACTCGCCATCATGCACCTTATTGACTGTCTGGTCAGTTATTAGTACGAAGCGGGCGTCGCCTTCAAGGAGCGCGCGCCATGGCCCGCACGGTGATGTGTCCGTCCCGCAGAACCGCGCCGCACCGGCCCGGGTTCACCCGCCTGGCCAACGGCCTCGCCCTCCAGGCGCCGCCGGTGGAGCGCGCCCGTCCGCTGCTGCCGGGCCGCGTGCCGCTCTCCGCCGTCGCGCTCCTGCTCTTCGCGCTCGCCGGCTGGGCCGGCCTGCTGGCCTGGACCCGGCCCGACCCGGCGGCGCCGTGCGCCTCGTGCCTGTCCGCGCCGGGCCAGACCTGACGCGATCACCCATTCCCGGTTCGCCCCGGCACGATGCCGGGGTGCCCCCACAGATGCGGTGACGGCCTCCCCCCGGAGACCGCGCCGCATCTGGAAGGAGCGGCCGCATCCGCCCCCTCGCGGCCGCTCCTTCACATGATCTTTCTTATGCTACGGCATCTCCAGGCTCGACCCTTGCGCACGCCCCTCATGAGACCCATCCCGATCCGGCGGGGCGCCGCCGGCCTCGCCGCCCTGCTCCTCGCGAGCTCCTCCCTCGCCGCGGCGCCCGCCTCCGCCCAGGAGACGGGCCAGGAGACGCGTCAGGAGACGCGCAGCCCGACGGCGAAGCCCGCGGATGCGCTGGCTCAGGTCCGGGTGGTCGCCGCCGCCCTCGCGCCGGTCTCCGAGCGGGTCGTCCTGACCGGCGACATCCAGGCCAAGTTCCTGAGCAACATCGCGTTCCGGGTCAGCGGCAAGATCCAGGAGCGCCTGGTCGAGGTCGGCGAGCACGTCACCGCCGACCAGGTGCTGGCCCGGCTCGAGCCGCAGGAGCAGCAGGTCAACGTCGACACCGCGCAGGCCGCGCTCGCCTCGGCCGAGGCCCTGCTGACCCAGGCGAAGGTGAGCTTCGAGCGCCAGCAATCGCTGATGCGCAGCGGCTACACCACTCGCACCGCCTACGACCAGGCCGAGCAGACCCTGCGCACCACCCAGGCCTCGGTCGAATCCGCCAAGGCGGCGCTCGGCAATGCCCGCGAGCAATTCTCCTACACCGAGCTGAAGACCGGGGTCGCCGGCATGATCACGGCGCGCAACGCCGAGGCCGGCCAGGTGGTGCAGTCCGGCCAGACCGTGTTCACCCTGGCCCAGGACGGGCCGCGCGACGCGGTGTTCATCGTCTCCGAGACGCTGCTCGCCGAGCCGCCGGAGGGCAAGACGATCGACATCATCCTCCTGTCCGATCCGCGGGTGCGCACCACCGGTACCGTGCGGGAGATCTCGCCGGCGGTCGATCCGTCCTCCGGCGGCGTGCGGGTGAAGATCGGGCTCTCCAAGGTCCCGCCCGAGATGTCGCTCGGCGCGACCGTGGCGGGAATCGGCCAGATCCGGACCCGGCCGGCGGTCTCGCTGCCCTGGAGCGCGCTGTTCCGCTGGCAGGACCGACCGGCGGTCTGGGTGCTCGATCCGGGAAGCGGCACCGTCGCGCCCAAGACCGTGGCGATCGAGCGCTATGCCGGCTCGGCCATCGTCCTGTCGGACGGCATCGCGCCGGGCGAGCGGGTCGTGGTGGCCGGCATCCAGCTCCTGCGTCCCGGCCAGAAGGTCGCGGTGGTCGGGGACAACACCCAATGACGTCCGTCCCCCTCCGCATCCCCGCCCGCCTGCCGGCCTTCACGGTCCTCCTCGCCCTGGCGGCCTGCCAGGAGAAGAAAGCCGAGGCGCCGCCTCCGGTGCGCCCGGTCCTCGTCACCAAGGTCGAGGTCCGCACCGCCGAGACCTTCGGCCCCTTCGCCGGCACGGTCGAGCCGCGCTACCAGACGCAGGCCGGATTCCGGGTGCCGGGCCGGATGGTCGCCCGCGACGTCTATGTCGGCGACCTGGTGCCGAAGGGCGCGCGGCTCGCCGCCCTCGATCCGACCGTGCTGCAATTCGCCGTCACCCGGGCCCGGGCCGACGTGACCGACGTCGAGGCGCAGCTCGCCAATGTCAGCGCCGTCGAGGCGCGCCAGCGTACCCTGTACGAGGGCGGCAACGTCACCCAGGCCGCCCTCGACGCCGCGGTGGCGAGCCGCGACACCGCGGCGGCGCGCCTGGCCCAGGCCCGGGCCGCCCTCCAGAAGGCGACGGACGAGCTCGGCTACGCCACCCTGAAGGCCGATGTCGACGGGGTGGTGACCGCCTGGAACGCCGAGATCGGCCAGGTGGTGAGCGCCGGCCAGGCCGTGGTGACGCTCGCCCGCCCCGACATCCGCGAGGCGGTGGTCGACATCCCGGACGGGCTGATGGCCGGCATCAAGGCCGGCACCGCCTTCACGGTGACGCTCCAGGCCGCCCCGACCATCACCGCGACGGGCCGGGTGCGCGAGATCGGGCCGCTCGCCGACCCGGCGACCCGCACCCGCCGGGTGCGGATGACGCTCGTCGACCCGCCCGAGGCCTTCCGGCTCGGCACCACCATCACGGTCGCCCTCGAGCGCGCCACCCCGCCGCACATCACCCTGCCGGCGACCGCCCTGCTCCGGGCGGAGGACCGCACCAGCGTCTGGGTCGTCGCGCCCGACGGCCAATCGGTCTCGCGCCGCGACGTCACGGTGGTCCCCCCGCGGATACGCCGGCCCCCGACGAGGCGAGCGTGACGCTGAGCGGCGGCGTCACCGCCGGCGAGACCGTGGTGGTGGCGGGCGTCCACAGCCTGAAGGACGGCCAGGCGGTCCGCCTCGCCGCCTCGGGGCTCTGACCGCCTTCCGAACCCATCCCATGCGCGGCCCTACGGCCCGCCCCCTGAAAAACCGCTCAGCGCGAGGCCGCGCCCGATGAAGTCGTTCAACCTCTCCGAATGGGCGCTGTCGCACCGCTCCTTCGTCTGGTTCCTGATGGTGGTGGCGATCGTCGCCGGCGCGATGTCCTATCGCAAGCTCGGCCGCGAGGAGGACCCGGCCTTCGCGATCAAGACCATGGTGGTGCAGGCGGTCTGGCCCGGCGCCACCATCGGCGACACCCTCGACCAGGTCACCGACCGGATCGAGAAGGAGGTGCAGCAGATCAGCGCCGTGGACTACACGCGGAGCTACACCACGCCCGGCCAGGCGACGGTGTTCGTCAACCTGCGCGACACGACCCCACCGCAGACGATCCCGTGGCTGTTCTACCAGGTGCGCAAGCGCCTCGGCGACATCAAGGGCACCTTCCCGCAGGGGATGCAGGGCCCGTTCTTCAACGACGAGTTCGGCGACGTGTTCGGCAACGTCTACGCCTTCACGGCCGACGGGCTGTCGATGCGCCAGCTCCGCGACTACGTCGAGCAGGTCCGCACCCGGATCATCAAGGTGCCGAGCATCGGCAAGACCCAGATCATCGGCGCCCAGAACGAGGTGATCTATCTCGACTTCTCGACCCGCAAGCTCGCCGGCCTCGGCGTCGACGTGCAGTCGCTGATCAAGACGCTTCAGGCGCAGAACGCGGTGGCGCCGTCCGGCGTGATCCAGGCCGGGCCGGAGCGGGTCTCGGTCCGGGTCGGCGGCCAGTTCACCGACGAGAACAGCCTGAAGGCGATCAACCTGCGGGTCAACGACCGCTTCTTCCGCCTCTCGGACGTGGCCGAGATCTCGCGCGGCTATGCCGATCCGCCCGAGGCGCTGTTCCGCTACAATGGCCGGCCGGCAATCGGGCTCGCCATCGCCATGCAGCAGAGCGGCAACCTGCTCGAATTCGGCGAGGCCCTGAAGTCGCGGATGCGCCAGGTCGAGGCCGAGCTGCCCGTGGGCGTGGGCATCCACCTCGTCTCGGACCAGCCGCGGATCGTCGAGGAGGCGGTCGGCGGCTTCACCAAGGCGCTCGTCGAGGCGGTGGTGATCGTGCTCGTGGTCTCGTTCCTGAGCCTCGGGATGCGGGCCGGCCTCGTGGTCTCGTTCTCGATCCCGCTGGTCCTCGCCATCGTGTTCGTCATCATGGAGGTGATGGGGGTCACGCTGCAGCGCATCTCGCTCGGGGCGCTGATCATCGCGCTCGGCCTCCTCGTCGACGACGCGATGATCACCGTCGAGATGATGGTGGCGCGGCTGGAGGCCGGCGACAGCCTGCACAAGGCCGCGACCTTCGCCTATACCTCGACCGCCTTCCCGATGCTCACCGGCACGCTCGTCACCGTGGCGGGCTTCCTGCCGATCGGCTTCAACGGCTCGGCGGCGGGCGAGTACACCTACTCGCTGTTCGTGGTGATCGCCGCCTCGCTCCTCGTCTCCTGGGTGGTGGCGGTCCTGTTCGCGCCGCTCATCGGCGTGAAGATCCTGCCGAAGACCATGAAGGGCCACCACGACAAGCCGAGCCGCCTGCTCAATGCCTTCAGGGCGCTGCTGCTGCCGGCGATGCGCTTCCGTTGGATCACCGTGGCCACGTGCGTCGGCCTCCTCGGGCTCGCGGTGGTCGGCATGGGCCACGTGCAGCAGCAATTCTTCCCGGCCTCCGACCGGCCCGAGGTACTGGTCGACATGACCCTGCCGCAGAATGCCAGCATCGCCGAGACCAGGGCGCAGATGGACCGGTTCGAGGAGGCCCTGAAGGGCGACCCCGAGATCAAGCGCTGGAGTTCCTATGTCGGGCAGGGCGCGATCCGGTTCTACCTGCCCCTCGACCAGCAGCTCTCGAACGCGTTCTTCGGCCAGATCGTGATCGAGACCGTGTCGCTGGAAGCCCGCGACCGCACCATGGCGCGGCTGAACGCGCTCGCCCGGCGCGACTTCGTCGGCACCGACGTGTTCGTGCATCCCCTCGACCTCGGCCCCCGGTCGGCCGGCCGATCCAGTACCGGATCAGCGGTCCCGACCTCCAGGTGGTGCGGGCGCAGGCCCTCAAGCTCGCCAACGTGGTGGCGCAGAACCCGCATGTCGGCCTGCCGACCTTCGACTGGAACGAGCCCGGCAAGGTGCTGCGGGTCGAGATCCTGCAGGACAAGGCGCGCCAGCTCGGCGTGACCTCGCAGGACATCGCCGGCATCCTCAACGGCGTGGTCGGCGGCACCACGATCACCCAGGTCCGCGACGCGATCTACCTCGTCGACGTGGTCGGCCGGGCGCAGGGGCCGGAGCGGCGCTCCGTCGACACGCTCCAGAGTCTGCAGGTGCCGACCGCCGGCGGCGCGACGGTGCCGCTCCTCGCCTTCGCGCGGATCCACTACGACCTCGAACAGCCGATCGTCTGGCGCCGCGACCGGATGCCGACCATCACGGTGCGCGCCTCGATCACCGACGCGACCCAGCCGCCGACCGTCGTGGCGGCGCTGGACCCCGCCATGGCGCAGTTCCGCGCCGAGCTTCCCGCCGGCTACGACCTCGCCACCGGCGGCGCCGTGGAGGAGAGCGCCAAGGGACAGGGGCCGATCGCCGCGGTGGTGCCGGTGATGCTGCTGGTGATGGCCTTCTTCCTGATGGTGCAGCTCCAGAGCCTCCAGAAGCTGTTCCTGGTGTCGAGCGTGGCGCCGCTGGGTCTCATCGGCGTCGTCGCGGCCCTGCTGCCGTCCGGCGCGCCGATGGGCTTCGTGGCGATCCTCGGCATCCTGGCGCTGATCGGCATCATCATCCGCAACGCGGTGATCCTCGTCACCCAGATCGACGAGTTCGAGGCGGAGGGCATGAACCCCTGGGACGCGGTGGTGGAGGCGACCTGCCACCGCATGCGCCCGATCCTGCTCACCGCGGCGGCGGCGAGCCTCGGCATGGTGCCGATCGCCCGCGAGGTCTTCTGGGGGCCGATGGCCTACGCGATGATCGGCGGCATCATCGCGGCGACCTTCCTGACCCTGTTCTTCCTGCCGGCGCTCTATGTCGGCTGGTACCGGATCCGGCCGCAGAAGACGGGCGAGGCACACGCGCAGGCCGGGGCGTGATCGGGGCGCGAGGCGGCGCATGCCCGACAGGGCATGGGCGTCCGGGCCGGTATGGGCGCCCGGACATGCGACGAAGCCGTGAATAATCCGGGGCGGCCGACAACCTCCGCTGGTCCCCCGGCATCTCCCTGCGTAAGCTGCGCGGCACGCCAGGAGACGAGCCGGTTCGCGAACCGAGGGTGACGAATCCGGGTTCGCGCGCCGAGACAGAAGACGACCCGATGACCTCCGCGACACCGGGCCCCGCGCAGCAAGCCGCGCCCGTGACCTTCGATACGCGGCTCGAAGGCCTGACCCGGCTGGCCCTCAAGGGCTTCCTGCTCTCGCTCGTGACCTTCGGCGTCTACCGGTTCTGGTACATGACCGACCTGCGGCGGTTCTTCTGGAGCCGCACCGCCCTCGACGGGTCGCCGGCCGAGTATACCGGCACCGGCAGGGAACTGTTTCTCGGTTTCCTGGTGGCGCTCGTGCTCCTGGTGCCGGTCTATCTCGGCCTGTTCGCGATCTCCCTGGCGTTCCCTCGGCTGGCGCCGTTCTCGGTGGTGATCTCCTTCGTCACCCTGTTCGTGCTGGGGCAATACGCCCTCTATCGCGGGCGCCGCTACCGGGCGATGCGCACGCTGTGGCGCGGCATCCGGCTCGGCCAGGACGGCTCGGCCTCCGTTTACGCGGCACGGGCGGCGGGCTGGTGGCTTCTCGTCTCTCTGACCTTCGGGCTGGCCTTTCCGTTCATGCAGGCAAGCCAGGAGCGCTACCGCATCGACCACACCCTGATCGGCACGAGCCGGCTGAACTCGGAGGCGCGCGGGCGCAAGCTGCTGGGACCGTGGCTGCTGGTCTACCTCGTGGGGCTCGGACCGCTGATCGGGCTCGGCCTCGCGCTCCTGGCCGCGTCCGATTTCTCCCTGCCGACCGACCTGATGGTGCCGAAGCCGGGCGGCAAGGCGGGCGAGACGATCCTCAACCCCGCCTATGCCGGCACGACGATCGGCCGCCTGACGACCGCCCTGTTCGTCGCCACCCTGGTCTGCATCCCGGCGGCGTTCCTGCTGATCCCGTATTACCGGGCCCGTGAGACCCGCGCCTTCGCGGGCGCGGTGCGCCTCGGCGGCGTGCGCCTCGCCTCGACCCTGCGGGCCCGCGCCCTCTATGTCCCCTACATACTCTACGCGCTGTCGCTCGTCGGCCTCCTGCTCGTCCTCGGCCTGGTCGGCGGCCTCCTGGCCCTGGCCGCGCAGCGATCGGGCCTCGGCGTGGTCCACTGGCTCATCGTCCTGGCCTACTTCGCCGTCGCCCCCCTGAGCGCGGTCCTCCATGTCCGCCTGGTGCAGGCATGGACCTGGGAGGCGGTCGCGACGAGCCTGACGATCGTCAACCCGGAGGAACTCTCGGCGATCCTGGCCGCGGCCCGGGGCGCCAGCAGCGGCTTGCAGGAAGGCCTTGCCGACGCGCTCGATGTCGGCGGCGCGCTCCAGATCGGGTTCTGAGCGGTGACGGAGAAGCGGCCAGAGCCCCCCGCCATCGAGACCGACGGGCGCTACTTCGACGGCGTCAGCGCGCGGCCGCATCCGGTGCGGCTGCGCCTCGACACGCGGCTCCGGGCCATCGGCCCCGGGATCGCGGCGGATTGGGACCCGCTCGACCTCCGGGCGGCGGATTCGGTGCCGCCGCTGATGCGGGTGGGCCCCGCCTACGCGCCGGACCGGGTCGAATGCTCGGATGAAGGGCTTGCCGCCGCCCTGGCGGAACGCTGCCCGGACCTGCGCCGGCGAGAGGGCGCAGGCGGCAACACGCGCCTCGTGCTCTGGTCCGCGGCGGCCGGGCTCTCGATCCTGCTCGTTGCGATCTTCGGTATCCCGTACCTGGCACGGCTGCTTGTCCCGCTCGTGCCGGATTCCATCGAGGCGCGCCTCGGTGCCGTGGTCGAGCCGCAGGTGGTGCGCCTCCTTGGACGGCCGCCGGTCTGCGCCGAGGGACCCGGGCGCGTCGCCCTCGACCGCCTCGTCGCCCGGCTCGTCGCCGGCCAAGGCCCCGATGGGGCGCTGCCGCCGGCTCTCGCTGTCACCGTGCGCCGCCACGAGATGGCCAACGCCTTCGCGCTGCCGGGCGCGCGGGTGATCCTTTTCTCGGGCCTGATCGCGCGGGCGAAGACGGCGGACGAGGTCGCGGCGGTGCTCGCCCACGAGCTCGGTCATGTCGGTGCGCGCGACCCGACCCGCTCTCTGATCCGAGCCTCCGGCACGTCGTTCCTGTTGAGCCTCGTGCTGGGCGACCTCACCGGTTCGACGGTGATCGTCGCGGTCGGCGAGGCTTTGCTCTCGGCGGGCTACAGCCGCGAGGCAGAGCGGGCGGCCGATACTGACGCGGTCGACCTGATGGTGCGTGCGGGTGGCAACGGCGCCGCCCTGGCCGACATCCTCGAGCGCATCGCCGCCGATGAACGCCGGGGCAGGCCTCTCGATCTCCTGCGCAGCCACCCTCTCACGACGGAGCGGGCTGCCACGATCCGGGCCCTCGCCGGCCGCGATGCGCCCAAGCAGCAGATCCT